>NZ_NEIQ01000005.1:0-385156 GCF_002112765.1 Pseudomonas sp. B6(2017) | reverse complement strand
GGGGATGCGTGGTGGAGGGTGGGTGCCGGCGATGCGGCGGTGGGCCTATTGGTTGTATCCGGGGCATTTTTTTTTGTTGTTGGGGGTGAGGCAGGTGTTGGAGGGCGTTGCGCCATGAGGATGCTCCGCACCCTGTCGGGGGCGGAGCGTATTCGGTTCAGGCCTGGAGCCGCCAGCCCATCACGCCTAGCAGGTCGCAACTGTCGCGCAGGAGGATAGCGGCGACATGGGCGATGTGTTGCAGGTCGGTGTGGTCGGCGTGTTTCAGCTCGGTGCGCGAGAGGCTTTCGAACAGCTGGGTGATGGCCAGCAGGCGGGTGGTGCCGTTGGCGTGGAGGACGTCCAGTGGGGCGGTTTTGTCGATGAACAGGCAGGGGATGGTGCAGTCGATGCCGGTGATGGGGATGTATTGATGAGTCATGGCGAAGGCTCCGTCGTAGATAAGCGGTGCAAGCGTATCTGTTCGTAGCTGAGTTCCAGGTCGCCAAACCCGGTCGCCGTTTGGGCGAATGGGGAGCATGGGGGGAGGGGGTGTGGGTGGCAAGCTAGACGGTTCTGCAAGTTTTGTAGGATCGGCCTTGGGGCTTGGCGGCCTGGTAGCCGGCCAGGTGTCCTGGGGGTTGCATGTATATCCGGCGCTGCGGGTGTGGCGGCTGGCGGTTTCGCCCTTACGGCGAGTCCCTTTTGTCAGTCGACACAAAAGGAACCAAAAGGTCTTGCCCCACGTCCGGCCGCTCGCTGCGCTCGGGTTCCCTCGTTCCGGTACTTCTCAGGGGGCATCGCTTCCAGCGATGTCCTCGACTGCGTCGAGGGGCGCTGCGCGCCATTCCCCTGATAAGCACCTGCACTCGGCCTCCCCAGGGGGCGGGTGGGTCAAGATCACCAGCCCCACGGCGCGCCCTACCGGGCGGCGCATCGCGGGGTGGGGTGTGCGTGTTTGGCCCCGCTTTGTGTAGCCGCTGCCGGAGGCTGCGTACGGGCACGCAGCGGCCGCCTGGTTCTTGAATCCGCTGAAGGCCTTGCGGTCCTTGTCGCAGCCTCGCCCCGGCTCGACAGCGGCTACAGACTCGCTTTGTGTAGCCGCTGCCGAAGGCTGCGCACGGGCGCGTAGCGGCCGCCTGGATCTTGAATCCGTCGAAGATTTTGTGGCCTTTTCATAACCTTCGACAGGCTCAAAACCCATCCAAATCTCTTTCTTTTGTAAGGGGTTTCCGAGAGACTCCAGTGCGCTTGTGCCTGAAGAATCTGCTGGCTAGTCTCCGGTCGTCACTGATCATCAGTGACCGGGTTTAGCAGCCCGACCAAACTCAGGCACGCCAAGCTCCATCTCCATCCGACCAGCATGCGAATGCTGGTCAATGCGTTATGGCAGCTGTACGCGGGGCACCTTCGGGTGCGCTGGGCTTGCCTGACTGCCTGGTCTGCTAACCCGCGTCCAGCTGCCACCCTCCGTTTAGCAGCGATGGGTGAAAGCTCCATAGTCAGGAGTGCCACCATGAAAAAGCTCGTTCCCGATCCACCCGTTTTCTCTTCTGTTTCACGTCGCAACCCGGAGCATGACCGGGCCAACGAGGTGATTCTCCATGCGCTGGTGAACACCCGTACCGGTTCGCTGATCCGGACGCTTAAACCCACGGTCGCCGCAGCGGTGGGGCGCGATTCATTGTTCAACGTCCGCTCCGGCATCAGCGCCGAGGAGGCCCTGGTCCATGTGTCCATGCTGCTCAAGGCCGCCGAGGAGGTGTCCGATGAGATCACCGAGCAGGCCAGCGGCGTCGAGCGTGGGTTGATCTGGTCCCTGGTGCATTCGGTGGAGATGGCTCGCGGCGTGGTGGATGCCTTGCTCGATGGCCATCGTCTTTCCTCTGACTGAATACGCACCACCTGTGGCGAGGGAGCTTGCTCCCGCTGGGGCGCTTTCTCGCCCCAGTACCCGGTGTTCGACTTCATCAGCGGGACGCCTTGGAGAGCCCGGAATCTGCCGGCCAGGATCTTCAGTTATGGGCCCGTGCGCAGCTGGCCATAACGTTTGTTTTACCTTGGCCTTGTGCCCGCAAACCCTGGCGCCAGCAGGGGCTGCTTGCTGTTTGCCGGGGTTTGGGGCGTGCCTTCATGCCCTCTATTTGAACTTCCAATACGCCATGGACGAACAATCGGACATTGCTTATAACCGCTAGCGCTCAATGGATGATGCAGCAGGCGGTTGTATTTCATGGAAGACATCAACTCCGCGACTCTAGAAACAACACTTCATTGCAAACGCGCTCGAACTCCAGGCTTGTCGCGTCGTGTCGCGAACAAGGGCTGGCACACCGCCCAAGACATCTCGCTGCTGGCGCAGTTGGCGGCGCTGCTGCATGACTTGGGCAAGGCCAGCCGGGCCTTCCAGCAGAAGCTGCGGCGGCGCAGCCTGGAACACAACCTGTATCGCCATGAGTGGGTATCGCTGCGGCTGTTCCTGGCTTTTGTCGGGACGGACGATGACTCCACCTGGCTCCGGCGCTTGGCCTCGCCCAGTGCCGAGGATGATCAGGCTTGGCTGGCTGCCGGGCGTTTTCAGCGGGATGGGCTCGATGCCACGACGCCGCCATTCAAGCAGCTCGCGCCCTTGGCGGCTGCCGTGGCTTGGCTGGTGGTCAGCCATCATCGCTTGCCGACGCTGCCCAGCTGGAACGAGGCCGGTGATGGTGAGCAGTCATGGCTGGGCAAGAAGTCCGCCCGCTTCAATCCCGCGATGCTGGACAACCTGATCGAGGGCATCACCCACGAGTGGAACGAGTGCAGTCGTTCGGCGCCGCTCAACGAGGTCGAGGCGTTCTGGCAGTTCGAGCACGGCCTGCCCGTGGTCTATCCCCAGTGGGGGGCCCAGGCGGCCAAGATCGCCCAGCGATTGTTGGTGCTGCAGGCCAAACCCGGGCATGGCGATTGGCTGGACAACCCTTATGTGATGCACCTGGCACGCATGAGCCTGATGCTGGGTGATCATCACTATTCCAGCCTGCCGCCGGAGTCCAATCAGCGAGTCAGGGGCGATGACCAGGGCCTGGTGTTCGCCAATACCCATAGCGACGGCCAGCTCAAGCAGCCCCTGGATGAACACTTGCTCGGGGTTGCTCGCATGACCCGCAGCATCGTCCATGGCTTGCCCGATTTCGAGCGGCACCTGCCGCGTTTGGCGCGTCATGCAGGCTTGTGCAAACGCAGTGGCTCCGGGCGTTTTGCTTGGCAGGATCAGGCGGTGGATGCGGCCACCGGTCTGCGTAGTCAGTCGCAGCGACAAGGGGCCTTTATCGTCAACATGGCCTCTACCGGATGCGGCAAGACCCTGGCCAACGCACGGATCATGCATGCCCTGGCCGACCCCCAGGCCGGCATGCGTTGTACCTTCGCCCTGGGGCTGCGCAGCCTGACCTTGCAGACCGGCAACAGCTACCGCCAGCTGCTGAACCTGGGGGACGACGACCTGGCCATCCGGGTTGGCGGCTGCGCCAGCCGGGCGTTGTTCGAGCATTACCAGGCCCGGGCCGAAGCCAGCGGTTCGGCTTCGGCCCAGGCGCTGATCGAAGAAGACAGCCATGTGCGCTACGAGGGCTCGCTGGCCGTCCACGGCCTGTTGTCCAAGGTGGTGAACCAGCCCCAGATCTCCGTATTGCTCAATGCGCCCATGCTGGTCTGCACCATCGATCACTTGATGCCCGCCACCGAGGCGCAAAGGGCCGGGCGGCAGATTGCGCCGATGTTGCGCTTGCTCAGCAGCGATCTGGTGCTCGATGAACTGGATGATTTCGACCTCGCCGACCTGCCGGCCCTGACGCGCCTGGTGTACTGGGCGGGTTTGCTGGGCACGCGGGTGCTGTTGTCGTCGGCGACCCTGCCGGCGGCCCTGGTGCAGGGGATGTTCCAGGCCTATGGCGCCGGGCGCCGGCACTATCGGCGCAATCGTGGAGAACTCGACACGCCTGATGAGATCCCTTGCCTGTGGGTCGATGAGTTCACGGCCCAGCCTTTCAACTGCCACGACGCCGAGACCTTCAGCCAACAGCATCGGGCCTTCGTCGACCAGCGGGTGCAGGCGCTCGGGCGTATCGAGCCCAGGCGGCGTGGCGAACTGGTCGCCTTGAGCATTGGCGCGCAGCCAGTGGCGGACATGCGCCGGGCGTTCGCCGAGCAGGTGCGAGCCACGATGTTGCAGGCCCATGCCCGGCATGCCGAGGTGTGTCCGCGCAGTGGCAAGCGCGTCAGTTTTGGCCTGGTGCGCATGGCCAATATCGAACCGCTGTTCGATGTCGCCCTGGCCCTGTTCGCTCTCGGTGCACCTGCCGGCCAGCGCATTCATCTGTGCGTCTACCACTCGCGGTTCCCCCTGCTGCTGCGCTCGGCCATCGAGGCGCAGTTGGACACCTGTCTGGACCGTCGCCAGCCGGGTGCGGTTTATGACCAACCACAGATCCGCCAGCTGCTCGACCAGTACCCCGAAGAGGAACATCTGTTCGTGGTGCTGGGGTCGCCGGTCACTGAAGTCGGGCGCGACCATGACTACGACTGGGCAGTGGTCGAACCCTCATCGATGCGCTCGCTGATCCAACTGGCCGGGCGGGTACAGCGCCACCGCCAGCAGCCATGCCGGCACGCCAACATGTTTATCTTCGATAGCAACCTGCGGCATTTCGAACAACCTGGAGCCGCAGCGTTCATCCGCCCGGGTTTCGAGCATGACAGCCGCCAAGCGGATCACCCCATGCGCCTGGTCAGCCATCGCCTTGGGCAGCTGCTGGATCCGGCCGACTTCCAGGAGCTCAGCGCGCGCCCGCGCATCCAGCCCAGGGCCAGCCAGGCGTGGCGCCCGCGGCACAACCTGGTGGACCTGGAGCAGGCGCGGCTCAGCGCACAGATGTTGCCCAAGGATCGCAGCCGCGCAGGCCAACCGACCCCACGCGGGGTCAAGCCTGTGGCTTTCGATCTGGACGCGGCCTGTGCCTGGCAATACCCCAGGGCGGCCCTGACCTGGGCCTTGCCCCAGCAACAGCCTTTTCGTGAAAACACCATCAGGGAGACAGAGTTGCTGTGGTTGCCCGATGACGATGAAGAACGCTTGGTCCTGCACCGCATTCATGAGCAGCCCGGCGCGGCGGAGCTGTACCTGCCGGCCCAGCGGTTGCTGGAGAACATCGACCTGCAAGGGGTGTCCGCCCCAGGTATCAGCCCCTGGGGCCAGCATGACCTGTTGTCATTGCTGAACGAACAGGCGGCGATCCAAGGCCTGCCGTTGCGGACCTGCGCCGAGCGCTTCACCACGGTCAAGCTGAGCGTCAGTCCCCAGGGTTGGCGCTTTCATCCGGTGCTGGGGTTTGCCTCAAGAGCTTGAGCCACTGCCTCTGTTCAGGGGCATCGGTCTCTTGAAGGCACAATCGCAGGTTGCTAAAACCCTTGGTGGCCAAGAGCCATCAAGGATTGTCACGGACTTGTCATCGACAAGCGCTCTACAGGGAAGGGACATGAATCAAGGAACGAACCCGGCAATACGCTCCAGGCTGTTTCGCCACACCATCAACGCTTTCATCCAGGAACGGCGAGACGCAAAACCGAAAGGCGCTGAGGCCAGTGATGCACTCAGCGCCGCAAAATATGAATACGCCACCTGGCTCGCCGACGCGGCCCGTCGAGTAGGGCAGATCCAGGCCGTCACCCATGTGCTCAAGGCCACCCATCCCGACGCTCGCGGCAGCAGCCTGCATGTCGCTCCGCAAACATTGCCGCGGCACCGGGAAGTCGGCAGCCACATGCTGGGCAGCGATTACGCGCAGGACATCGTCGGCAACGCCGCCGCGCTGGATGTCTACAAGTTCCTCAAGCTGGAGGTGGAGCAACGTCGGCTACTGGACTGGCTGCTGGAGGACGATGCCGACCTGTTGGCCGCCCTGAGCCCGGACCCGGCCCTGGCGCAAAGTTGGGCCGAAGCCTTCAAGGGCCTGGTTCGCCCCCATCAGACCTTGAGTTCCCACGCCATGGCCAAGCAGGTGTTCTGGTGTGTGTCGGGCGAGCCTGGCGACGATGCCGGTTTCGAACTGTTGCAACCGATGTTTCCCAGCAGCCTGGTCCATGCGGTCCATGCCGATATCAACGATGCACGTTTTGGGGAGCGCAACCAGGCGGCGCGCCAGGCCCGGCGCCAGCGTCAAGCCCACGACGGAATCTATCGCGACTATCCACAACTGGTGATACGCAAGCTCGGCGGGACCAAGCCGCAAAACATCAGCCAGCTCAACAGTGAGCGTGGCGGAGTGAATTACTTGCTGGCGTCCTTGCCCCCTAAATGGCGCCAGCAGCATCCGGGCAACCTGCTGCACCTGGAGTCGGTGTTCAGTCGCCTGCGGCGTTTCGAAGACATGGGCGAGCTGATCGAGGCCCTCTGCCTCCTGCTGCAAGCCGATCCGGCGCGCAGCCTGCGCACTCGGGCTCAACGTGAACGTATAGAGCGCGCCCTGGGCCGGGCGTTGGCGGCCTTTGGCCTGAGCTTGCGGGCCTCTTTACCTCCTGGTTGGAGCCGTGACCGGCACTGCCAGCTGCCGCTGTGCGAACAACTCTGGCTCGACCCGCAACGCGCGCAGTTGGCATCGGCTGATGACCACCAGGACGCGGACCAAGCCTTCGCTGCGGCCTTCGCCCAACGCCGTTGGCCGGACGAGATCGCCCAGCGTTTCGGCCACTGGTTGAATGCCATCCTGCTGCAACGGGGCCTGCCGGTGGGCGATACCGAACAGGCGCATTGGGCGCGGCAGGCGGTGGTCGATGCCGAGATCTCATGCGCTACCCGTGAGGTGGTGGAGCAGGAGGTGCGCCATGGCTGAGTGCCCACATTTCGAGCACCTGCTGGTCATCCCTCACCTGCAAGTACAGAACGCCAACAGCCTTTCCAGCCCGCTGACCCATGGCTTTCCGTCGATCACCGCCTTTCTCGGGCTGATGTGGGCCCTGGAACGCAAGACGGTCGATGCGGGCCTGGATCTGCAATTCAACGCGGTGGGCGTGGTGGTCCACGATCACGAAGAACAGGTCACCGCTGGTGATTTCGTCAACACCCTGCGCCTGACTCGCAATCCCCTCAATCGCGATGGCAGCACCGCCGCGATTGTCGAGGAAGGGCGGGTCCATCTGCGCATCAGCCTGGTATTCGCGGTCCAGAGCCAGGCCCTTGACGACCAGCGAAGCACCGTCGCCCGCCAAGTGCGGGAGCTCTTGCTGCAGATGCGTATTGCCGGCGGCAGCCTGATTCCCTCCCGTGCCCCCCAGGGCCAGCAACAGCCCTATTCGATCCCCATGACGGGGGATGAAGAGGCACGGGACGCGTTGTTCTACCAGGCCAAGTTGCGCCTGCTGCCGGGTTTCACCCTGGTGGAGCGCCAGGATCTGCTGGAGCAGCGCCATCGCGATCTGCAAACCAGGCAACCCGGGGCTTCGGTGTTGGACGCCTGGTTGTCGCTGGCGCGGATCAACTGGTCCAGCGTGGCCCCCGGTGCAGACGGGGAGGTTTCAGGGCCGGTGCAGTGGCGCAACGACCGCACCGACCTCGGCTGGCTGGTGCCGATCCCCGTGGGTTATGGCGCGCTCACCGCCTTGCAGGCGCCGGGCACGGTGGCCCGGGCCCGCGACTCGCAAACGGCCTTTCGCTTCGTGGAAAACCTCTATGGCATCGGGCAGTGGATCAGCCCACACCGTTTGCAATCGCCACAACAATTGCTCTGGTACGCCGACTCTCGCAGCGACCAGGGCCTGTACCGCTGTCGCAACGACTACCGCGTGCCATCGCTGGCGCACTTCGACTGACTTCAAAGGAGTTCGAACATGAGCAATGACGCCCTGAAAACCGCTTCGGTCCTGGCCTTCGAGCGCAAGCTGGACCCTTCCGATGCGCTGTTCCATGCCGGCGACTGGCAGTCGCGCAGTCAGTGGGAGCCAGTGGTGGTGCGGGAAAAATCCGTACGCGGAACCATTTCCAACCGACTCAAGGCCAAGGAGCTGGACCCCGCCAAGCTGGATGCCGCCATCGAGCATCCCAACCTGCAAACCGTGGACGTGGCCACCCTGCCGCACGATGCCGACACCCTGCGGGTCAGCTTCACCCTGCGGGTGCTGGCCGGTACTGGCCAGCCTTCGGCCTGTAACGATTTCGCCTACCGGCAAAAACTGCTGGAGACTGTACAGGGGTATGTCCAGGCCAATGGCTTTGGCGAATTGGCCCGCCGTTATGCCCATAACCTGGCTAACGGCCGCTTCCTGTGGCGCAACCGCATTGGCGCCGAGCAGGTCGAGGTGGAGGTCGAGCATCTGGTGGAGGGCCAGGCGGCGACGCAATGGCGCTTCGACAGCCTGAGCCTGTCCTTGCGCCAATTCGACGCTGCCGGTGAGCAGGGCGAGGCCTTGCAGTCGTTGGCTGGCTTGATTGCCCGGGGCCTGGCCGGCGAACAGCATGTGTTATTGCGCATCACTGCCTACGCACGCATGGGCGCCGGGCAGGAGGTGTTCCCGTCCCAGGAGCTGATCCTGGACCGTGGGCGCGGAGACAAGAGCAAGACGCTGTACAGCGTGGGCAACATCGCCGGCATTCACTCGCAGAAAGTCGGCAATGCCTTGCGCAGCATCGACACCTGGTACCAGGGCGCCGACAGCAACGGGCCGATCGCCGTGGAGCCCTATGGTTCGGTGACCACCCAGGGCAAGGCCTATCGCCAGCCCCGCGGCAGCCAGGACGATTTCTACACCCTGCTGGACAGTTGGGTGCTCAAGGATCGAGTACCCGCGCTGGACCAGCAGCACTTCGTGATCGCCACCCTGATTCGCGGCGGCGTGTTCGGCGAGGCAGGTTGAGCCATGGACCATTACCTGGATTTGAAACTGCTGCCGGACCCTGAGTTTCCCGAGCCGCAGTTGATGAGCGCCTTGCTCAATAAATTCCATCGGGCCCTGCATGACCTGCGGCGCAACGATATCGGCATCAGCTTTCCCGATACCCGGCGGCCGATCAGGCACCTGGGCTCGCACCTGCGCATCCACGGCAATCGCCAGGCCCTGGGCCAGTTGCTGGCCATCGATTGGCTGGCCGGCATGCGTGACCATGTACAGATCGGCCAGCCCTGCTCGGTGCCGACGCCGGTGCAGCATCGCCATGTCAGCCGGGTACAGGTCGATAGCAGCCCGGCACGCCTGCGTCGCCGCCTGATCAAGCGCCATGGGTTGACCGAGGACCAAGCCCGCCAGCGCCTGCCCGACAGCGCGGCGAAACGTTGCGACCTGCCGTTCGCGGTAATGCGCAGCCATACCAGCCATCAGCTGTTCAACCTGTTCATCCGCCACGGCCCGCTGCTTGAACAACCACAGCCCGGCACGTTCAACGGCTATGGCCTGAGCTCCAGTGCGACAGTGCCCTGGTTCTGACCCTTTTTTCCGGGTGCCGTGGAGCGCTTCGTAAAATCAATGACTTACAAAGCGCTTCAGAAAAAGGGTGTGCAGCAACCTTTAACGGTCTTTCTTTTGAAATTCAGGAGGTTATAGAGAAAGTGCTCTAGTTCACTGCCGTATAGGCAGCTAAGAAAAAAGCCTACCGGCATGTCTCAAGGATGGAACCGTTCACTGCCGTATAGGTAGCTAAGAAATTTACGGACAGCCCGTGCTGATAGGCCCCCCAGTTCACTGCCGTATAGGCAGCTAAGAAAAGGATGGCGCGCACCATCGGCGCCGAGAACAGTGTTCACTGCCGTATAGGCAGCTAAGAAACATTCGACAAAGTGCCCGAGAAGCGCATGGCGGTTCACTGCCGTATAGGCAGCTAAGAAATCGGCCAGCTCGAGAGGGGAGAGCTTTTCGTTGTTCACTGCCGTATAGGCAGCTAAGAAAGAACTGGCTGATGCCAGGCAGGGGGTAGACCAGTTCACTGCCGTATAGGCAGCTAAGAAATGTTGGCCCCGGTCTTTTTTCCGGAGACACAAGTTCACTGCCGTATAGGCAGCTAAGAAAGGCGCTTGGCTGTTCATGGCGTTGGCCCCCTGGTTCACTGCCGTATAGGCAGCTAAGAAAAACTTATTCCCTCCTGCAACTTGCCCCATCATGTTCACTGCCGTATAGGCAGCTAAGAAAACAGGCACCCTACGCAACTACTTCGGCGACCTGTTCACTGCCGTATAGGCAGCTAAGAAAGTCAACAGCACCAGCCAATATGGCTCAACAAGGTTCACTGCCGTATAGGCAGCTAAGAAAACAACTCCCGCAAGCGGAACCGAGAGTGCGACGTTCACTGCCGTATAGGCAGCTAAGAAATGAAACAGTCGGCTAACAGCGCCAGGACATAGGTTCACTGCCGTATAGGCAGCTAAGAAATTGAAGTGAGCGGCTGGGCGCTACGCCTGCTCGTTCACTGCCGTCTAGGCAGCTAAGAAAACGGCCATCGGCTGCCCGGAGGAACCTCATGAGTTCACTGCCGTATAGGCAGCTAAGAAATTGCCGGCAGCACGCAGGGCCAGGATGCCGCGGTTCACTGCCCTATAGGCGGCTAAGAAAATAAAATTCCTACAGGTCCGCAATCCGGTGTAGTTCACTGCCGTATAAGCAGCTAAGAAAAGGAGTACTTGCTGCTTTGGAGGTTTGGCCATGTTCACTGCCGCACAGGCAGCTAAGAAACCAGTCCTTCAGCGTCCATCGGTGCTGTTCATCTCGATTGCCGAACAGGCAGGCAAAACACAATCCATCATCAATCCATCGGCACCCGTTACTGCCGTAGAGGCAGCTTGAGAGACTTGATGCACTAATCGCTGGCTGGCCTGGGGCTCCCGGGCCAGGCGCGTCTTTGTCACATCCCCTTCATCGGCGCTGGCTAAGGTGGCCTCTTTTGACCATGTCAGGGAGTCACCATGAGCGAGTTCAACCTCGGCCGTCGACGGATCATGCAAATCGCCGGGGCGGGGATGTTGCTGCCCAGCCTGGCGCCGGCGGTGATCGCCTCGGTCAAGGATCGGCCCAAGCTCACCGATGGCGTGCAGTCCGGGGACTTGCAGGGCGATCGGGCGATCATCTGGAGCCGCAGCGACCGCCCGGCGCGGATGGTGGTGGAGTGGGACACCCGCAGCATGTTCACCAACCCGCGGCGCCTGGTCTCGCCGCTGGCCGATGCCCGCACCGACTTCACCGCCCGGGTGGACCTGAGCGGGCTGCCGGTCAACCAGGCGATTTTTTATCGAGTGACCTTCGAGGACGCCCGCACCGGGGTGGCCAGCGAACCCTGGTTCGGCCATTTGCGCAGTGCCCCGAGCCAGCGCCGGGATATCCGTTTCGTCTGGAGCGGCGACACCGTCGGCCAGGGTTTCGGCATCAACCCTGACATCGGCGGCATGCGCATCTACGAGGCGATGCGCCTGCGCCTGCCGGACTTTTTTATCCACAGCGGCGACACCATCTACGCCGATGGCCCGGTGCCGGCTCAATTGACCACCGAGGGTGGGCGCATCTGGCGCAATATCACCACCGAGGCCAAGAGCAAGGTGGCCGAGACCCTGGACGAGTATCGCGGCAACTACCGCTACAACCTGCTGGACGAGAACCTGCGCCGGTTCAACGCCGAGGTGCCGCAGATCTGGCAGTGGGACGACCACGAGGTGGTCAACAACTGGTCGCCGAGCAAGCAGCTGGACGAGCGTTACATGGTCAAGGACATCCAGACCCTGGTGGGCCGTGCGCGCCAGGCCTGGCTGGAGTACGCGCCGATGCGCCGGCAGAGCGCCGACGGTGGCGGGCGCATCTATCGCAAGCTCAGCTACGGGCCGCTGCTGGATGTGTTCGTGCTGGACATGCGCAGCTATCGCGGGCCCAACGACGACAACCTCGGCGGCGAGAAGCCGTTCCTCGGCCGTGAGCAACTGGACTGGCTCAAGCGCGAGCTCAAGGATTCCCAGGCGCAGTGGAAGGTGGTGGCGGCGGACATGCCCATCGGCCTGGGCGTGCCCGACGGCGAGGTCAGCCCCGGCGTGGCGCGCTGGGAGGCCATCGCCAACGGCGACCCGGGCCAGGCCCAGGGTCGCGAGCTGGAGATCGCCGAGTTGCTGGCCTACCTGCGCAAGCACCGGGTGCGCAACCATGTGTGGCTGACCGCCGACGTGCATTACTGCGCGGCCCACCACTACCACCCCGACCGGGCGGCGTTCCAGGATTTCGAGCCGTTCTGGGAGTTCGTCGCCGGCCCGTTGAATGCCGGCAGCTTCGGGCCCAACGTGCTGGACAAGACTTTCGGCCCCGAGGTGGTGTTCCAGAAGGCGCCGCCGACCCAGAACGCCTCGCCGTTCGCCGGGTTCCAGTTCTTTGGCGAGGTGCAGATCGATGGCCAGACGGCGCAGATGAGCGTGATCCTGCGTGATCTCGATGGCGTGGCGGTGTTCGAGCGCAAGCTGCAACCGGCCTGATGCGCGCCTATGGCCCATGGGGCAGGAGCGCAGCTCGCCCGCGATGAATGCTAACGCGGTGTCCTGGACACACCGTATCGCGCTTATCGCGGGCGAGCCTCGCTCCTGCGGGTCAGTAGACGTCGCGGCGGTAGCGGCCTTGTTCGATCAGGCGCTCGACCTGTTCGGCGCCCAGCAGCTCGTTGAGCACCTGGTCCACCCCCGAGGCCATGCCTTGCAGGCTGCCGCAGATGTAGAGCGCGGCGCCGTCGTCGAGCCACTGTTGCAAGGTCTTGGCGGCTTCGCGCAGGCGATCCTGGACGTAGATCTTGTGTTCCTGATCGCGGGAGAAGGCCAGGTCCAGGCGACTCAGGTCGCCCCGGGCCAGCCATTCCTGCAGCTCGTCCTTGCAGTAGAAATCATGCTCGGCATTGCGCTCGCCAAAGAGCAGCCAGTTGCGTTGCTGGCCCTCGGCGATCCGCGCCTTGAGCAGGCTGCGCAGCCCAGCCAGGCCGGTGCCGTTACCCAGCAAGATCAGTGGGCAGGGCTCGGCCGGCAGGTGGAAACCGCTGTTGCGGCGCACCCGCAGGCTGATGCTCGCGCCTACTTGGACGTGCTCGGTGAGCCAGCCGGAGCCGATGCCCAGGCTGCCGTCGGCGTGGCGTTCCTGGCGCACCAACAGTTCCAGGCAGCCGTCGGCGGCGATCGAGGCGATGGAGTATTCGCGCTGGGTCAGCGGCACCAGCGCATCCACCAGGGCCTGGGCATGCAGGCCCACCAGGTGGGCGCGGTTCTCCGGTAGCTGGCGGCTGCCCAGGGCCTGCTCCAGGCTCTCTTCCAGGCCGTCGAGCTGCACCGGGCTCTCGCCGGAAAGCCCCAGGCCCTCGAGGAAGTGGTCCACCAGCCACGGGCAGTTGCGCGGCATGACTTCCACCAGGTCGCCGGCCAGCCAGCTGCTGGTGCCGGGCGGTTGCAATTGCAGCAAATAGACCCCGGAGCCGCTGCTCTCGGGGTTCAGCAGGTGGCGCTGGCTCAGGGTCCAGTTGGCGAAAGCCGGGGCCTGCCACAGGTCCACCGGGGCATGGCCGGTGAGCTGGCCCAGTTGTTGTTGCCAGTGGCGCAGGGCGTAGCTGTCGCCATTGTCGACTTCCACCGGGGTGAACAGGCTGCTGGCGCCCTGGCTCGACAGCCAGGTGTGCAGGCGCCGGGCGAAACCGCAGAACTGCGGGTATTGGCGGTCGCCCAGGCCCAGCACTGCGTACTCCAGGCCGTCGAGGGCCAGCTCGCGGCCCAGCAGCTTGCGCTCGAAGCCCCGGGCGCTGTCCGGGGCCTCGCCATCGCCGAAGGTGCTGACCACGAACAACGCCCGCTGGGCACTGCGCAGCTCCTGCTCGCCAAGGCTGGCCAGCGGGCGGACCCGGGCGCCGATGCCGGCGGCCTGCAATTGCCCGGCGGTCTGCCAGGCCAGTTGTTCGGCGAAACCGCTCTGGCTGGCAAAGCCGATCAGCCAGCCGTTGGTATCGTCGGTGGCCTGTTCCAGGCCCTTGCGGGCGTCCCTGATCTGGCGCTTCTTGCGCCGGCGATCCAGGTACAGCAACCAGCCGGTGATGAAGAACAGCGGCATGCACAGCGAGGCCAGGGTCAGCACGATGCGCCCCACCAGGCCGAAGTAGCTGCCCACGTGCAGGGCGTAGACGCTGGTCAGCAATTGCGCCTTGAAGCTCTTGTCGGCGTAGCGCTCGTGCCGGCTGATGACGCCGGTGGCCGGGTCCAGGGTGATCTGGTTCAGGGCGCGCTCGTGGGGCGAGTCCTTGAGCAGGTAGAACACCGTTGCCGGCTGCCCGGCCACGGGCGGCATGCGCACGTTGTAGGCGCTAAGGTCCTTGCCGGCGGCGCTGTAGATGCTGCTCCACATGGCGTTGTAGTCGGCCACCGGGGCCGGGCCCTTGGCCGGCGGGCCGCCGCGCCCGCCCCGGGCGCGCTCGCTGTGTGGCGAGTCGGACAGCAGGCGGGTCAGGCCCTTGCTGTACCACTCGTACGACCAGTACAGGCCGGTGAGGGCGAACAAGAGGTAGAACAACAAGCACCAGGTGCCGAACACCGCGTGCAGGTCCCAGTTGAAGGCCCGGCCTTTCTTGGCCCAGTCCAGGGTCAGCCAGGCGCGCCAGCTGGCGACCTGGCGCGGCCAGCGCAGGTACAACCCGGACAGGCAGAAGAAGATCAGGATCAGGGTGCAGGCGCCGGTGATCTGCCGGCCGCTGTCGCCCATGGCCAGGAACCGGTGCAGTTGCAGCATGAAGCCGAAGAAGCCCTGGCCCACGGCCTCGCCGGTGAACTGCCCGGTGTAGGGGTCGAAGTAGCGCATCTGCCCACGACGTTCCCCGGGCGGCGGGGTGTAGAACACCCGCGCGGCATTGCCGCTGTCGGTCTCGACCCAGAGCATGGACACGTCCTTGCCCTCGGCCGCCTGGAGCTTGGCCACCAGCTCGGCCGGCGGCAGGGTGCCGGCGGGCAGCTTGTCGACCTGCAGCACCGAGGGGTTGAGCGCCCGCAGGATCTCATCCTCGAACGATACCGTGGCCCCGGTGATGCCCATCAAGGCCAGGACCAGCCCGGCGCTGATGCCGAAGAACCAGTGCAGCTGGAACAGGGTTTTCTTCAACACATCGACCGCCTTGTTCGTCCGAAGAGGTGAAACACGGCGCGCATTATGCCGTGTGTGAGCGAGAAGCATTCTTCTTTACATGCAAAAGCCCCAGGCAGCGGGTGCATGGGGCTTGGGCACCTGTGGCCGGGGCCACAGGGTGTCGTTACCGATCAGAAGTGGAAGTTGGCACTCATCAGGGCGGTACGGCCTGGGGCCTGGTTGGCGAAGTGCGCCGCGTAGGCCTTGTCGTAGTAGGTCTTGTCCGTCAGGTTCTGCACGTTCAGTTGCAGGTCGACGTTCTTGGTCAGCTTGTAGCTGGCCATGGCGTCGTAGCGGGTGTAGGACGGTACATACAGAGTGTTGTTGTTATCACCCCAGACCTTGTCGACGTAGAAGGCACCACCACCGATGGTCAGCTTCTGGGTCAGGTTGTAGGTGGTCCAGAGGCTGAAGCTGTTCTTCGGCGTGTTGGGCAGCTCGTTGCCTTTGGCCGGGTTGTTCAGGTTAGTGATCTTGCCGCTGCGATCACCAGCGGCACCTGGATCGACGATGGTGCTGTCCAGATAGCTGTAGCCGGCGAACACTTGCCATTTGTCGGTCAACTTTCCGCTGGCTGTCAGCTCGAGGCCGTCGACGCGGGTCTTGCCGGCGTTTTCGTAGGTGTAGTTGCTACTCAAGACTCGGGTGTTTTCTTTCTCGGTGCGGAAGATCGCTCCGGTCAGCGATAGCCGCTCGCTGAACAGATCCCATTTGGTACCGATTTCGTAGTTGGTGGTTTCCTCGGGCTTCATGTCGCTGACGATGCTGGTCGGCGTCCCGGAGGTGGTCGCGAAGGGGTTGGTTTCAGCCCCGTTATCCAAGGTGCTGCCCACCGGTGTTGCAGAAGTGGCATAGGAAATGTAGACGCTACCGTTGTCCTGGGGCTTCCAGATCAACCCCAGCTGGCCGGTCACGAACTCACTGGTGTCCTCAGCCTTGAAGGTGGTGGTACGAGCGCCGTTCTTGGTCTTGGCTTGGGTTTCGAAATGGTCGTAGCGCAGGCCCATGTTGACCAGCCACTGCGGGGTCAGCTCCAGGGTATCTGCGAAGTAGATGGCACGAGTGGTGCCCTCGGTATCGGTACCCGCGTAGTTACGACTGATAGTGCCGGCGTAGATGTCGTCCGGCGTCGGATTCGACAGCGAGGTACAGACGCCCGATGGCTGCGGCACGTTGCACTTGATACTCGAGTTATTGGAAACGTTGTAGCCGCTCTTCTTCGAGGACTCGTCGGACAGTTCGATACCGGTGGAGAAGTTGTTCTTGAAGCCACCCAGGACGAACTCACCATAGAGATCGGTCTGGTTGGTGGTGGTCTCGGTATTCGAGACCCGGGTGTTGGCCCGGCGCCATACCGTGCCGCTGCGTACGTTGCCCTGGCTATCGTCCGGCTGGGTCAGGATGTAGTCCTGCATGCTGGTGCCGTGGCGGAAGGTGTTCTTGAGGGTCAACGAGTCGTTCAGGTCGTGCTCGAAGGCAAAGGTCGCCGTGTCCACCCGGGACTTGCGGAAGTCGCGATCGGTCAGGCCGTAGAAGTTGCTGCTATCGCCACCGTTGACTGGTTTGTCCGGATGCGCGGCGGTGTGGGCCGTGCCCATGGAGTAGCCGTAGGGAATGCCCGAATCCGGCAGGTCGTCGCTTTCCAGATGGTAGTAGTCGAGGAATACCCGGGTGTCGGTACCCAGGCCGAAGGCCAGGGACGGCGCGACGCCCCAACGGTCGTAGTTGACCTTGTCCCGTCCAGCGACATTGCTTTCATGGCTCATCAGGTTCAGGCGGCCCGCAACGGTGTCACTGAACTGATAGTTGCCGTCCAGGGTGTAGCGTTGAGTCTGGTCGGAGCCCCAGGTGAAACCACCGTCGAGGGAGTTGCCCAGGTGAGCTTTCTTGCTGACCAGGTTGATGCTGCCCCCTGCTGCGCCACGACCACCCATGGCCGAGTTCGGGCCTTTGCTGACCTCGATATTTTCCACGGCGAAGACTTCCCGGCTTTGAGCGCCGGTATCGCGTACGCCATCCAGGTAGGTGTCGCTTTGTGCATCGAAACCACGAATGAAGGGGCGGTCACCTTGTGGGTTGCCACCTTCACCAGCGCCGAAGGTGATACCTGGAACGGTGCGCAGTGCGTCTTGCAGCGAGGTCGCCGCCGTGTCCTTGAGGACTTGCTGCGGTACTACAGTTACCGAGCGCGGGGTGTTGACCAGCGGTGCCGTGTACTTCTTCGAGGAGGAGCTGTCGACCTTGTAGGACGTCGCATCCTGGGCTTCACCGGTGATGCTGGTGGCTTCCAGGGCAATCGCTCCCGAGGCTTTCTTGCCGGTGTCCTCGGCGGCCTGGACCATGTGCGCGGCAGAGCCGGCGGTGATGGCGACGCCGATGGCCGATGCCAGCAAACGTGGCGAACTGACAGCGGATAATGGTTGTTGGCGTGTCATGTCTTGTCCCCTCCCCGAGGTTTTGAGGTCGCGGAATATAGGGGATGCGAGCATTCGTTATCAATTGCGAAATATTGCTATTCGCACTGAATTTACATTCTTTACAATTTATCTTTACGGTTTTTGCATTCCCATCCGTCCCGGGCGTTTTACACAGTCAATAAGAATCAATACCATTGCCGCACTTTCGGCTTCCAGGTACCTGGCCATGTTGCTGCACATCCCCGGCGTGTTCACCCGTGATGAAGTAGGGCGCATCCGCCAAGCCCTGGAGCAGGCGGACTGGGCGGACGGCAAGATCACCGCCGGCTACCAGTCGGCCAAGGCCAAGCACAACCTGCAACTGCCCGAGGGCCATCCGCTGGCCCGGGAGATCGGCGAGGCGATGCTCGAACGCCTCTGGCAGAACCCGCTGTTCATGTCCGCCGCCTTGCCGCACAAGGTTTTCCCGCCACTGTTCAACTGCTACACCGCAGGTGGCAGTTTCGACTTCCATATCGACAATGCCGTGCGCCAGCCCAAGGGCAGCGCCGAGCGGGTGCGCACCGACCTGTCCTCGACCCTGTTCTTCAGCGACCCCGAGGACTACGACGGCGGTGAACTGGAGATCCAGGACACCTACGGCGTGCAGCGGATCAAGCTGCCGGCTGGCGACCTGGTGCTGTACCCGGGCACCAGCCTGCACAAGGTCAATCCGGTGACCCGTGGTGCCCGCTACGCTTCGTTCTTCTGGACCCAGAGCCTGGTGCGCGAAGACAGCCAGCGGGCGCTGTTGTTCGAGATGGACGGGGCGATCCAGGAGCTGACCCGGGACATGCCCGAACATCCTTCGCTGATCCGCCTGACCGGGACCTATCACAACCTGCTGCGCCGCTGGGTCGAGGTCTAGGCCATGGCTTTTCGACTGCGCCGCGAGGAAAGCCTCGATGGCGGGCAACTGAGCGCCATGCTCGAAGAGAGCCCGGGCCGCGCCGCCCAGGCGATCCTGCTGGCCGCCGGCGAAGGCCTGGTGGACGCCCAGGCGCTGCTGGGGCAGATCCTGCTCGATGGTCGCGGCATCGAGCAGGACCAGGCCCTGGCCCTGCGCTGGTTCGGCATCGCCGCCCAGCGCGGGCACCTGATGGCGCGCAACATGCTCGGCCGTTGTCATGAACACGGCTGGGGCTGCCCGGCGGACCCAGCCGTCGCTGCCGAGCATTACCGCCAGGCCGCGGCTGCCGGCCTGGACTGGGGCCTGTACAACTACGCCAACCTGCTGGCCACCGGCCGTGGCGTGGAGCAGAACCATGCCCAGGCCCTGGCCTGCTACCAGCGCGCCGCGCAACTGGGCCATGCCAAGTCGATGAACCTGCTGGGGCGTTACCTGGAAGAGGGGCTGGTTTGCCCGGCCGACCCCCAGGCGGCCCGGGATTGGTATCGTCGCTCGGCCGAGGGCGGTGACTTTCGCGGGCAGTTCAGCCATGGGGCGATCCTCGCCGATGCCGGGCGCATCGACGAAGCCCTGGACTGGCTGCAGCGGGCCCTGGTCGGCGGCAACCTGAATTTCCTCCGGGTTGCCCGTGCTGCCTTGCTCGAGGCCCGCCATCCCGAGATCCGCCAGTTGGCCCTGGCCTATCACCAGCGTGCGGCGCAACTGGGGGATGAGCGGGATGCCGAGCGGCTTGCTGCCTTGATATAAATCACTATGATTCAAAGCTAATCGCTTTCAATCATTCTGATGCAGGTCTTGCCTCATGCCCGCGACAAAAGTGCTGACTGCACATATTCCTTTGGATCTGGCCAACAAGGTTGACCAGTTGGCCTCGCGCCTGGAGCGTTCGCGTGCTTGGATCGTCAAGCAGGCGCTGGTTGCCTGGGTGGACCAGGAGGAGGAGCGTCGGCGCCTGACTCTTGAGGCCCTGGCTGATGTGGATGCCGGTAGGGTTATCGATCACCAGGCTGTGCAGGCCTGGGCGCAGAGCTTGTCGGGCGACAGTCCTCTGCCACTGCCGAAATGAGACAGCTGGATTGGACGAGCAAGGCGCTTTCCGACCTGGCCCGTCTTTTCGAGTTTCTTGCCCAGGTCAATCGCTCCGCTGCCGCCCTGACTGTCCAATCCCTGGTACAGGCCCCTGAGACTCTTCTAAATAACCCTCGATTGGGAGAGCAGTTGGAAGAGTTCCTGCCCCGGGATGTGCGACGTCTGCTGGTGGGGCGCTATGAGATGCGTTACGAGATTCAAGGCATGACCTTGTTCATCCTGCGTATCTGGCATGTCAGGGAAGATCGGTAAGCGCAGCGCCATTAAAAAGCCCATGACTGCTCATGGGCTTTTTACTTGCAGCTTGAAGCTAACCGCTTGCCGCTGCCTTTATACGTAATACGACTTCAGCGGTGGGAAGCCGTTGAACTCCACGGCGCTATAGCTGGTGGTGTAGGCGCCGGTGGACAGCCAGTACAGGCGGTCGCCGATGGCCAGGTTCAGCGGCAGGCCGTACTTGTAGTTCTCGTACATGATGTCGGCGCTGTCGCAGGTTGGGCCGGCAATCACCACTTCTTCCACTTCGCCTTTCTTCTCGGTCCAGATCGGGAACTTGATGGACTCGTCCATGGTTTCGATCAGGCCGGAGAACTTGCCCACGTCGGTGTATACCCAGCGCTCCACGGCGGTGCGCGACTTGCGTGCCACCAGCACCACCTCGCTGACCAGGATGCCGGCGTTGGCGATCAGCGAACGGCCCGGCTCGAGGATGATTTCCGGCAGGTCATCGCCGAAGTCTTCCTTGAGGAAACGGATGATTTCCTCGGCGTAGGTTTCCAGGCTGTTGGTGCGGGTGATGTAGTTGGCCGGGAAGCCACCGCCCATGTTGATGAGCTTCAGTTCGATGCCGTCTTCTTCTTTGAGGCGCTCGAAGATCACCTTGACCTTGGCGATGGCGGCGTCCCAGACGCTGATGTCGCGCTGCTGGGAGCCGACGTGGAACGACACGCCGTAAGGCACCAGGCCCAGGTCGCGGGCCAGGATCAAGAGGTCCATGGCCATGTCGGTCTGGCAGCCGAACTTGCGCGACAGCGGCCAGTCGGCGGTGGTGGAGCCTTCGGTGAGGATGCGCACGTAGACCTTGGAACCCGGGGCGGCCTTGGCGATATTGCGCAGGTCGGCTTCGGAGTCGGTGGCATACAGGCGCACGCCCTTCTCGTAGAAGTAGCGGATGTCCTTGGACTTCTTGATGGTGTTGCCGTAGCTGATGTTGGCCGGGTTGACGCCGCGCCCCAGCACCTTGTCCAGCTCGTAGATCGAGGCGATGTCGAAGCTCGAGCCTTTTTCGTGCAGCAGGTCGATGATTTCCACGGCCGGGTTGGCCTTGACCGCGTAGTAGACCTTGGCGAATTCGAACCCGGCGCGCAGGTCGTCGTAGGCCTGGGCGATCATCTGGGTATCGATCATCACGAACGGGGTTTCTTTCTGGTCGGCGAACGCCTTCATTTTCTGAAAGGTTTCGCGCGCGAAATAGTCTTCGACGTTAATCGACATGCGTGGAAGCTCCTGATGGCAAACGTTGGTAATCAATGGGTGGCAGGCAATGCCAGGGTCGACACCGCCTTGTGAACGTCCTCCGTATCCCCACTTTGGTTCGCCTACTTCCCAAGGCATGTCGCCGAAAGCAAAAAGGCCATGGGAAATCTGCCCTTGGCCTTGCTGTCTCGTCGTCAGTACTTGAGCCGGATGGATCGTTTCCAGCATGGACGTTCGGCGCGAACTTTAGGCGGTGAGGGGGCTGAGATCAACAAAAAATGTCGCGTTTTTGCACTTGTCTGACGTGCGTTATCGGCATGTCCTTTTGTAGCCGACACAGATGACCGGCAGATGTTCCCGAAGAATTTCCGAGTGTTAAAAATACCTGCACGTTCGCGGCTTTTGCGCGCCAAGTGGTGGTGAACTGCCGAAGTCGCCAACATCGGCGACGTTAGCGGCGAGAGGGTGGCCAGAGGGGGATTTTGCCTGTTGCGTCAGGTTCCGGCGGGGAGCTTTTGCCGGGGCGGCTGTTGATATTTCTTTTCGCCGCCCGGGTGGGTAAAAAAACGCTGGCGAGCAAGCGTGCTTGCTCGCCACGGGTTGGCTTTTGATTATTTATTGATCAGGCACTCACGGCCTCGGCCGGGGAGACGATGTTGGTCTTCATCCCACGGGAGCGTCCCGAGCTGAGATAGGCGGCGATGGACTCCTGGGTCACCTCGCCGAGGAACACCCTTTCGGCGTCCAGCACCGGCAGCCACGAGCGGTTGAACTCGTACATGCGCGACAGCAGGATGCGCAGGTGCTCGTCGTAGGCGGCGGTGGCGTTGAACTGGCGCAGGAACTGGCCGCAGGTGCCGCCCTGGCGGTGCAGGTCGCGGCGCCGTACATAACCCAAGGCTTTGTTCTCGGTGCAGGTCACCACCACGTAGCGCCGGTCGTGCTCGTCCATCAGTTCCAGGGCCTCGGCCACCGGGGTGTCCGGGCTCACCGACGGCGCGTTGTCGGCCGCGTCCTCGGCCTTGACCAGCAGCAGGCGCTTGAGGGTGCTGTCCTGGCCGACGAAGTTGCTGACGAAATCGTCCGCCGGATGGGCCAGCAGGGTGTCCGGGTGGTCGATCTGCAGCAGTTTGCCGGCGCGGAAGATGGCGATCTTGTCTCCCAGCTTGATGGCCTCGTCGATGTCGTGGCTGACCATGATCACGGTCTTGTTCAGCGCCCGCTGCATCTCGAAGAACTCGTTCTGGATCATCTCGCGGTTGATCGGGTCCACCGCGCCGAAGGGTTCGTCCATCAGCAGCAGCGGGGCCTCGGCGGCCAGGGCGCGGATCACCCCGATCCGCTGTTGCTGGCCGCCGGACAGCTCGCGCGGGTAGCGATGCAGGTAGTGCTTGGGTTCGAGCTTGATCATGCTCATCAGCTCGCGGGCGCGGTCGTGGCACTTCTGCTTGTCCCAGCCCAGCAGGCGCGGCACCACGGTGATGTTTTCCTCGATGGTCATGTTGGGAAACAGGCCGATCTGCTGGATCACGTAGCCGATGTTGCGGCGCAGGGTCACTTCGTCCAGGCCGGTGGTGTCCTCGCCGTTGATCAGCACCTTGCCCGAGGTGGGCATGATCAGGCGGTTGATCATCTTCAGCGTGGTGCTCTTGCCGCAGCCGGAGGGGCCGAGGAATACGCAGATCTCGCCTTCGTTGACGGTCAGGCTGACCGAGTCGACGGCTTTGACATCCTTGCCGTTGCTGCGAAAGGTCTTGCTCAGGTTCTGTAGTTCGATCATTTCAGGGCTCCTATTGGGCTCAGTCCTTTTGGCGTCAGCGAACGTTGCAGCCATTGCAGAAGCAGGTCGGCAAAGATGGCCAGCAGGCTGACCAGCACGGCGCCGACGATCAGCATCGACATGTCGCTGCGGCTGATGGAGGCCAGGATCAGCACCCCCAGGCCGCCGGCGCCGATGGTGGCGGCGATGGTCATGACGCCGATGTTCATCACCACCGCGGTGCGTACTCCGGCGAGGATCACCGGCACCGCGATCGGCAGCTCGACCATGCGCAGGCGCTGGCCGAAGGTCATGCCGATGCCCCGGGCGGCCTCGCGGATGCCCGGTTCGACGCCGGTCAGCGCCAGGTAGGTGTTGCGCATGATCGGCAACAGGGAATAAAGGAACACGGCGGTGATCGCCGGCAGCGGCCCCAGGCCCTGGCCGAACTTGGAGTAGAACGGCAGCAGCAGGCCGAACAGGGCGATGGAGGGGATGGTCAGCAACACCGTGGCGCTGGCCTGCAATGGCCCGGCGAGGCTGGGGAAGCGGGTCATCAGCACGCCCAGGGGCACGCCAAAGACGATGGCCAGGGTGACGGCGATGCCCACCAGGGTGATGTGCTGCCAGGTCAGGTGCAGGACCTGGGCCCAATCGAGATGGGAAAAGGCGTTCAAGAATTCCATGTCTTCTCCTCTTTAGTTGATCGGGTGCTGGCGCAGGAAATCTGCGGCCACGGCGGAGGGGCTTTCATGGTCGACGTCGACCCGCGCGTTCAGCTGGCGCATGGTTTCGTCGTCGAACAGCGCCGCCAGCGGCTCGAGTTCGGCGGCCAGTTGCGGGTGAGCGTCGAGGTAGGCCTGGCGCACCACGGGAGCGGCGGTGTAGTCCGGGAAGTAGTGCTTGTCGTCTTCCAGCAATTTGAGCTTGAAGGCGCTGAGGCGTCCGTCGGTGGTGTAGACCAGGCCGGCAAACACCTGGCCATTGCGCAGGGCGGTATAGACCAGGCCGGCGTCCATCTGCCGAGTGTTCTTGCGGGTCAGGGCCATGTCATACAGCTTGACCATCCCGGCCATGCCGTCGGAACGGTTGGCGAACTCGGTGTCCAGGGCCACCAGGCGGTTTTCCCGGGTATTTTCGTCCAGGGCCCGGGTCAGGTCGCTGATGCTGTTGATCCGTGGATGTTCCTTGGCCACGTTTTCCGGCAGCGCCAGGGCATAGGTGTTGCTGAACTTGGACGGCGACAACCAGACCAGGCCTTTTTTCGCGTCGAGTTCTTTCACCCGGGCGTAGGACTGCTGCTTGTCGAGCTTCTCGTCGATGTGGTTGTAGGCCACCAGCGACACCCCGGTGTATTCCCAGATCAGGTCCAGTTGGCCGCTTTCCTGGGCACTGCGCGCCAGGTTGCTGCCCAGGCCGCCGGTGACCCGGGTGTCGTAGCCCTTGCTGCGCAGGTACTGGGAGGTGATTTCCGCCAACAGGGTCTGCTCGGTGAAGACCCGGGCGCCGATGCGGATCAGCGGTTTTTCCGCGGCGTGGGCCAGTGCGCTGAAAAGCAGGACGCAGCCGAGTATCAGGCTCAATTTCTTCATGTCGGTTCCTTGTCTCTGACGGGCTTAGGACGGGCGCAGGCCACGTTCCAGCCAGAGGCGGCTGGCCAGGGTCACCAGGCCGTCCAGAAGCAGCGCCAGCAGGGCGGTGCAGGCGGCGCCGAGCAGCAGTTGCGGCTGATTGTTCAGGGCGATGCCGGGGAAGATCAGGCTGCCCAGGCTGTTGGCGCCGATCAGGAAGGCCAGGGGCGCGGTGCCGACGTTGATCGCCAGGGCCACCCGCACGCCGCCGACGATGATCGGCACGGCATTGGGCAATTCGACTTTCCACAGCACCTGGCGCGGGGTCATGCCGATGCCGGTGGCGGCTTCCTTGAGCGAGCCCTGGACGTTCTTCAGGCCTTCATAGGTATTGCGCACGATGGGCAGCAGGGAGGCCAGGAACAGGGCGAAGATCGCCGGCCCGCTGCCGATGCCGAGGACCCCGAGGGCAATGGCCAGGACGGCTAGGGGAGGAATGGTGTTACCGATGTTGAACACTTGCATGAAGCGTTCGGCGCGCCTGGCCATGGCGGGGCGGCTGAGGAGGATGCCGGCGGGAATGCCGACCAGCAGGGCGGCGCACATGGACGCCAGGACCAGGAACAGATGAGCTTGCAGGTAGAACAGTAGATCGTCGCGGTAGTGTTCGATCGTCTTGATGCCGATCCAGTGGACCAGCAGGGCCAGGAGGGCAATGACCGCAGCCCCTCCTATCAGCCCTTTGCCATAGCGAATAGCCACGGGCGGACTCCTTTTTTCTTATCGGTCGGCGGGCGCTTTCCCCTGTGGCAGGGCCGTGGCCGACTGCCGGGAAAGTCCCCGCGAAAAGCAGTTCGTCGAGTGCCGGCAGGGCGGCGGTGAACGAACCATGAGCGCAGCTTCGTCAAGCTAACTTGCTGAAATTCCAGGCATCTGATGAGCGCCTGGCAGGGAAATGGACGTCTCCACCTTTTAAAAGGTTCCATAGTCGGCGGCGTTTGGCCACCCTTGTGGCCGCGACCTCGTGGCGCGAGGTGGTGATCGAGGCGGGGAATCCAACGGGTTCTAGGGCGATGGCCGGGTTGCGGATGCTGCGCGCCCGGTCGCGGCCGTCGCTGGCGCCCGACAGCGGCTACAGGGGGATGGCGGGGCCGGACGGTGGTCCGGGAAGGCAGCTTTGCGCTATACTCGCCGCCCTTTTTTGATCACCGCCAGGCGATTTCCCATGACCCAACAGGCCGCCGAAGTCGCGAAACGCCGCACCTTCGCCATCATTTCCCACCCGGATGCCGGTAAGACCACCATCACCGAGAAGCTGTTGCTGATGGGCAAGGCCATTGCGGTGGCGGGTACCGTCAAGTCGCGTAAGTCCGACCGCCATGCCACCTCCGACTGGATGGAGATGGAGAAGCAGCGCGGTATCTCCATCACCACCTCGGTGATGCAGTTCCCCTATCGCGAGCACATGATCAACCTGCTCGACACCCCCGGCCACGAAGACTTCTCGGAAGATACCTACCGCACCCTGACCGCGGTGGACTCGGCGCTGATGGTGCTCGACGGTGGTAAGGGTGTAGAGCCGCGGACCATCGCCCTGATGGACGTCTGCCGCCTGCGGGATACGCCGATCGTCAGCTTCATCAACAAGCTGGACCGCGACATCCGCGACCCGATCGAGCTGCTGGACGAAATCGAGGCGGTACTTAAGATCAAGGCCGCGCCGATCACCTGGCCGATCGGTTGCTACCGCGATTTCAAGGGCGTGTACCACCTGGCGGGTGACTACATCATCGTCTACACCCCGGGCCATGGCCACGAGCGTACCGAGACCAAGATCATCGAGAAGCTCGACTCCGCCGAAGCCCGTGCCCACCTGGGCGACGAGTACGAGCGTTTCCTCGAGCAGCTGGAGCTGGTGCAGGGCGCCTGCCATGAGTTCGACCAGCAGGAGTTCCTCGACGGCCACCTGACTCCGGTGTTCTTCGGCACCGCCCTGGGCAACTTCGGTGTCGACCACGTGCTCGACGCCGTGGTCGACTGGGCGCCGCTGCCGCTGCCACGGGCGGCCAACGAGCGCAGCGTGGCGCCCCAGGAAGAGAAGTTCTCGGGCTTCGTGTTCAAGATCCAGGCGAACATGGACCCCAAGCACCGCGACCGCATCGCCTTCATGCGCATCTGCTCGGGCAAGTACGAGAAGGGCATGAAGATGCGCCACGTGCGCACCGGCAAGGACGTGCGCATCGGCGACGCCCTGACCTTCTTCTCCTCCGAGCGTGAGCAACTGGAAGAAGCCTATGCCGGCGACATCATCGGCCTGCACAACCACGGCACCATCCAGATCGGCGACACCTTCACCGAAGGCGAGGCCCTGGGCTTCACCGGTATCCCGCACTTCGCCCCGGAACTGTTCCGTCGCGTGCGCCTCAAGGACCCGCTGAAGTCCAAGCAACTGCGCCAGGGCCTGCAACAGCTGGCCGAAGAGGGCGCGACCCAGGTGTTCTTCCCCGAGCGCAGCAACGACATCATCCTCGGCGCCGTCGGTGTGCTGCAGTTCGATGTGGTGGCCAGCCGCCTGAAGGAAGAATACAAGGTCGAATGCGCCTACGAGCCGATCACCGTGTGGTCCGCGCGCTGGATCAGCTGCGACGACAAGAAGAAGCTGGAGGAGTTTTCCAACAAGGCGGTGGAGAACCTGGCACTGGACGGCGGCGGTCACCTGACCTACCTGGCGCCGACCCGGGTCAACCTGGCGTTGATGGAAGAGCGCTGGCCGGACGTGAAATTCCGCGCGACCCGCGAACACCACTAAGTTCGCCGGCAACATCCCAAGCCCCGCAGTGCAGGCTGCGGGGCTTTTTTGTGCCTGTTGGCAAGCCCAGGGTGGCACGCCCGTTAGTCGGACGGGGGCTCCTGGCATGGGGATCGATAGCTGGCTATCTGGAAAGTCTCGGGTATCGCGACTAGGTTTCAGGTGGTGCTGTGGCCGCTGCACGTCAGGGTTTGCAGCCATCGATGATTCACCTATGAAGGGATGGAATCGGCTATGAGAATTTTTCAACGCGTGGTGCTGCTGATCAAGGTGCTGGTGCTGCTGAGCCTGGGAACCTCCGGGGCCTGGGCCCACAACCTGTTGCAGGTCAAGGAGCCGGGTTACTCGTCGGAGCAGAGCACGCCGGTGCAGATGCTGGCCAAGTCCGAGTCGGAGCCGGGGGATGAGGGGCAGGGCGGCAGTTCGGGGGATGACGACCAGACCACCGACGATGGCGGGGAGCCCGATCAGGGGTGAAAAAAACCCCTCGCGGCGGATCGATGCGCAATCCGTCGCAAGGGGCCGGTGCAACAAGGTCAAGGCGTCTGCGGTGGTCCCGCAGGCGCCTTTTTCATGCTCGTCTACAAGAACTGCTCGGCGTAGTGGCAAGCCACTTGGCGTGTGTCGAGCTGGCGCAGGGCCGGCTCTTCAGTGCTGCAACGCTCGGTGGCGTACGGGCAGCGCTTGTGGAAGGCGCAGCCGGGCGGCGGGTTCAGCGGGTTGGGCAGTTCGCCGGCGATCTTGATCTTCGGTTTGTCCGGGTCCGGGTGGATGGCCGGGGTCGCCGAGAGCAGGGCCTGGGTGTAAGGGTGCAGGGGACGGTTGTAGATGTCCTCCTTGGGCCCCATTTCCACCGGCCTGCCCAGGTACATCACCAGTACCTGGTCGGCGACGTGGCGCACCACCGCCAGGTTGTGCGAGATGAAGACGTAGGCGGTGTTGAATTCCTGCTGCAGGTCCATGAACAGGTTCAGCACCTGGGCCTGGATCGACACGTCCAGGGCCGAGGTCGGTTCGTCCGCCACCAGTACCTTGGGTTGCAGCATCATCGCCCGGGCCAGGGCGATGCGCTGGCGCTGGCCGCCGGAGAACATGTGTGGATAGCGCTGGTAATGCTCGGGGCGCAGGCCCACCTGCTTCATCATCGCCTGGACTTTCTCGCGGCGCTCGGTGGCCGACAGCTTGGTGTTGATCAGCAGCGGCTCGGCCAGCTGGTCACCGATCTTCTGCCGTGGGTTGAGCGAGGCATAGGGGCTCTGGAACACCATCTGCACGTCGCGGCGCAGTTGCTTGCGCTGCTCCTTGGTGGCGCCCTTGACCTCATGGCCGGCGATCTGCAGCGAGCCCGAGGATGGCTCTTCGATCAGGGTCAGGGCCCGGGCCAGGGTGGACTTGCCACACCCGGATTCGCCCACCACGGCCAGGGTCTTGCCGGCCTCCAGTTCGAAGGACACGCCATTGAGCGCGCGGACGGTGGCGTGGCCCTTGAACAGGCCCCGGGACACTTCGTAGTGACGGGTCAGGTCGCGGGCGGTTAGAACGACGGCCATCACGCCACCTCCTGGTTGAGCGGGTAGAAGCAGCGCACCAGGCTGGCGGCTTGCGGATCGAGGCCGGGGCGTTGCTGGCGGCAGTTTTCCTGGACGTAGGGGCAGCGTGGCGACAGCAGGCAGCCCTGGGGTCGGTCATAACGACCGGGAACGATGCCCGGCAGGGTGGAGAGCCGCGAGGCACCGAGGCTGTGCTCGGGAATCGCCGCCAGCAGGGCTTCGCTGTAGGGGTGTGCGGGGATGTCGAACAGCTCCGGCACCTTGCCTACTTCCACGGCCTGGCCGGCGTACATCACGCAGACGCGCTGGGCGGTCTCGGCCACCACGGCCAGGTCGTGGGTGATCAGCACCAGGCCCATGTTCTGCTCTTTCTGCAAGCTCAGCAGCAGGTCCATGATCTGTGCCTGGATGGTCACGTCCAGGGCGGTGGTCGGTTCGTCGGCGATCAGCAGCTTGGGTTCGCCGGCGATGGCCATGGCGATCGCCACGCGTTGGCTCATGCCACCGGACAGCTGGTGCGGGTAGGCGTCCATGCGGCTGGCGGCGCCGGGGATCTCGACCTTCTCCAGCAGTTCGATGGCGCGCTTGCGGGCGGCCTTGCCGGACATCTTCAGGTGCAGGCGCAGCACTTCCTCGATCTGGAAACCCACGGTGTAGCTGGGGTTCAGCGCGGTCATCGGGTCCTGGAAGACCATGGCCAGGTCCTTGCCGACGATCTGCCGGCGCTGGCGGGCGCTGAGCTTGAGCATGTCCTTGCCGTCGAAGGTCAGGGCGTCGGCGGTGACGATGCCGGGATGCTCGATCAGGCCCATCAGGGCCATCATGGTCACCGATTTGCCGGAGCCGGACTCGCCGACGATGGCCAGTACTTCGCCCTTGTCGACCTTGAGGTCCAGGCCGTCCACCACGGGAACTGCCTTGGCGTCGCCGAAACGGACATTGAGATTCTTGATTTCTAACAGTGACATGGGAATCTCCTCAGGCGGCATTCTTGAGCTTCGGATCCAGCGCATCGCGCAGGCCGTCGCCCATCAGGTTGATTGCCAGCACGCTGAGCAAAATGGTCAGGCCAGGCAGGCTCACTACCCACCAGGCGCGTTCGATGTAGTCGCGGGCCGAGGCCAGCATGGTGCCCCACTCGGGGGTAGGCGGCTGGACGCCGAGGCCGAGGAAGCCCAGGGCGGCGGCGTCGAGGATCGCCGAGGAGAAGCTCAGGGTGGCCTGGACGATCAGCGGCGCCATGCAGTTGGGCAGCACGGTGATGAACATCAGGCGCGGCAGGCCGGCACCGGCCAGGCGTGCGGCGGTCACGTAGTCGCGGTTGAGCTCGCCCATGACGGCGGCTCGGGTCAGGCGCACGTAGGACGGCAGCGAGACCACGGCGATGGCGATCACGGTGTTGATCAGGCCTGGGCCGAGGATGGCGACGATGGCCACGGCCAGCAGCAGCGAAGGCAGGGCCAGCATGATGTCCATCAGGCGCATGATGCTCGGGCCCAGCAAGCGCGGGAAGAAGCCGGCGAACAGGCCCAGCAGGATCCCCGGGATCAGCGACATCACCACCGACGACAGGCCGATCAGCAGCGACAGGCGCGAACCCTGGATCAGGCGCGAGAGCAGGTCGCGGCCCAGTTCGTCGGTACCCAGCAGGAACTGCATCTGCCCGCCTTCGAGCCAGGCGGGTGGGGTCAGCAGGAAGTCGCGGTACTGCTCGCTGGGGTTATGCGGGGCTACCCAGGGGGCGAACAGTGCGCAGAACACCACCAGCAGCATGAACAGCAAGCCGGCCACGGCGCCCTTGTTGCGGGAGAAGTGCTGCCAGAATTCTTTGTAGACGGACGGGTAAAGCAGGCTTTGATCGACTGCTACCGAGGAAGTTGGAGTGCTCATGAGTCTTGGCCTCAGCGCTGATGACGGATGCGTGGGTTGGCAAAGCCGTAGAGGATGTCCACCACGAAGTTGACCATGATCACCAGGCAGGCGATCAACAGGATGCCGTTCTGCACCACGGGATAGTCCCGGGCGCCGATGGCTTCGATCAGCCATTTACCGATGCCGGGCCAGGAAAAGATGGTTTCGGTCAGGACCGCGCCGGCCAGCAGGGTGCCGACTTGCAGGCCGACCACGGTCAGTACCGGGATCAGCGCGTTGCGCAGGCCGTGGACGAAGACCACCCGGTTGGGCGACAGACCCTTGGCCTTGGCGGTACGGATGTAGTCCTCACGCAGCACTTCGAGCATCGAGGAGCGGGTCATCCGCGCGATCACCGCCAAGGGAATGGTGCCCAGCACGATGGCGGGCAGGATCAGGTGTTCCAGGGCATCGACGAAGGCGCCGGTGTCGCCGGCCAGCAAGGTATCGATCAGCATGAAGCCGGTCTTGGGCTCGATGTCGTAGAGCAGGTCGATACGTCCGGAAACCGGGGTCCAGCCCAGGCTCACCGAGAAGAACATGATCAGGATCAGGCCCCACCAGAAGATCGGCATCGAGTAGCCGGCGAGGGAAATCCCCATCACCCCGTGGTCGAACAGCGAGCCGCGCCTGAGGGCGGCGATCACCCCGGCCAGCAGGCCGATGACGCCGGCGAAGAGCAGGGCGGCCATGGCCAGTTCCAGGGTCGCGGGGAACAGCGAGGAAAACTCGCTCCAAACGCTGGTGCGGGTGCGCAGGGACTCGCCCAGATCGCCATGGGCAAGCTTGCCGATGTAGTCCAGGTACTGGGCATACAGCGGTTTGTTCAATCCAAGGCGTTCCATTGCCTGGGCATGCATCTCGGGGTCGACCCGGCGCTCGCCCATCATGACTTCCACGGGATCGCCGGGAATCATGCGGATCAAGGCGAAGGTCAACAAGGTGATGCCGAAGAATGTGGGAATCAACAACCCCACACGGCGGGCAATAAAACTAAACATCTTCTGAAGTACCTCAATCAGCCGGTTAGGCGTGTCCGCCGCTCCCGGGTCGGGAGCGGTGGGCGTTTCTTATTACTTCACCTGGGTGGTAGCGAAGTTGTTGGTGGTCAGGGGGCTCTGGTGATACCCCTCGACGTTCTTGCGCATGGCGGTGAACATTTTCGGATAGGCCATGGGAATCCAGGGTTGATCCTGCTCAAAGACCAGCAGGGCCTTTTCATAGAGTTCGGCACGCTTGGCAGGTTCAGCCTCGGCGCGGGCCTGGTCGATCAGGTCCTGGAAGGTCTTGTTGCACCAGCGGGCGTAGTTTTCGCCGTTTTTCGCCGCGTCACAACTCAGGTTCGGGGTCAGGAAGTTGTCCGGGTCACCGTTATCCCCGGCCCAGCCAGCGGACACCATGTCGTGCTCGCCGTTCTTCGCGCGCTTGAGCATTTCGCCCCATTCCATCACGCGGATATCCAGCTTGAGGCCGATCTTGGCCAGGTCGGCCTGCATCATCTGTGCGCCCAGCAGCGGGTTGGGGTTGGTCGGGCCGCCGCCGTTGCGGGTGAACAGGGTGATCACGGTGCCTTCGGGCACCCCGGCTTCCTTGAGCAGGGCGCGGGCCTTGTCCAGGTCGCGGGGCGGGTTCTTCAGGCTGGTGTTGAAGCCCAGCAGGGTCGGTGGGTACGGGCCGGTGCCGACCAGGGCGTTGCCCGGTCCATACAGGCTGTTGACGTAGGCTTCCTTGTCGAAGGCGATATCGATCGCCTTGCGGACCCGCACGTCGCTCATGTACTTGCGGGTGGTGTTCATGGCGATGTAGCCGGTGGTCATGGCCGCCAGTTCATGTACCTGCAGGTTCGGGTCGGCCTTGATGCTGGGAATGTCGTCGGGCTTGGGATACAGGGCGACCTGGCACTCGTTGGCCTTGAGCTTCTGCAGCCGTACGTTGTTGTCGGTGGTGATCGCCAGGATCAGTGCTTCAGCCGGTGGCTTGCCACGGAAATAGTCCGGGTTGGCCTTGAACCGCACCTGGGCGTCCTTGGCATAGCGGATGAAGATGAACGGGCCGGTGCCGATCGGCTTGCTATTGAGCTCGGCGGTCTTGCCTTCCTTGAGCAGCTTGTCGGCGTATTCGGCCGGGAAGATCGACGAGAAGGCCATGGCCACGTCGGCCAGGAACGGAGCTTCGCGGCGGGTCAGTGTGAAGACCACGGTGTGGTCGTCGACTTTCTCTACGCTCTTGAGCAGTTCCTTGAAGCCCATGCTTTCGAAATAGGGGAAACCCACGCTGGACTTGTCATGCCAGGGGTGTTTCGGGTCCAACTGGCGCTGGAAGCTCCAGAGCACGTCGTCGGCGTTCATGTCGCGGGTCGGGGTGAAGTAGTCGGTGCTGTGGAACTTGACGCCCTTGCGCAGGTGGAAGGTGTATTGCAGGCCGTCAGGGCTGATTTCCCAGGACTCGGCCAGGGCCGGCTCGATGTCCGTGGTGCCCGGCTTGAAGTCCACCAGGCGGTTGAAAATGGTTTCCGCCACTGCGTCGGCAGTCACCGCGGTCGTGTACTGGACCATATCGAAGCCTTCCGGGCTGGCTTCGGTACAGACCACCAAGGGTTTGGCCGCGGCGCCCAGGGCGACGCTCAGCAATGCGGCGCTCAAGGCCGCTTTCATGGGTAGCATTTTCATCGAGAACCCCTTTCGAACGATGGAACCAGCGTAGCTTGAAGGGCGGACTCGTCATGAGTCCGCCGTTCGACTGGTGGGTTATAGGATATTGAATGGAACCGTGGTGACCAGGCGGAACTCGTTGATGTTGCCGTCGGCCTGGTACTTGCTGGCGCGGTGGGTGGTGTAGGTCGCGCGGATCGCGGTGGCCTTGAGCGGGCCGCTCTGCACCGCGTAGCTGGCGCCGATGCCGTATTCGTAGTGGGTTTCGCCGTCCATGGTGCTGACGCCGACCAATTTGCCTTCGGAGTTCAAGCCACCGTAGGCGGTGCCCTTGTAGTGGGTACCGTCGATGCCCCAGCCACGGGCCTGGTAGATGTTGAACTTGAGGCCGGGCACGCCGTACTCGGCCATGTTCAGGCCGTAGGCGATCTGGAACGACTTCTCGTTCGGGCCGTTGAAGTCCGAGAGCAGGGAGTTGGCCAGGTAGATGCCGTTGGTTTCGTGCAGGTAGTCGAAGTACTCGTTACCGTTCACCGCCTGGTAGGAGAAGGTCAGGCTGTGGGCTTGGTGGGCCAGGCCCAGGGACAGCGAGTAGGTATCGTTGTCGATCTCGCCCATCTCTTTCTTGCCGGTATCGACGGTCTTGTAGTAGTTCAGGCCGGTGGTCAGGCCCAGCACCGAGCTGTCGCCCAGTTCGTGGGTGAAGCCGAAGTAGTACTGGTTCCAGAAGTCTTCCACCTTGGAGGCGTAGAGGCTGGTCTTCAGGCTCTTGAGCGGCTGGTAGTTGGCGCCGATCACGCTGACGCGGTCGGTCTCGGCGGTGTTGTTGGTGTATTCGGAGCGGAATTTCGACAGGCTCTGTTCGGTCCGTGGCGATACCCGGTCATAGGTGCCCGCGTCGAACGACAGGTTGTTGAATTCTTCGCTGTGGATACTGGCCCCTTCGAAGCTCGAAGGCAGCGGACGGTTGCCGATGACATCGACGATCGGCGTGCTGACGTTCTGCCGGCCGACGGTCAGGGTGGTGTTGGATACGCGAAACTTGACGTTGGCCAGGCCCAGCTTGCTCCACTGGCCCACGGCGTCGCCGTCGGAGTGGGTCAGGGTACGGTTGTTCTTGCCGGCGATGTCCTTGCGGTCACGATCCAGGGCAATGGCGTTGTAGGCGGCGACTTCGGTACTGACCCCAACGGTGCCTTCGGTGAAGCCGGAGGTGTAGTTGAGGATGGTGCCCTGCACCCAGTTGATACGGCGTGATGTGGAGGTCGGCTGGCCGTTGTGGTTGTAGGAGAAACGGTCGTTACGACGCTTCAACTCGTTGGCGTACCAGTTACGGGTGCTCCCGGACAGGCTCTGGCCTTCGATGAACCCCTTGGACTCGGCCTGGGCATTCTTGCTGTTCAGTTCAGTCGGGACGAAGTCCTGGCTGACGCTCTCTGCATAGGCCGTAGCAGTGATGCTACTGATGGCCAGGGCTAACAATGCGCTGCTGCTCAGTTTCATGGGTGATGCTCCTTTGTTTTGTTTTTTTACTTGCCGGTTTTTTTCGGCCGGCTGGCTTTTTGGAACTCATTCAAGGCATCGCAAACGTTTGCAGAGGGCTCATTCTCTGAATCCAGGCAATACGCCTGCATGAGGGCGAGCAACGCCCTCAGGGTTCTAAGCTCATCGGTTATGGGGTCAGGCCGACCCCGGAAAAGGAGTTGCGGCCAAAGGGGCTGACCTTGAAGCCCTCGACTTTCGCGCTCAACGGCTGGTTGATCGTCGAATGGGCGATAGGGGTGATCGGCACCTGTTGCTTGAGCAGTTGCTGGGCCTGCTTGTACAACAAGGTGCGCTGGTCGCGGTCGGTGACGATCTTGGCCTGCTTGATCAGCTTGTCGTACTGCGGGTCGCACCACATCGAATAGTTGTTGCCGCCAATGGCATCGCAGCTGTACAGGGTGCCCAGCCAGTTGTCCGGGTCACCGTTGTCGCCAGTCCAGCCGATCAGGCTGACGTCGTGCTCGCCGTTCTTGGTGCGCTTGATGTATTCGCCCCATTCGTAGCTGACGATCTTCACCTTGAGGCCGATCTTCGCCCAGTCCGCTTGCAGCATCTCGGCCATCAGCTTGGCGTTGGGGTTGTAAGGGCGCTGCACAGGCATGGCCCACAGGTTGATCTCCGTGCCTTCCTTGACTCCGGCGGCCTTGAGCAGCTCGCGGGCCTTGTCCGGGTTGTAGGCGGCATCCTTGATGCTGTCGTCGTAGGACCACTGGGTCGGCGGCATGGCGTTGACCGCCAACTGGCCGGCACCCTGGTACACGGCATTGAGGATGGCCGGCTTGTTCACCGCCATGTCCAGCGCCTGGCGCACTTCCAGGCGGTCGAACGGCTTGTGCTGCACGTTGTAGGCGATGTAGCCGAGGTTGAATCCGGGCTTCTCGATCACTTGCAGTTTCGGATCGCTCTTCAGGGCCTCGACATCCGCCGGGCGCGGGTGCAGGGTGACCTGGCATTCGCCGGCGCGCAGCTTCTGCACCCGCACCGAGGCATCGGTGTTGATGGCGAAGATCAGGCGGTCGAGCTTGACCCGGCTCGGGTCCCAGTAGTGCGGGTTGGCGGTGTAGCGGATCTGCGAATCCTTCTGGTAGCGCTGGAAGACGAAGGGACCGGTGCCGATGGGTTTCTGGTTGATCTGGCTCGGGGTGCCGGCCTTGAGCAGGTGCTCGGCGTATTCGGCGGAAAGGATCGAGGCGAAGCTCATGGCCAGGTTCTGGATGAACGCCGCATCCACGGTATTCAGGGTGATGACCACGGTCAGCGGGTCGGTCTTCTCGACCTTGGCGATGTTCTTGTTCAGGCTCATGCCGTTGAAGTAGGGGAACTCCGTCGGGTAGGCACGGCGGAACGGATGGTCGGCGTCGAGCATGCGGTTGAAGGTGAACAGCACGTCGTCGGCATTGAAGTCACGGGTTGGCTTGAAGTACGAGGTGCCGTGGAACTTCACGCCCTCGCGCAGGTGGAAGCTGTACTTCAGGCCATCCTCGGAGATGTCCCAGCGCGTGGCGAGGGCGGGCAGGACGTTGGTCGCGCCTCGCTCGAACTCCACCAGGCGGTTGTACAACGGCTCGGCGGCATCGTTGTCGGTGGCGGTGGTGTATTGCGCGGTGTCGAAGCCGGCCGGGCTGCCTTCGGAGCAGAACACCAGGCTGCGATCGGCAGCCTGGCCCAACGAACTGGCGACCAACAAGCTGCTGCCCAGCAATACCGGGATGATCAAGGAGTGACGCATGACGATCCATCTCCATTTTTTGTTGTGATGATCAAGGGACCATGGCTCCTTCCTGGAGCCTGTACAGGCCATTGATGCCAAACCATGGTTGCAAAAATGCCCACCGTCGCCCTTGCAAGTTGAAGGCCAGGGCCGTATCCGGCGCGGGCTCTGCAAGTCTTTTCGGGTACGGCTCCGGGATCGCGCGGCTGCGAGGTAGCGCAGTTGCGTCGATGCCGGGGCGGACTCTTTCGGGGGGCAAGGCGACGGTGGCGTCAGGACGCCACCGTCGTCGCAAGTTACTTGCTGATGCTCACGCCGTAGAAGGAGTTCAAGCCGAACGGGCTGATCTTGAAGTCCTGCACGTTGGCGCGCATGGGTTGGAACACCGTCGAGTGTGCGATAGGTGTCATCGGGACTGCGTCTTTGAGGATGTGCTGCGCCTGCTTGTACAGCTCGGTGCGTTTAGCGACATCCGATGTGGCCTTGGCTTGCTTGATCAAAGCGTCGTAAGGCTTGTCACACCATTTCGAGAAGTTGTTGCCGTTCATGGAGTCGCAGCCGAACAGGGTGCCCAGCCAGTTGTCGGGGTCACCGTTGTCACCGCTCCAGCCGATGATCATCGCCTGGTTCTCGCCGCCCTTGGAACGCTTGATGTACTCGCCCCACTCATAGCTGACGATGTTCACCTTCAGGCCGATCTTCGCCCAGTCTGACTGCAGCATTTCTGCCATCAGCTTGGCGTTGGGGTTGTAGGGACGCTGTACCGGCATGGCCCACAGGGTGATCTGGGTACCTTCCTTGACGCCGGCTTCCTTGAGCAGTTGGCGGGCTTTCTCGGGATCGTACTTGGCGTCCTTGATGGTGGTGTCGTAGGACCACTCGGTCGGCGGCATGGCGTTGACCGCCAGCTGGCCGGCGCCCTGGTACACCGAATCGATGATCTGCGGCTTGTTCACCGCCATGTCCAGGGCCTGGCGTACCTTGAGGTCGGCCAGAGGGTTGGCGTCGGTGCGGCCCTTGAGGACCGGCATCACGTTGTAGGCGACATAACCCAGGTTGAAGCCGGCCTGTTCAGGCATCTTCAGGTCCTTGTCTTCCTTGAGGGCCTTGAGGTCGGCCGGACGTGGGAAGAGGGTGACCTGGCATTCGTTCTTCTTCAGCTTCTGGATACGCACCGATGGGTCGGTGGTGATGGCGAAGATCAGGTTGTCGATCTTCACGTCTTCAGGTTTCCAGTAGTCCTTGTTGCCGGTGTAGCGGATGTTCGAGTCTTTCTGGTAGCTCTTGAACACGAATGGGCCGGTACCGATCGGCTTCTGGTTGATGTCGCTGGTCTTGCCTTCCTTGAGCAGCTTGTCGGCGTATTCGGCGGACTGGATGGAGGCGAAGCTCATGGCCAGGTTCTGGATGAACGCGGCGTCGACGCTCTTCAGCGAGAAACGCACGGTCTTGTCGTCGAGTTTCTCGATCTTGGTGATGTTGGTGTCCATCCCCATGTCGGTGAAGTACGGGAATTCGGTCGGGTATGCCTTACGGAACGGCATGTCCTTGTCGATCATCCGGGTGAAGGTGAACACCACGTCGTCGGCATTGAAGTTGCGGGTCGGGGTGAAGTAGGGCGTGGTATGGAACTTGACGCCTTCACGCAGGTGGAAGGTGTAGGTCAGGCCGTCTTCGGAGATGTCCCAGCTGGTGGCCAGGCCCGGGATGACCGCGGTGCCGCCACGTTCGAACTGGCTGAGACGGTTGAACAGGGTCTCGGCCGAGGCGTCGAAGTCGGTTCCGGTGGTGTACTGGCCCGGGTCGAAACCGGCAGGGCTGCCCTCGGAGCAGAACACCAGATTAGTCGCCGCCTGGGCGATGGGGGCGCTGGCCAGCAGACCGGCGCTGACTAAAAACGGAATGACTGCTTGTTTGAACATGGTGGCCTCATGATTTGTTGTCATTGTTTGTGTTGAGGGCGACCTTGTGAGTCGACCCGCCGATACTTATGCAGGCCCCATACCCAATGCAAGATGTGGGGCCGGCGCAGGTATCAAAGAGTGGAACGAACGTACAGGAATGACGCATTTGTATAAAACTTGACGCATTTGATCGTTTGCGTCGGTTCTTTATGGTGCATTTGCCGCCTTTTTTGTGGGCATGCATGGGCGATTGAGCCCCGTAATGGTGCATGCCTTGGGCGGGCGGCGAGCGACTTGCGCAGCGGATTTTCCGGTGCACGGGCGGCCCTGCAGGAGAACTGCAACGCCATGGCGGCCGGAAGGAAAGACGCGGGGTAATGGTTGCCAACGGCGTGGGGCAGCGGGGAGCCGAGGCTCAGACCGGCGGCTTGCCAAACCTGGAATGGGTGGAACTTACACATGCAAACCTCATTTTTTCTTTTTCTAGGGCTTACCTGAGGGTGGCCTTGTGGGCCGTGGCAACTCGCCTTGCCATGGGGAATGGATGAACCCATGGAGCCTTTGCGGCGATGGCGAGTGCCTGTCATGTGTTTGCGTGGTCACTCGCCGATGCCGAAATTAAGTCATGCTGAAATTGCGGTCAACGAAAATTAAGCATGACTAACTTTTCTCCTGCGCAAAGCCTCGTCCTTGAGGCTCGGCAGGCATGGCGGGAATGGGTTTCAGGAGGCGGGGAGGTCGTCGAACAGGCCCATGGTGGTGACGGTCAGGACTTCCGCCGGACCGTCGCCGACATTGGCCAGGAAGTGGGCCTTGGTAGCATCGAAGTGCACCGAGTCGCCGGGACCCAGGGGGTATTGCCGGCCTTCGATGGTGTATACGATCTGTCCAGAGAGAACGTAGGAAAACTCCGACCCATCATGGGAGATGAGTTCTGATTGATATCCCACTGAGATGTTCATCTTCACCGCGTTGATCATGTTTCCGGGAAATGAACTGGACAGTCGTTCATAGGCCAGCGGCTGGCCCTCGATGGTGTAGCGCACCCGTTCGCCGTCGTGGGAGTCGGGCTGTGCCTGGATTGGCTGGTCGAACAGGGCGTTCAGTGGAACATTCAGGGACTTGGCGATGTTGACCAGGGATGAAATGGACACGCCGGTGAGATTGCGTTCTGCCTGGGAGAGAAAGCTGGCAGTCAGACCGGACTCGCTGGCAATCTGACGCAGGGTTTTCTTGGCGGCGCGGCGATAGCGGCGCAGGCGTTCGCCGATGCGATCTGCGGTCATTGAAGAGACTCTTATTGGAAAGCTGCAGTAAAAATACCCGGCGTGTATCTGGCGGACGTCAGCAACGTATGACAGATCCATGACGGGGCGTCACTGTAACATCACCTTGCTGGTTGGATTCATACACAACGACGCGAGTTTTTCTAATTCGCCAGACGACAGGTAGAAACGCAAAACGGCGACCACGTTTGCCCGGGGTCGCCGTTTTGCGTGGTTGATGCGTGGCTTATTGCATCAGCACTTCGATGGCGCCGTCGGCGGTCATGTTGACCTTGCTGGTGCCGGCTTCGACTTCCGGGGTGACGGAAGAGGAAGCGAAGTCCGCGCTGGCGGCCTTCATCATCGGTGCGCGCAGGTAGGGCTGTGGATAGCCGTTGCTGTTGAGGTTCAGGTTGACGATCTTGTAGCCCTTGCCACCCAGGGCCTCGGTCGCCAGCTGGGCCCGGGCCTTGAATGCCTGGACCGCGTCCTTGAGCAGGGCATCCTCGCTGGCCTTGCGGGTCGCAGGGGCGATGGCGAAGTCCATGCCGTCCATCTTCAGGTCGGTCAAGAGTTCGCCGGTCAGCTTGGACAGGGCGGCGAAGTTGGAGCTTTCCAGGCGCAGTTCCGCGCGCTCGCGCCAGCCGGTGATCTTCTGGCCCTTGCTGTCGTAGATCGGGTAGCTGTTGCGGCTACCCTGGCTCAGGGTCACTTCCTTGACCTGGCGCGCCTGTTCCAGGGCCTTGTTCATGGTGGTGCTGATTTCTGCCGCCAGCTTGGCTGGATCGGAGTTCTGCGACTCGCTGTAGAGGGTCACGATCATCAGGTCCCGGGCCACTTCCTGGCTGGCTTCGGCGCGCAGGGAAACCTGGTTGTAATGCAATTCATCGGCGGCCAGGGCAGGCAGGCTGGTGAGGGTGCCGGCGCCAAGGGCCAGAAGGGCGACGCTGCGAGTGAAAGGCTGCATGGGATCTCCTTGAGTGCAGTCCGCAAGCCGAAAGTTCGCGCCTGCGTGAGCGATATGACTCTAGCTTTTATTCCCAGTTGCACCCATTACAACTTTGATACACCTTGGCCTCCCTTATTCCGGGACTTGTGCTTGTAGCTCAAAGCTTGCCGCTTGCCGCTGCTTTTCCTGTGGCGCTTTGCCGCAGTTTGCCTGCGTTGGGGGCTGCTTGGTTATACTCCCGCCGATTGCCCTGGAGCGCTCATCAGGAGAGCTCATGCTCGCCCCCGTAAAATTGCTGTCTGCAACTCGCCAGAACCTCTGGCGCCTGACCTTCATCCGCACCCTGGTTCTGGCCGCTCAGGCCGGTTCGGTGGGGCTTGCCTACTGGCTCGACCTGCTGCCGCTGCCCTGGTTGCAACTGGGCATCACCCTGGTGTTCTCCATGGTGCTGTGTGCCTTCACCGCCATCCGTTTGCGCACCTCATGGCCGGTGACGGAGCTCGAATATGCCCTGCAACTGGCTTGCGATCTATTTATCCACAGCGTGCTGCTGTATTTCTCCGGCGGCTCCACCAATCCTTTCGTCTCCTATTACCTGGTGCCCCTGACCATCGCCGCGGTGACCCTGCCCTGGCGCTATTCGGTGGCACTTTCCGGGATTGCCCTGGCCCTCTATACCCTGTTGCTGGCGTGGTTCTATCCCTTGCAGACCCTGCCCATCGCCCGCGAGAACCTGCAGGTCTACGGCATGTGGCTGAGCTTTGCCCTGGCCGCGGCGGTGATCACCTTCTTTGCCGCACGGATGGCCGAGGAGCTGCGGCGCCAGGAAGAACTGCGGGCGATCCGCCGCGAGGAAGGGCTGCGCGACCAGCAGTTGCTGGCCGTGGCCACCCAGGCCGCCGGCGCCGCCCATGAGCTGGGTACGCCGCTGGCGACCATGAGTGTGTTGCTCAAGGAAATGCGCCAGGACCATCCCGATCCGTTGTTGCAGGAGGACCTCAGCGTGCTCCAGGACCAGGTCAAGCTGTGCAAGGAAACCTTGCAGCAACTGGTACGTGCCGCCGAAGCCAATCGGCGGATGGCGGTAGAGATGCAGGATGTGACCCAGTGGCTCGACGAAGCCCTGAACCGTTGGCACTTGATGCGTCCTGAGGCCAGCTATCGTTTCCACCTGCTGGGCCAGGGCCCGATGCCACGCCTGGCACCGCCGCCGGACCTGACCCAGGCGCTGCTGAACTTGCTCAACAATGCCGCCGATGCCTGCCCCGAAGGCCTGGAGGTGCGCCTGGACTGGAATGCGGACGACCTGACCATCAGTATCCGCGACCATGGCGCCGGAGTACCCTTGGCCATCGCCGAGCAGATTGGCAAACCGTTTTTTACCACCAAGGGCAAAGGTTTCGGCCTGGGCCTGTTCTTGAGCAAGGCCAGCGTGACCCGCGCTGGTGGCTCAGTAAAACTCTACAGTCATGAGGAAGGCGGTACGCTCACCGAGCTGCGCCTGCCCCGTGCCGCCCGAGGAGACGACCATGAGTGAAGAGAACCAAGTCGAAGGCGAGGAACTGCCGCACCTGTTGCTGGTGGATGATGACGCTACCTTTACCCGCGTGATGGCGCGAGCCATGAGCCGTCGAGGCTTTCGCGTCAGTACCGCGGGTTCCGCCGAAGAGGGCCTGGCGCTGGCCCAGCAGGACCTGCCGGACTATGCCGCGCTGGACCTGAAGATGGACGGCGATTCCGGCCTGGTGCTGCTGCCCAAGCTGCTGGAGCTGGACCCGGAGATGCGCGTGCTGATCCTCACCGGCTACTCGAGCATCGCCACCGCGGTGGAGGCGATCAAGCGCGGCGCCTGCAATTACCTGTGCAAGCCGGCGGACGCCGACGATGTACTGGCGGCGCTGCTGTCCGAGCATGCCGACCTCGACACCCTGGTGCCGGAAAACCCGATGTCGGTGGACCGCCTGCAGTGGGAGCACATCCAGCGGGTGCTGACCGAGCACGAAGGCAACATCTCCGCCACTGCCCGGGCCCTGGGCATGCACCGCCGTACCTTGCAGCGCAAGCTGCAGAAGCGCCCCGTCCGCCGCTGATCCGCGCCGGGCGCCGTGTCCTCCAGGACAGGTGAAAAAGCGAGCCGATCGACTATGATCGGCTCGATGCTTTCCCCCCTCTCAATCGAGCTCCAATGATGAATCAGAACGCTGAATACTCTGCGGTCAACGATGCCGTGCGCGGGCAATTCTTCCGTCGGGTGTGGGCCATGACCGTGCCCTACTGGCGCAGCGAGGAAAAGGGCAAGGCCTGGCTGCTGCTGATCGCGGTGGTCGGCTTGTCGCTGTTCAGCGTGGCGATCTCGGTGTGGATCAACAGCTGGTACAAGGATTTCTACAACGCCTTGCAGAAGAAGGACGAAGCGGCATTCTGGCACCTGATCCTGTATTTCTGCGGCATTGCCGCGGTGGCGATCCTGGGCGCGGTGTACCGCCTGTACCTGACCCAGATGCTGACCATCCGCTGGCGGGCCTGGCTCACCGAGAAGCACTTCGCCCGTTGGCTGGACAACAAGAACTACTACCAGCTGGAGCAGGGCGGTTATACCGACAACCCCGACCAGCGGATTTCCGAGGACCTCAACAGCTTCACCACCAACACCCTGGCGCTGGGCCTGGGGCTGATCCGCAACCTGGTCAGCCTGGTGTCCTTTTCCATCATCCTCTGGGGCGTGTCCGGCAGCATCGAGGTGCTGGGCTATACCATTCCCGGCTACATGTTCTGGTGCGCCCTGGTGTACGCCCTGGTCGGCAGCTGGCTGACCCACCTGATCGGGCGCCGGTTGATCGGCCTGAACAACCAGCAGCAACGTTTCGAGGCCGACCTGCGTTTCTCCATGGTGCGGGTCCGGGAAAACGCCGAGAGCATTGCCCTGTATGACGGCGAGAAGAATGAGAACCAGCGCCTGAGCAGTCGTTTCGGCAAGGTCTGGCACAACTTCTGGGACATCATGAAGGTATCCAAGCGCCTGACCTTCTTCACGGCCGGTTATGGCCAGATCGCGATCATCTTCCCCTTCATCGTCGCGGCCCCACGTTACTTCGCCGGCAAGATCGAGCTGGGCGAACTGATGCAGATCAACTCGGCCTTCGGCAACGTCCAGGAGAACTTCAGCTGGTTCATCACGGCCTATTCCGACCTCGCAGCCTGGCGCGCCACTTGCGACCGTCTGCTGAGTTTCCGCCAGGCCATGAGCGACAACGAGGAACGCCCCCCGGCCATCGACGTGCGAACCGAGGGCAAGCAGCTGCAAGTGCATGACCTGGGCCTGGACCTGGCCGATGGCCGGCACCTGCTGGCTGGTGCGCAGATGACCGTGAGCCCGGGCGAGCGACTGATGCTCAGCGGCCGTTCCGGCAGTGGCAAAAGCACCCTGCTGCGGGCCATGGGACGCCTGTGGCCGGCGGGCCACGGCAATATCCGCTTGCCGGACCAGCGTGCGCTGTTCCTGCCGCAAAAACCCTACCTGCCCATTGGCAGCCTGCGTGAGGCCCTGAGTTATCCACAAGCGGGCGACAGCTATGCCCAGGAGCGCTACGAGCAAGTGCTGGATACTTGCCGCTTGGCGCATCTGGTACCGCGCCTGGATGAGCCCAATCACTGGCAGCGCATGCTTTCTCCGGGCGAACAGCAGCGCCTGGCCTTTGCCCGGGCGCTGTTGTATGCACCGCAGTGGCTGTACATGGACGAGGCCACCTCGGCCATGGATGAAGAAGACGAAGCGGCGTTGTACCAGGCGTTGATCGACCAGCTGCCGGGGTTGAGCATCGTCAGTGTCGGCCACCGCAGCAGCCTCAAGCGTTTCCATCCGCGGCATGTTCGCATCGACCAGGGCCAGCTGGTGGAGCAGCCCCTGAGCGCCTGATCACCGTCCGGATGTACGAAGGCCCGCCCGGCAGTAGCTGCCGGGCGGGCCTTTTTTTCGCGGGTGTCAGCCGTTCTTGAGGATAGTGCGGTCGACCCGCACCGCCAGCTGGCCGCTGCCCGGCTTGGCGTTGAAGGCCACGTTGCCGCGTTCGTCGACGCTGGCCCGGGCGATGGGCGCGCCGTTGAGCAGCAGCTCCAGCGGAGCGCCCTTGAGGGATTGGCCGGAGGCCAGTTGCAGGTTCAGATTGATAGCCATGGTGATGTCCTTGTCAGGCGTTGCGGTCGATGAAGCGGGTGGCGTTCTTGTCGATGGAGCCGATCAGCTCCGGTGAGCCGCCACGGAACTGGCGGAATACATTGCGCCCGCTGGCGCCGCTGTTGCTGGTGCCGGCCGGGATCGCCAGGGTCGGCTGGAAGCTGTCGCCGAGCTCGACATAGGCCGACCAGGGGCCGATGTACGACTCGTTCAAGCCATTGGTTTCGCTGACGGCGTAGCGCACTGCGTGGCCTGGCAGCCAGTTCGGTTCGCTGGGGGTGTGGCTCTGCCAGCCATCGGCGACGATCGAAGGCATCGCACTGGGGGCTTCAAGGTAGCCCGCCGGTTTGTTGGGGCTGTAGTTCTTGAGCAGCAGGTAGGTGCTCCAGCCCCACCAGTTGTCGATGGTCTTGCTGTCGTTGAGGTTGTTGACGTCGCTGCGACGCAGCACCTGGTCGCCCTTGGTGACGAACAGTGGCGAGAAGTTGCCGCTCTTGGCGGCGTTCAGGTCCGGTGCCACTTTCAGCGCCGCATAGCTGGCCGGGGCCGGCAGGCTGCCGCTGAGGTAGCTGGCGAAGATCTCGTCGGCCGAGCGTTGGACCGCCAGTTTCACCAGCTGGCGATTGCGGTGGTCAACGCTGTCGAAATAGCGCTTGTCGCCGTAGGAGTGCCAGCGATCGCCCTGGGCGTTGCTGACATTGAGGCCGAACTTGCTGTCCTCGTCATGCATGAAGCGGGTGATCAACGAACCCAGGTCGCTGGGAGTGACCACAGCCGCTACTTGCTTGCGCGGCACCCGTACATGGCCGGCGGAGAACAGGTCGGTGAGGAAGTGGTCGGCGAAGGCGCTCATCGCATAGGCCAGTTCCAGTTGCTTGTCATCCGCGGTCTTGCCTGCCTGCACCGCTTGTTGCAGGGCGGCGGTATGGCCGGCGGTGTAGGCCGCCAGCGCCCATTCGCCGAAATGGTCGGCGTTGTTGGCGGCCAGCTTCAGGTAGCGGCCCAGGGGGAACAGCGCGGATACCGCGCTGCCACCGCCGGTGATCTTGTTCCATTCCTCGGACAGGCTGTCGCCGAGGGCGTCATAGGCCTCGTGGGGTTGCTTGCCGTCACGGATGGCCTGGTTGGCGGCGGCGATTTCCTTCTGCATCACGGCCAGGATCTGCCGGGCCTCGTCCTTGGAAGCGGGGAGCACTGCCAGGGAGTTGAATGCGGCGATGAAGCGTTGCACCCGTTCGGCCGGGGTCGCGCCATCGCAGATCGGCTGGTCGGGAATACCGTAGAAGTCACCGCCCAGGGCGACGACCTGGCCGTAGGTCAGGGCCAGGCCGTTGGGCAGGTGCAGTTCGACTTGCCAGGCAGGGATGGCGGGGGCGTCCTTGGCGAAACGCAGCAGGGTGCTGTCGCCGATGGCGGTGTGTTCACCGCCTTCGAAGCGCAGCGATGGCTGGCCCGGTGCTACGGGCTGTGGCTCACGGGGCAGGTGTTCCGGGCGGTGGTACTTGATGGTGTGGTGGCCGTCGGCGACCAGTACCAGGTTGTCGCCATCGCCGTTGATGGCGATGCCTTGTTCGGTGAACAGGCGGTCCAGGTCGGCGATGATCTTGCCGGCATGTTGCGGTTGCTGCTTCTGTGCAGAGATTCCTGACATTTCTAGCTCCTTGATATGTCATGGGTTATTTGAATTTAACTGTATGTATATACAGTTAAAATCGAGGATAAACGAAAATCATTCCACGTCAAGATGGCAAGCATCCGAAGCAGGATGTTTTTTCGCGCCGGCCGCAGTGACGGTTTGGCGAGGCCTCTGGCCCAAGGGTTGGCGGCTCGCTCCTCGAGCGGCCGCGGGATGATTGGATTACCATTGGCCGCCTTACGACAGGATCAAGGTCCACCCGCCCATGCTGGCCATCTTTTTCGAAACGCTGACGATTACCGCGCCCGTCTTCGCCATGCTGTTGCTGGGCCTGTTGCTCAAGCGGGTGGGCTGGATCAACGACAACTTCATCCATACCGCCTCGGCCCTGGTGTTCAACGTCACCATGCCGGCGTTGCTGTTCCTGGGTATCGTCCACGCCGACCTGCGTTCGTCGCTCAAGCCCGGGGTGCTGGTGTATTTTTCCCTGGCCACCCTGGCGTGCTTCGCCCTGGCCTGGCTCTGGGCGATCTGGCGTTGTCCGCGGGAGGATCGCGGTATCTATACCCAGGGCGCGTTTCGCGGCAACAACGCGATCATCGGCCTGGCCCTGGCGGCCAGCATGTATGGCAGCTACGGCATCTCCCTGGGGGCGGTGCTGGCGGCGCTGGTGATCCTTTTCTACAACACCCTGTCGACCATCGTCCTGGCGGTCTACAGCCCGGTGATCAAGTCCGACCCCTGGAGCATCTTCAAGAACGTGATCAGCAATCCGCTGATCGTCAGTGTGCTGGCGGCCGGGCCATTCGCCTACTGGCAGATCGGCCTGCCTGGCTGGTTGCAGACCTCGGGCCAGTACCTGGCGCAGATGACCCTGCCGCTGGCGCTGATCTGCATTGGCGGCACCCTGTCCATGGCGGCCTTGCGCAACAGCGGGCGGATGGCTATCAGTTCCAGCCTGATGAAGATGATCAGCCTGCCGGCGCTGGCGACTTTCGGCGCCTGGCTTTGCGGCTTTCGCGGGGCCGAACTGGGAATCCTGTTCCTGTACTTCGGCAGCCCCACCGCGGCGGCAAGCTTCGTCATGGCCCGGGCGGCCAACGGCAATCATGAACTGGCAGCGGCGATCATCGTCATCACCACGGTGATGGCGGCAGTGACCACCAATATCGGGATCTTCCTGCTGCAGTGGGGCGGCTGGATCTAGGGGGCACGCCGGCGCGCAGGGGCGACCGGCGACGAGATATCACTGGTCTTGCTGGTAGGCGTCTATCACTTCCTGGGCGGCGCGAAAGGCATCGACGGCCGCCGGCACCCCGGCATACACCGCGCAGTGCAGCAGCGCTTCGCGAATCTCTTCGACAGTGCAGCCGTTGTTCAGCGCGCCGCGTACGTGGCCCTTGAGTTCCTGCGGGCACTTGAGGGCGGTCAGGGCCGCCAGGGTGATCAGGCTGCGGGTCTTGAGCGGCAGGCCTTCGCGGTTCCACACGCCTCCCCAGGCATGTTCGTTGACGAAGTCCTGCAAGGGTTGGCTGAACTCGGTGGCGTTGCCCAGGGCTCGGTCGACGAAGGCATCGCCCATCACCTGGCGACGCATCTGCAGACCGCTTTTATTGTTCTCGCTCATGGTGTTTCCCTCTTGTGTTGGCGGTGCCAGGCCCGTAGCGAACTGAACAGCAGGAACGCCACCAGCGCCGGCAGGATGAAAAACAGCATCAGGCGCTCCAGCTTGCCCGCCAGGGGCATGCCGGTCGTGAAGGACATCACGTGCAGCCCGTAGGCCAGGTACAGGCCGAGCAGCAGCAAGCCCTCGGCCCGAGTCACGCGGTAGCCGGAATAGAACACCGGCAGGCACAGGGTCGCGACACCGAGCAGCACCGGCAGGTCGAAGTCCAGGGCATTGGGCGAGACCGACAGCGGCGTGGGCGCCACCAGGGCGGTGAACCCCAGGACTCCCAGCAGGTTGAACAGATTGCCGCCGATCACGTTGCCCACGGCGATATCGCGCTGGCCGCGCAGGGCGGCCAGCAGCGAGGTGGCCAGCTGGGGCAGCGAGGCGCTGACGGCGATCACCGTCAGGCCCATGACCCGCTCCGACAGGCCCAGGTCGTCGGCCACGGTGATCGCGGCGCCCAGCAACAAGTGCCCGGCGAATACCAGCAGGCCCAGGCCCAGGAGGATCAGCAGCAGGCTGCTGAACCAGGGCGTCGGGTGCTTGCGCGCGGGTGGCGCGGGGGAGTGCAGGCGCGTGGCGTGGCGCGACTGGCGCGACAGCAGGGCCAGGTACAGCACCAGCGCCGCCAGCAGGATCGCGCCGTCGAGCGGGCCCAGGTGCTCGTTGTAGGCCAGGGCGAATACCAGCAGGCTGGCGCCGATCATCAACGGGATGTCCAGGCGCACCAGTTGCCGGGAAACCCGTAGCGGAATGATCAGCGCCGAGAGGCCCAGGGTCACCAGGATGTTGAAGATGCTGCTGCCGATCACGCTACCCACGGCGATATCGGTGCTGCCGCCCAGCGTCGCTTGCAGGCTGATGGCCAGCTGCGGGGCACTGCTGCCGAAGGCGACGATGGTCAGGCCGATGATCAGCGGCCGCACATGCAGGCGGACCACCAGGCGCACGGCCGCACGGACCAGCAGCTCGGCACCGGCGACCAGCATCAGCAGGCCGCTGATGAGCTGGATCAGGCTGAGCAGGGGCAGTTCGGCGAAGGCGGTAATGATGAACTCCGGGAATCAGTCGCTGAGGGCTTGGACACGTACTTTCGCGGTTCCGCTGCGCAGCATGTCCAACTGCTGGGCGGCACCGTGGGACAGGTCGATCAGGCGGCCGCGGGTGTGCGGGCCTCGATCGGTGATACGGACCACGACGCGCTTGTCGTTGGCCAGGTTGGTGACTTGCACCCGGGTGCCGAAGGGCAGTTGGCGATGGGCGGCGGTAAGGCCGTTCTGGTCGAAGGCTTCGCCGCTGGCAGTGCGCTTGCCGTGATGCCGGGCACCATAGTAGGAGGCGGTTCCGGTCTCGTCATAACCCCGGGGGTCGACCAGTTGGCTACTGGCGCAGCCGCTGAGCAGTGCCAGCAGGGCGCAGGCGCCGAGCCAGGATTGCAGGGGCGAACGCATGGGGAAAAGGGGGGCGGGCATCGATGGGGAAGGAGGGCTTGCCAGCGAGAACGGCGGTACGCGGACCCCGTTTCGACTGGCAAGCCACGGCTTCATGTCCCGGTCAGCCTTCGAGCTTGCTTTTCAGCAACTCGTTGACCTGTTGCGGGTTGGCCTTGCCCTTGGAGGCCTTCATCGCCTGGCCGACGAAGAAGCCGAACATCTTGCCGCGCTTGGCTTCGTCCGCGGCGCGATATTGTTCGACCTGCTCGGCGTTGGCCGCGAGCATTTCGTCCAGTACCGCCGAGATCGCGCCGGTGTCGGTGACCTGCTTGAGGCCGCGCTTGTCGATGATCTCGTCGGCGTTGCCTTCGCCGTTGGCCATGGCTTCGAACACGGTCTTGGCGATCTTGCCGGAGATGGTGTTGTCCTTGATGCGCAGGAGCATGCCGCCCAGTTGCTCGGCCGATACCGGGGCTTGGTCGATCTCCAGGCCCTGCCTGTTCAGCAGGCTGCCCAGCTCGACCATGACCCAGTTGGCCGCCAGCTTGGCGTCGCCGGCGATGTTGGCGACCTTCTCGAAGTAGTCCGCCTGCTCACGGCTGGAGGCCAGCACGCTGGCATCGTAGACCGACAGGCCGAACTGTTCCTGGAAGCGCTCGCGTTTCTGCGGTGGCAGCTCCGGCAGGGTCGCGCGCACCTGGGCGAGGAAGGAGTCCTCGATGACCACCGGCAGCAGGTCCGGATCGGGGAAGTAACGATAGTCGTTGGCTTCTTCCTTGCTGCGCATCGGACGGGTCTCGTCCTTGTTCGGATCGTACAGGCGAGTCTGCTGGATCACCTTGCCGCCGTCCTCGATCAGGTCGATCTGGCGCTGGATCTCGGAGTTGATCGCCTTCTCGATGAAGCGGAACGAGTTGACGTTCTTGATCTCGCAGCGGGTGCCGAACTCGGCCTGGCCCTTGGGTCGGATCGAGACGTTGCAGTCGCAGCGCAGGGAACCTTCGGCCATGTTGCCGTCGCAGATCCCCAGGTAGCGCACCAGGGCGTGGATCGACTTGACGTAGGCCACGGCTTCCTTGGCGCTGCGCAGGTCAGGCTCGGAAACGATTTCCAGCAGCGGCGTGCCGGCGCGGTTCAGGTCGATGCCGGAGGCGCCGTTGAACTCTTCGTGCAGGCTCTTGCCGGCATCTTCCTCCAGGTGCGCACGGGTGATGCCGATGCGCTTGACGGTACCGTCTTCCAGGGGGATGTCCAGGTGGCCCTTGCCGACGATCGGCAGGTCCATCTGGCTGATCTGGTAGCCCTTGGGCAGGTCCGGGTAGAAGTAGTTCTTGCGGGCGAACACGTTGTGCTGGCCGATCTGGGCGTCTACCGCCAGGCCGAACATCACCGCCATGCGCACCGCTTCCTGGTTCAGCACCGGCAGCACGCCGGGCATGCCCAGGTCCACCAGGCTGGCCTGGGTGTTGGGCTCGGCGCCGAAGGCGGTGGAGCTACCGGAGAAAATCTTCGATTGAGTGGTGAGCTGGGTATGGATCTCCAGCCCGATCACGACTTCCCATTGCATGTGTGTCTCCTCAGAAGCCGGTTGGGGTGCGGGTGTGCCAGTCGGTGTGCAACTGGTACTGGTGCGCAACGTTGAGCAAGCGGCCTTCCTGGAAATACGGGGCAAGCAGTTGCACGCCCACCGGCAGGCCATCGACGAAACCTGCCGGCATGGACAGGCCCGGCAGACCGGCGAGGTTGGCGGTGATGGTGTACACGTCTTCCAGGTACGCAGCGACCGGGTCGCTGTTCTTGGCGCCGAGTTTCCAGGCCGGGTTCGGCGTGGTCGGGCCGAGGATGACGTCGACTTCGTTGAAGGCGTTCATGAAGTCGTTCTTCACCAGGCGCCGGATCTTCTGCGCCTTGAGGTAGTAGGCGTCGTAGTAGCCGGCGGACAGCGCGTAGGCGCCGACCATGATCCGGCGCTGCACTTCGCTGCCGAAGCCTTCGCCACGGGAACGGGTGTACAGGTCTTCCAGGTCCTTGGGGTTCTCGCAGCGGTAGCCGAAGCGCACGCCGTCGAAACGCGACAGGTTGGAGGAGGCTTCCGCCGGGGCGATCACGTAGTACGCCGGGATCGCGTGCTGCATGTTCGGCAGGCTGATTTCCTTGATCACCGCACCGAGCTTCTCCAGCTCCTTGATGCTGGCGTGGATCAGGTCGGCGATACGCGGGTCGAGGCCGGCGCTGAAGTACTCCTTCGGCACGCCGATGCGCAGGCCCTGCAGCGAGCCGTTGAGGCTGGCGCTGTAGTCGGGCACGGGTTCATCGATGCTGGTGGAGTCGTTCGGGTCGAAGCCGGCCATGCCTTGCAGCAGGAGCGCGCAGTCTTCGGCGGTGCGTGCCAGCGGGCCGCCCTGGTCGAGGCTGGAGGCATAGGCGATCATGCCCCAGCGGGACACGCGACCATAGGTCGGCTTCAAGCCGGTGAGGTTGGTGAAGGCCGCGGGCTGGCGAATCGAGCCACCGGTATCGGTGGCCGTTGCGGCCGGCAGCAGGCGTGCGGCCACGGCTGCGGCGGAACCGCCGGACGAACCGCCCGGCACGTGCTCGAGGTTCCACGGGTTCTTCACCGCGCCATACCAGCTCGACTCGTTGGCCGAGCCCATGGCGAATTCGTCCATGTTGGTCTTGCCCAGGGTCACGGTACCGGCGGCGGCCAGCTTGGAGACCACGGTGGCGTCGTAGGGCGCCTTGAAGTTGTCGAGCATCTTCGAGCCACAGCTGGTGCGGATGCCCTGGGTGCAGAACAGGTCCTTGTGGGCGATCGGCGCGCCCAGCAGGGCGCCGCTCTCGCCATTTGCGCGACGGGCATCGGCGGCCTTGGCCTGGGTCAGCGCGAGGTCTTCGGTGAGGCTGATGAAGCTGTTGATCTGCGGGTCGAGCTGGGCGATGCGCGCCAGCAGGGTCCGGGTCAGTTCTTCGGAGGAGAATTTCTTGTCGGCGAGTCCGCGGGCGATCTCGGCCAGGGTCATGTGGTGCATTGCAGGCTCTTTCCCTTTAGTCGATGACTTTCGGAACCAGGTACAGGCCGTTTTCGACCGCTGGCGCGATGGACTGGTAGGCCTCGCGATGATTGGACTCGGTCACAACGTCTGCGCGCAGGCGCTGGCTGGCTTCCAGGGGGTGGGCCAGCGGCTCGATACCGTCGGTATCGACTGCCTGCATTTCATCCACCAGCCCCAGAATGCTGTTCAGGGCGGAGGTGATGTGTGGAAGATCGCCTTCATTGAGCTTGATGCTGGCCAAATGAGCGATTTTTTCCACATCGGAGCGTTCAAGCGCCATGGGATTCTCCAGTGGAAAACAAAAGCGGAAATCGTCCGCGTGTCAGATTGTCGGAACACTACCGTATTTCTACGGTCTTACGGCCGCGATTGTGGGGGTTGGTGCACAGAAAAGCCGCCAATTTAACATATTGGCGCCTTGCCCAAAATCCCTGTCGTTGTTAGAGTTTGCCGCACTTTTTTACCCACGCGTTGCCTAGGGTCCCTTTCCCATGTTCAAGAAACTGCGTGGCATGTTTTCCAGCGATCTTTCCATTGACCTGGGCACTGCCAACACCCTTATTTACGTGCGCGAGCGCGGTATTGTCCTGAATGAACCATCTGTCGTAGCCATCCGGACCCACGGTAATCAGAAAAGTGTTGTGGCGGTTGGTACCGAAGCCAAGCGCATGCTCGGTCGTACTCCGGGCAACATTGCTGCCATTCGTCCGATGAAAGATGGCGTGATCGCCGATTTCAGCGTCTGCGAAAAGATGCTGCAGTACTTCATCAACAAGGTTCATGAAAACAGCTTCCTGCAGCCCAGCCCTCGTGTGCTGATCTGCGTTCCATGCAAGTCAACCCAGGTTGAGCGTCGTGCCATCCGTGAATCGGCCCTCGGCGCCGGTGCCCGTGAAGTGTTCCTGATCGAAGAACCGATGTCCGCCGCTATCGGCGCCGGCCTGCCGGTCGAGGAAGCCCGTGGCTCGATGGTCGTGGATATCGGTGGCGGTACCACCGAGATCGCCCTGATCTCCCTGAACGGCGTGGTCTATGCCGAGTCCGTCCGTGTCGGCGGCGACCGCTTCGACGAAGCCATCGTCACCTACGTGCGCCGCAACTACGGCAGCCTGATCGGCGAATCCACCGCCGAGCGCATCAAGCAGGAAATCGGTACCGCCTACCCGGGCGGTGAAGTGCGCGAAGTCGACGTGCGCGGCCGTAACCTGGCCGAGGGCGTGCCACGTGCCTTCACCCTGAACTCCAATGAAGTGCTGGAGGCTCTGCAAGAGTCCCTGGCCGCCATCGTTCAGGCAGTCAAGAGCGCCCTGGAGCAGTCGCCTCCGGAGCTGGCTTCGGATATCGCCGAGCGTGGCCTGGTGCTGACCGGTGGTGGCGCGCTGCTGCGTGACCTGGACAAGCTGCTGGCCCAGGAAACCGGCCTGCCGGTGATCGTCGCCGAAGACCCGCTGACCTGTGTCGCCCGCGGCGGTGGCCGTGCATTGGAAATGATGGACAAACACACCATGGACCTGCTCTCCAGCGAATAACTTCGCTGTCGGCATCTATGCTGTTGCGCTCACAGGCAGCACTTTGCAGTGCTGCCTGTCGCGTTTATCTTCTGTCAATCTGCACCCAGGCCGGTTCGACGCCTTATGAATAGACACAACATTTGCCCGGGAGGAGCGGCTTATTAAACCGCTTTTCGCCAAAGGCCCCTCATTGGGCGTGCGCCTCCTCGTGCTGGTCGTGCTTTCGATCACGCTGATGGTGGTCGACGCGCGCTTCACACTGCTCAAGCCGGTGCGTAGCCAGATGTCGCTGGTGCTGATGCAGTCCTACTGGATCACCGATCTGCCGCAACGGCTATGGCAAGGCGTGGCCAGCCAATTCGGCAGTCGCACCGAACTGGCCGCTGAAAACGAAAAACTCAAGACCGAGAACCTGCTGTTGCAGGGGCGCCTGCAGAAGCTTGCGGCCCTGACCGAGCAGAACGTACGTCTGCGCGAGCTGCTCAATTCCTCGGCACTGGTCAACGAAAAGGTCGAAGTGGCCGAGTTGATCGGCATGGACCCCAATCCCTTCACCCACCGCATCCTGATCAACAAGGGTGAGCGCGACGGCGTGTTCCTCGGCCAACCGGTGCTCGATGCCCGGGGCCTGATGGGCCAGGTGGTGGAGCTGATGCCCTATACCTCGCGCGTCCTGTTGCTCACCGACACCACCCACAGCATTCCCGTGCAGGTCAATCGCAACGGCTTGCGCGCCATCGCCAGCGGCACCGGCAATCCGGAGCGCCTGGAACTGCGCCATGTGGCCGACACCGCAGACATCAAGGAAGGCGACCTGCTGGTCAGTTCCGGCCTGGGGCAGCGTTTCCCCGCCGGCTACCCGGTGGCCACCGTCAAGGAGGTGATCCACGATTCCGGCCAGCCGTTCGCTATCGTTCGCGCGGTGCCCACCGCGGCGTTGAACCGCAGTCGCTACCTGCTGCTGGTGTTCAGCGATTCGCGTACCGCCGAGGAGCGCGCCAATGACGCGGCCCAGGCCCAGGAGGCCCAGGACCAGCAGGGTGGCGTCGTTGTGCCGGGCACGGTCGCCAAGCCCGCGGCGGCGCCTGCACCTGCAGCGGCCGCGCCGGCCAGCGCTCCTGCGGCAACTCCGGCGACCCCGGTCAAGCCTGCGGCCCATGCTCCGGCCAAGCCGGTCCACAAACCCGTGGTGAAACCGGCAGCCGCCAAGCCGCCAGCCGCAGCGCCGGCCACCACCGGAGGAAGAGAATAATGGCGGGCACTACCTATTCGAATAACGGCTGGATCGTCTGGCTGACATTCCTGGTGGGCATGTTGCTCAGCGTGTCGCCGATGCCGCAGTTCATGGAGATCCTGCGGCCCCTGTGGCTGGCCTTGCTGCTGGCATTCTGGAGCCTGGCCCTGCCGCACAAGGTGGGCATGGTCACTGCCTGGTGCCTGGGGCTGGCCATGGATGTGCTGTATGGCACGCTGCTGGGACAGAACGCGTTGATCCTGACCCTGATCACCTTCCTGGTGCTGTCCTTGCAGCAGCGCCTGCGGATTTTCCCCATGTGGCAGCAGAGCCTGGTGATCCTGGTGATCTTCGGCCTGGCGCAGCTGGTGCAACTCTGGCTCAGTGCCCTGACCGGCAACCGCCAGCCGACCCTGGCGGTGGTGCTCCCGGCCCTGGTCAGCGCTTTGCTGTGGCCTTGGGTCAGCTTCGGCCTGCGCGGTTTGCGCCGGCGTTTCAAGATCAACTGAGCCGGTCAGGCATTGGCCCGCACCTCGACAGGGAGATGTCTTGATGAATCCGCTCTACCTCGCTTCCGGTTCACCGCGTCGGCGTGAACTGCTCACCCAGATCGGCGTGCCGTTCACTGTCATCGGCGCGGACATCGATGAAACCCCGCTGGCCGCCGAAGCCCCTGCCGCCTATGTCGAACGCCTGGCCCGTGGCAAGGCGGCGGCCGGTCGCGCGGCGTTGGCCAGCGATTCCACGGCCTGTGTCCTGGGCGCCGATACCGCAGTGGTGCTCGATGGCCGCATCCTCGGCAAACCGCGGGACCAGGCCGACGCCCTGGAGATGCTCATGGCGCTTTCCGGGCGCGAGCATGAGGTGCTGACGGCAGTCGCCCTGCTCGACGGCCAGCGCAGTCAGGCGCGGGTGGTGCGCAGCCTGGTGCGGTTGCGCTCGATCAGCGAACAGGAGGCGAGGCGCTACTGGGCCAGCGGCGAACCCCGGGACAAGGCCGGCGGTTATGCGATCCAGGGGCTTGCAGCGGTGTTTGTGGCAGGGCTCAATGGCAGCTATTCCGCCGTGGTCGGCTTGCCAGTGTGCGAGACCGCAGAACTGCTCGGTGATTTCGGCATTTCCTGCTGGCAAGACGTTCCAGCGCACTAAGGCATTCAATCCGACCCATGCGGCCCTCCATGAACACGTCCGAACGAGACCTTGCCATGAGTGAAGAGATCCTGATCAACATCACACCGATGGAATCGCGGGTGGCGGTGGTCGAAAACGGCGTACTGCAGGAGGTCCACGTCGAGCGTACCCAGCGTCGCGGTATCGTCGGCAATATCTACAAGGGCAAGGTGGTGCGGGTCCTGCCCGGCATGCAGGCGGCCTTCGTCGACATCGGCCTGGACCGCGCGGCCTTCATCCATGCCTCGGAAATCTCCAGCCGCGAGGGCACGGCGGTGGAGAGCATCAGCGCCCTGGTCCATGAGGGGCAGAGCCTGGTGGTACAAGTCACCAAGGACCCCATCGGCACCAAGGGCGCGCGCCTGACCACCCAGCTGTCGATCCCGTCGCGCTACCTGGTGTACATGCCGCGCACCGCCCATGTCGGCATTTCGCTGAAGATCGAGGACGAGGCCGAGCGCGAGCGCCTCAAGCAGGTGGTCAGCGATTGCGTGGCCCAGGAGGGCATCCAGGAGGCCGGTGGCTTCATCCTGCGCACCGCCGCCGAAGGGGCTGGCGCCGACGAGATCATGATGGACATCCGCTACCTGCGCAGGCTCTGGGACCAGATTGGCGCACAGATCAAGACCATCGGTGCACCCAACGTGATCTACGAGGACCTGGGCCTGGCCCTGCGTACCTTGCGTGACCTGGTGAGCCCGAAGATCGAGAAGATCCGCATCGACTCCCGGGAAACCTTCCAGAAGACCACGCAGTTCGTTGCCGAATTGATGCCGGAAATCGCCGACCGCCTGGAGCACTATCCGGGCGAACGGCCGATCTTCGACCTGTACGGGGTCGAGGACGAAATCCAGAAGGCCCTGGAGCGCAAGGTACCGCTCAAGTCCGGCGGCTACCTGGTGGTGGACCCGGCCGAGGCCATGACCACCATCGACGTCAACACCGGCGCCTTCGTCGGCCATCGCAATCTGGAAGAGACCATCTTCAAGACCAACCTGGAGGCGGCGACAGCCATCGCCCGCCAGCTGCGCCTGCGCAACCTGGGTGGGATCATCATCATCGACTTCATCGACATGGAAGACGAAGAGCACCAGCGCCAGGTATTGCGTACCCTGGAGAAACAGCTGGAGCGCGATCACGCCAAGACCAACATCATCGGCATCACCGAGCTGGGCCTGGTGCAGATGACCCGCAAGCGCACTCGGGAAAGTCTGGAACAGGTGCTCTGCGAGCCCTGCAGCAGCTGTCAGGGGCGGGGTAAGTTGAAGACCCCGGAAACCGTCTGTTACGAGATATTCCGCGAAATCCTCCGTGAGGCCCGGGCCTACCAGGCCGAAGGTTATCGGGTACTGGCCAACCAGAAGGTGGTCGACCGCCTGCTCGATGAAGAGTCGGGCAATGTCGCGGAGCTGGAAGGTTTCATCGGTCGCACCATCAGGTTCCAGGTCGAAACCATGTATTCCCAGGAACAATACGACGTGGTGCTGCTCTGATTCCGCGTGTTCTACATGATTGGAAACGGCTGGCTTCAGCTTTTTGCATGACATTTGCCATGGGAGCCAACTGACATGGAGCGGCTGATCCGCTTGTTCACCACACTGGTTCGCTGGGGACTGGGCCTCTGTGCACTGGCACTGGTGGCGACCGCCTTGTACGTCAGCCTGGGCCGGGAACTGACGCCGCTGGTAGCCGAGTACCAGGCCGAGGTCGAGGCCAAGGTCCAGGACGCCGTCGGCCTGCCGGTGCATATCGGCAGCCTGGAGGGGCGCTGGAGCGGCCTGTCGCCGATCCTCCTGGCCCATGACGTGATGGTGGGCGAGGGCGCCAATGCCCTGCGCCTGGATCGGGTCAGCGTCGCCCCGGACATGCTCGGTAGCCTATTGGCCCGCGAATTGCGGATCGGCCACCTGGAGCTCAGCGGCCTGAGCCTGAGCTTCAAGGAAGGCGCGGACGGCCAATGGCAGCTCGAAGGCCTGCCGGTGCAGCAAGACCAGCCCATGGAGCCGGAGCAACTGTTGTCGCGCCTGCAGCAACTGGCGGAACTCTCGGTGCTGGACAGCCAGGTCACCCTGTTGCCCCGTGACCACCAGCCCATCGCCTTGTCGTATGTCGGCCTCAATTTGCGCAGCGGATCCAGCCGCCAACGCCTGGACCTGCGCCTGAACCTGCCGGACGGCCAACCCCTGGCCCTGAGCTTGCGCACGCGGATCCGCGCCGAGGCCTGGCGCGATGCCCAGGCCGACCTGTACCTGAGCCTGCCGCAGAGCGACTGGGCGCGTTGGCTGCCACCGCGCCTGACCCAGCAATGGAAGTTCTCGGAGCTCAAGGCCGGCGGCGAGCTATGGCTCAGCTGGGGCCGGCGCACCGTGCAGAGGGCAGCGCTGCGCCTCAATGCACCGCAACTGACCGGTGCCTACGCCGCGCGTACCCCGGTGACCCTGAAGAACCTGGCGCTCAACGCCAATCTGCAGCGCAATGCCCAGGGCCTCGAGGTGCAGCTGGACTCCCTGGCCTTGAACCTGGGCCAGACCCGCTGGGAGTCGCGCCTGCAATTGCAGCAGCGCAATACCGGCGAGCAGAACGAAGAACTCTGGCACCTGCAGGCCGACCGCCTGGACCTGGCGCCCATCACCCCGATCCTCGATGCGCTGGCGCCTTTGCCCGAGGGCGTAGCCACGGCTGTCGACCACCTGAAGGTCACGGGCGGGCTGCGCAATGTACTGCTGGACTACCGGCCCCAGGCCACGGGCGATGAGCGCCTGAGTTTCGCCGCCAACCTCGACCGTGTCGGTTTCGATGCCTATCACGGCGCGCCTGCGGCACGTAACGTCAGCGGCAGCATCAGCGGCAACCTGGGCAAGGGCGAGCTGCGCATGGACAGCAAGGACTTCTCCTTGCACCTGTACCCGATCTTCGCCAAGCCTTGGCAGTACATCCAGGCCAACGCGACGCTGACCTGGAAGCTCGACCAGGAAGGCTTCACCCTGATCGCTCCGTATCTCAAGGTGCTGGGCGAGGAAGGCAAGATCGCCGGCGATTTCCTGATCCGCCTGCACTTCGATCATGCCCAGGAAGACTACATGGACCTGCGGGTCGGCCTGGTGGACGGCGATGGGCGCTATACCGCCAAGTACCTGCCCCAGGTGCTCAACCCGGCGGTGGATGAATGGCTGCGCACGGCGATCCTCAAGGGCGCGGTGGACCAGGGGTTCTTCCAGTACCAGGGCTCGCTGAACCACGACGCCATCGAGGCCGCGCGCAGCATCAGCCTGTTCTTCAAGGTGCATGATGCCGAGCTGGCCTTCCAGCCGGGCTGGCCGCACCTGACCAAGGTCAACGGCGACGTGTTCATCGAAGGCAGCCGGGTGCGCATCGTCGCCAGCAAGGGCCAGTTGCTCGATACCAAGGTGCGCGATGTGTTCGTCAACATCCCCCATGCGCCGGACGGGCAAAGCTCGCACATGTACATCGACGGCGATTTTGCCGGTGGCCTGGGCGATGGCCTGAAGATCCTCCAGGAGGCTCCGATCGGTACCGCCTCGACCTTCGCGGGCTGGCAAGGCGAGGGCGACCTGCAAGGCAAGGTGGACCTGGATATCCCCCTGGCCAAGGGCGAAGAGCCGAAGATCGTGGTGGATTTCAAGACCGACAAGGCCCGTCTCAAGCTCAGCGAGCCGCCGCTGGAGCTGACCCAGCTCAAGGGCGACTTCCGCTTCGACAGCGCCAAGGGCTTGAGTGGCGAAGGGATCAGTGCCCAGGCATTCGAGCGGCCGCTGACGGCGCAGATCTTCGCCGATGGCCGCGCCGGCAAGCTCAATACCCGGGTGGTGGCCAAGGGTCAGGTGGCGGTCAAGAAGCTTACCGACTGGTTGCAGGTCAGCCAGCCATTGCCGGTGTCTGGCGAGTTGCCGTTCCAGTTGCAGCTGAACCTCGATGGCGCCGATAGCCAACTGATGGTCAGTTCCAGCCTCAAGGGCGCCGCGGTGGACCTGCCGGCACCATTCGGCATGTCCGCCAATACTGGGCGCAACAGCGTGTTTCGCATGACCTTGCAAGGTGCCGAGCGTCGCTACTGGTTCAGTTACGGCGACCTGGCGGGCTTCACCTTCGCCGCCCCCAATGGCAAGTTCGCCGAAGGCCGGGGGGAGTTGTTCCTCGGTGGCAGCGAAGCCCAGTTGCCGACGGTCAAGGGCCTGCGGGTGCGAGGCGTGTTGTCGGAGCTGGATGTCGAACCCTGGAAGGCCCTGGCCGACCGCTATGCCGGGCAAGACCCAGGAGGCAGCGCCAAGCAACTACTCAGCAGTGCGGACTTCAAGGTCGGCAAGCTCACGGCCTTCGGCAGCACCCTGGACCAGGTCAACTTGTTGCTGACCCGCAAGCCCAGCGCCTGGGAGCTGCAGATCGATAGCCAGCAGGCCAAGGGCAATGTCGGTATTCCCGATGCCAAGGCGGCGCCCATGGCCATCGACATGCAGTACGTCCGCCTGCCGGCTGTCGACCCGACGGTCCAGGCCGATGAAAACGCCCCTGACCCCCTGGCATCGGTGGATCCCAAGAATGTGCCGCCGCTGGACATCTCCATTGCCCAGCTGTTCCAGGGTCCGGACCTGATTGGCCGCTGGGCGCTCAAGGTCCGGCCCACGCCCAAGGGCATGTCGTTCAATGGCTTGAACCTTGGACTCAAGGGCATGTTGCTCGAAGGCGACGGTGGCTGGGAGGGGCAGGCGGGTGCCAGCAGCAGTTGGTACCGGGGACGCATCGGTGGCAAGAACCTGGCTGATGTACTCAAGGGCTGGGGCTTTGCCCCTACCGTCACCAGCGAGGACTTTCACCTGGACGTCGATGGCCGTTGGCCCGGTTCGCCGGCCTGGGTTGGCTTGAAGCGTTTCTCCGGCAGCCTCGATGCGACCCTGAACAAGGGGCAGTTCGTCGAGGTCGAGGGCGGCGCCCAGGCCTTGCGGGTATTCGGCTTGCTCAATTTCAACTCCATTGGCCGGCGCTTGCGCCTGGACTTCTCCGACCTGTTCGGCAAGGGCCTGAGCTACGACCGGGTACGGGGCGTGCTGGCGGCCAGCAACGGGGTGTATGTCACCCGTGAGCCCATCGCGCTCACCGGGCCCTCGAGCAACCTGGAGCTCAACGGCACCCTGGACATGGTGGCCGACCGGGTGGACGCCAAGCTGCTGGTGACCCTGCCGGTGACGAACAACCTGCCGATCGCCGCCCTGATCGTCGGGGCGCCGGCGGTGGGTGGCGCGCTGTTCCTGATCGACAAGCTGATCGGCGATCGCGTGGCGCGGTTCGCCAGCGTCAAGTACAACGTCAAGGGGCCGTGGAAAGAGCCGAAGATCACCTTCGACAAGCCGTTTTGAGCATCTGCGGCTTGCGTCCATGGAGTAGCATGGCGCTCTACCCAATATGGAGGTCGCCATGTCCCTTGCGGTGATTCAAATGGTCAGCCAGAGCGATGTGCTGGCCAATCTGGCACAGGCTCGCGGCCTGTTGGAGCGCGCCGCTGCCGGCGGGGCGAAGCTGGCGGTGCTGCCGGAAAACTTCGCCGCCATGGGCCGCCGGGACATGGCCGCCGTCGGGCGTGCCGAAGCCCTGGGTGAAGGTCCGATCCTGCCCTGGTTGAAACAGGCCGCCCGCGACCTCAGGTTATGGATAGTCGCCGGCACCTTGCCGTTGCCACCCCAGGACCAGCCCGAGGCCAAATCCAATGCCTGCTCGCTACTGGTGGATGACCAGGGGCAAGTGGTGGCGCGCTACGACAAGCTGCACCTGTTCGATGTCGACGTGGCGGACAATCGCGGGCGCTATCGCGAATCCGATGACTATGCTCATGGGAACCGGGTGGTGGTGGCGGATACGCCGGTGGGGCGTTTGGGGCTGACAGTCTGCTACGACCTGCGTTTTCCCGAGCTCTACAGCGAATTGCGCGCTGCCGGGGCAGAGCTGATCACCGCGCCCTCGGCCTTTACCGCCGTGACCGGGGCCGCCCATTGGGAGGTGCTGGTACGAGCCCGGGCCATCGAGACCCAGTGCTACCTGCTGGCGGCGGCCCAGGGCGGAGTGCACCCCGGCCCCCGCGAGACCTACGGGCATGCGGCGATCGTCGACCCTTGGGGGCGGGTGCTGGCCGAGCAGGAGCAGGGCGAAGGCGTGCTGCTGGCCGAGCGTGACAGCAGCGAACAAGCGTCCATCCGGGCGCGGATGCCGGTGTTCAGCCACCGGCGCATTTTCTCGCAAGGCGTTCAACGACTTGCATAAGTACGACGAATTTAAGGCCAAAGCATATGAGCGGGTTGTTGTCCTCAGTCAGTGAACATCTTCTAGCCCCTGGCGGCGTGACCATCGAAAGCCTGCAAGGCGTGCTGGGCGACCTGGCAGGTCCGGGCATCGATGCTGCCGACCTGTACTTCCAGGGGCAGATCTCCGAGTCCTGGTCCCTGGAGGACGGGATCGTCAAGGAAGGCAGCTTCAACCTCGACCAGGGTGTCGGGGTGCGCGCCCAGTCCGGCGAGAAGACCGGTTTCGCCTATAGCAACGCCATCACCCTGGAGGCCCTGGGCCAGGCCGCTCGCGCGGCGCGTTCGATTTCCCGGGCCGGGCAGAACGGCAAGGTGCAGGCGTTTTCTACCCAGGACGTGGCGCAGCTGTATGCCCCGGACAATCCGCTGGAGGTCATCAGTCGTGCCGAGAAGGTCGAACTGCTCAAGCGCGTTGACGCCGCGACCCGGGCCCTGGACCCACGTATCCAGCAGGTCAGCGTGAGCATGGCCGGGGTCTGGGAACGGATCCTGGTGGCTTCCACCGATGGTGGCCTGGCGGCGGACGTGCGGCCGCTGGTGCGCTTCAACGTCAGCGTCATCGTCGAGCAGAACGGCCGGCGCGAGCGCGGTGGCCATGGCGGTGGCGGGCGTACCGACTACCGTTATTTCCTCAGCGAGGACCGGGCCATGGGGTACGCCCGCGAGGCGCTGCGCCAGGCGCTGGTCAACCTGGAAGCGATTCCGGCTCCAGCCGGCACCTTGCCCGTGGTACTGGGCTCCGGTTGGTCCGGGGTGCTGCTGCACGAAGCCGTGGGCCACGGCCTGGAAGGCGACTTCAACCGCAAGGGCAGTTCGGCCTACAGCGGCCGCATCGGCGAGATGGTCGCCTCCAAGCTGTGCACCATCGTCGACGACGGTACCCTGGCCGAGCGCCGTGGCTCGCTGAGCATGGACGACGAAGGCACTCCCACCCAGTGCACCACGTTGATCGAGAACGGCGTGCTCAAGGGTTATATGCAGGACAAGCTCAATGCGCGCTTGATGGGCGTGGCGCGCACCGGCAACGGCCGCCGCGAGTCCTACGCACACCTGCCGATGCCACGCATGACCAACACCTACATGCTGGGTGGCGAAAGCGATCCGGCGGAAATCATCGCCTCGGTGAAGAAGGGCATCTACTGCGCAAACCTCGGCGGCGGTCAGGTGGATATCACCAGCGGCAAGTTCGTGTTCTCCACCAGCGAGGCGTACTTGATCGAGGACGGCAAGATCACCGCGCCGGTCAAGGGTGCGACCCTGATCGGTAACGGCCCGGAAGCCATGAGCCGGGTATCGATGGTGGGCAACGACCTGTCCCTGGACAGTGGCGTCGGCACCTGCGGCAAGGACGGGCAGTCCGTACCGGTAGGCGTCGGCCAGCCAACCCTGAAGATCGATGCGATCACGGTGGGCGGCACAGGGGCGTGATTGGGCAAGGGACGGCTGGGCGGCCTGGGCGGCCCAGCCGGAGCAAGGCTCAGCGCAGGCCGCGCTGGGACTCGTCGATATCGCGGATGTACTTGAAGATCTTGCGGCTGGTGGCAGGGGGCTTGTTATGGGCCACCTCATGCTGGGCCTGGCGGATCAGCGAGCGCAGTTGCTGGCGATCGGCCTCGGGATACTCGCTGACGAACTTGTCCAGCACGTCGTCGCCGCCGGCGATCAGGCGATCGCGCCAACGTTCCAGGTTATGGAAGCGTTCGTTGTACTGCCGGGTGGAGGCATCGAGTTGATCGAGCAACTGCAAGATGGCGTCTATGTCCTGGTCCCGCATCAGCTTGCCGATGAATTGCAAGTGGCGTTTACGGGCGATATGGGCGACATGCTTGGGGGCTTCCGCCAGGGCCCGGCGCAGGGCGTCGGTCAATGGCAGTTTGGCCTGCAGATCGGGTTTGAGAGTGGTAAGGCGCTCACCGAGATCAACCAGAGCATGCAGCTCGCGTTTGACCTGGGTTTTGCTTTTCTCCCCATCGAGGGAGTCGTCGTAAGAATCAACCATGGTGGCAGTCCGCAAAGAAACGCCGCCATGATAACCAGTCGAGGGCCGCTTGTCCGGCCCGGTCGCTCGCCGGCCTTAATCGAAAGCAGAATTTGAGTGGAGAACACCATGAGTGCAGCACAAAGCGTCGGCCCACAAGCTTTGCCGGCCCTGCAGGAGCAAGTGGAGCAGATCATCGCCGAAGCGCGGCGCCAGGGGGCCAGTGCCTGTGAAGTGGCAGTATCCCTGGAACAGGGCCTGTCGACCTCGGTGCGCCAGCGGGAAGTGGAGACCGTGGAGTTCAATCGCGACCAGGGCTTTGGCATCACCCTCTATGTAGGCCAGCGCAAGGGCTCGGCCAGCACTTCCGCCAGTGGTCCGGACGCCATCCGTGAAACCGTGGCCGCAGCCCTGGCGATCGCCAAGCACACTTCCGAGGACGAGGCCTCGGGCCTGGCCGATGCGTCCCTGATGGCTAGCGAGGTGCGGGACTTCGATCTGTTCCATGCCTGGGACATCACTCCCGAGCAGGCCATCGAGCAAGCCCTGGCCTGCGAGGAGGCGGCGTTCGCTGCCGATGCGCGAATCAAGAATGCCGACGGCACTACCCTGAACACCCACCAGGGTTGCCGGGTATATGGCAACAGCCATGGTTTCATCGGTGGCTACGCGTCCACTCGCCATAGCCTGAGCTGCGTGATGATCGCCGAGGCCGATGGCCAGATGCAGCGCGACTATTGGTATGACGTCAATCGCCAGGGCCAGTTGCTGGCGGATCCGGCGAGCATCGGCCAGCGCGCCGCCCAGCGTGCCGCCAGTCGCCTGGGCGCTCGCCCGGTGCCTACCTGCGAAGTGCCGGTGCTGTTTTCCGCCGAGCTGGCCGGTGGTCTGTTCGGCAGCTTCCTGGGGGCGATTTCCGGCGGCAACCTGTACCGCAAGTCTTCGTTCCTGGAAGGTGCCCTGGGCCAGCAACTGTTCCCGCAATGGCTGACCATCGACGAGCGTCCGCACCTTCTGCGCGCCATGGGCAGCTCGGCCTTCGATGGCGACGGCCTGGCCACCTACGCCAAGCCTTTCGTCAAGGATGGCGAGTTGGTGTCCTATGTGCTTGGCACCTATTCGGGGCGCAAACTGGGCATGCCGAGCACCGCCAATGCCGGTGGGGTACACAACCTGTTCGTCACCCATGGCGATGAAGACCAGGCCGCCTTGCTGCGGCGCATGGGCCGAGGGCTGCTGGTCACCGAGCTGATGGGCCATGGCCTGAACATGGTCACCGGCGACTATTCCCGCGGTGCCGCCGGTTTCTGGGTCGAGAATGGTGAAATCCAGTTCCCGGTGCAGGAGGTGACCATTGCCGGCAACCTGCGGGACATGTTCAAGCAGATCGTGGCCGTGGGTAATGACCTGGAACTGCGCAGCAACATCCGCACCGGCTCGGTACTGATCGAACGCATGACCGTCGCTGGCAGCTGATCATCGTTTGCGTCTTCAGAACGCGCCGCCCTTTGGGTGGCGCGTTTTTTTATGCCTGGCATTTCCATGGCGGTGCAGGAGCTGGACAAAACCAGTACAAGCCAGATTGATTTGATTCTCAATATCATTTAATAATGAAAATCATTATTCAATGAGCCCAGGTCATGAGTCCTGCCTTGCACGAGCAGCCTTACCTTGAAAGCTGGCGCTGGATGAGCCGCCAGATCCGTTGCGCACTGGACCCGGACGAACCCCGTCTGATCGAGCATTACCTGGCCGAAGGGCGATATCTGGCCTGTTGCACGGCCATATCCGCCTGGACCGTTGCCGAAACCTCCTTCCGTTTGTTGATCGATACCGCGACCGATACCGCGTTGCCCTGGCACTGGCGCAGCTTGTGCCTGGACCAGGCGTGGCGACCTCTGCGCGATATGGAGCGGTTGTCGTTGTGCAAGTGCCGGCTCAAGCGCTGGCAAAGCCATGCCTGGCGACTGGCGACTTGTTCGCTGTTGCCTTCCATTCCCCTGATTGAACTGGTGCAAGGATTTCCCGATGAGTAATACCCGTATCGAGCGCGACAGCATGGGCGAGTTGCAGGTCCCGGAGCTGGCGTTGTATGGCGCGCAGACCCAGCGTGCGGTGGATAACTTTCCTATCAGCGGGCAGCGCATGCCGCGGGCTTTCATCCGGGCGCTGATCCTGGCCAAGGCCGCGGCGGCCAGGGCCAACGTCGAGCTGGGCCAAATCAGCCAGTCCCAGGGCAAGGCCATCGTGGATGCCGCCCAGGGGCTACTGGAAGGCGACTTCATGCAGCACTTCCCGGTGGATGTGTTCCAGACCGGTTCCGGTACCAGCTCCAACATGAATGCCAACGAAGTGCTGGCGACCCTGGCCAGCCGGTTGCTGGGCGAGGTGGTCAACCCCAATGACCATGTGAACTGTGGCCAGAGCAGCAACGACATCATTCCCACCACCATCCATGTCAGTGCCGCCCTGACCTTGCATGAGCAACTGTTGCCGGCCTTGGTGCATCTGGTCGAGGTCGTCGAGCGCAAGGCGTTGGAGGTGCACTCGTTCGTCAAGACCGGCCGCACCCACCTGATGGATGCCATGCCGGTACGCATGAGCCAGGTGCTGGAGGGCTGGGCACAGCAGCTCAAGGCCAACATCGCGCATCTGCAGGATTTGCTGCCGAGCCTGCAGGCCCTGGCCCAGGGGGGGACTGCGGTAGGTACGGGAATCAACGCGCATCCGGAGTTCGCCGCGCGTTTCAGCCGGCAGCTGAGCGAGCTGACCCAGGTGCAGTTCACCCCGGGCAAGAACCTGTTCGCCCTGATCGGCTCCCAGGACACCGCGGTAACCGTCTCCGGGCAACTGAAGGCAACGGCGGTCTCGCTGATGAAGATCGCCAACGACCTGCGTTGGATGAACTCGGGACCACTGGCCGGATTGGGGGAGATCGAGCTGGAGGGCTTGCAACCTGGTTCGTCGATCATGCCTGGCAAGGTCAATCCGGTGATTCCGGAGGCGACAGCGATGGTGGCGGCCCAGGTGATCGGCAACGACAGCGCCATTACCGTGGCCGGGCAGTCGGGTAACTTCGAGCTCAACGTAATGCTGCCGATCATTGCCCAGAACCTGCTGAGCAGTATCGAGTTGCTGGCCAACTCCAGCCGCCTGCTGGCAGACAAGGCCATCGCCAGCTTCAAGGTCAATGAAGCGAAGCTCAAGGAAGCGCTCTCGCGCAACCCGATCCTGGTGACCGCCCTCAACCCGATCATCGGTTACCAGAAGGCCGCGGAGATCGCCAAGACCGCCTACAAGCAGGGGCGTCCGGTGATCGATGTGGCACTTGAACACACCGATCTGTCGCGCAGCCAGCTGGAGGTCCTGTTGGATCCGGAGAAGCTCACCGCAGGTGGCGTGTAACCCCCGTTAGCGCTTTGGAGGTCGATCATGGAGCACTGGAAACGCACGATTGAAAGGGCCAATCGCCTGTTCATGCAGGATGAGCTGGTGGATGCCCGTGAGTTCTACCTGCAAGCGCTGGCATTGGCCCAGGTGCTGTTCGAGCGCTGGCCTGATGCCGACGAAGCGGTGGCGGCCTGCGTGATCTCCCACCACAACCTGGCGGACCTGCATTTACGCCTGAACCAGCCGGAGGAGAGCGCAGAGTATCTCTGTGCTATTCACCAGCGGTTGTTGCAGACCATGCAAGACAACCGCTTGCCCCTGGCGCTGCGTGAAGCGGCCTTGCGCCAAAGCAGCAAGACCTACCTCGAGCTGCTCAATTTCATCGGTGAGCACGGCGCATATCCCCGTTCCCACCGTTTGCTGGACAACAACACCGAGTGCCTGTCTGCGGATAGGCACGGCAGCCCCTCTCATGGAGTGCACTGACATGTCCTTTACCTTGCCTGCTCTGCCTTATGCATACGATGCCCTGGAACCGCATATCGATGCGCAGACCATGGAAATCCACTACACCAAGCACCACCAGACCTACGTCAACAACCTCAACGCGGCGATAGAAGGCACCGAATGGGCCGAGTGGGAAGTAGAGAGGCTGGTGGCGAGCATCCAGCAGTTGCCGGAGGGGTTGCGTGCCGCGGTGATCAACCAGGGGGGCGGGCACGCCAACCATTCGCTGTTCTGGGCAGTGATGACGCCTGCCGGCGGGGGCAAGCCCGATGGTGCACTGGCACAGGCTATTGACCGGCATTTGGGTGGGTTCGAGAGCTTCAAGGAGGCTTTCACCAAGGCCGCGCTGACCCGTTTTGGCAGCGGCTGGGCCTGGCTCAGCGTGACTCCGGAGAAAACCCTGGTAGTGGAGAGCAGCGGCAACCAGGACAGTCCGCTGATGAATGGCAACACACCGATTCTTGGCCTGGATGTGTGGGAACACGCCTACTACCTGCGCTACCAGAATCGCCGGCCCGAATACATCAATGCCTTCTATAACGTGATCAATTGGCCAGAAGTCGCCCAGCGTTACCACGCCGCGATGGCCTGATTTTTCCTTGGATAATAAATAAGGTCGACTATGGGCACAGAGACATTGGCGATCAGCAGCGGACGGATGTTTCGTTATGCCTTCGGTTCGCTGCTGGTGTTGGCGGGTACCGCATTGCTGGTGGCTCAGGGGCTCAACTGGCTGAACCTGGAACCGCGTTTGTTGCGTGCCTTGCAGGGTGGTGCGATCTGCGCCTTGGGCACTGCGCTGGGAGCAGTGCCGGTGCTGGTGATCCGTAAGATGCCGATCGTGGTGAGCGATACCTTGCTCGGCTTTGGCGCCGGAGTGATGCTGGCGGCGACGGCGTTTTCGCTGATCGTGCCGGGCATCGCAGCGGCCCAGGAGCTGGGACTGTCGGCCTGGGGCGCCAGTGGCCTGGTCTGTACCGGGATCATGCTGGGTGCCCTCGGCCTGTTCCTGGTGGACCTGAAGATTTCCGGCGGCAGTTCGCAGACCCTGGTGGGCACGCCGGAGCACCCAGTCATCGCGCCGCGGATCTGGTTATTCGTCTTCGCCATCATTGCCCACAACATTCCCGAAGGCATGGCGGTCGGAGTGTCGGCCGGCGGCGGCATGGCCGATGCGGATAGCCTGGCCATGGGTATCGCGCTTCAGGATGTGCCGGAAGGGCTGGTGATCGCACTGGTATTGGCAGGTGCTGGAATGTCGCGAGTCAGGGCGTTCCTGATCGGCGCTGCTTCTGGCCTCGTGGAGCCAGTGTTCGCCCTGCTTTGTGCCTGGCTGGTGAGCTTGGCACAGGTGCTGTTGCCGTTGGGGTTGGCCCTGGCGGCCGGAGCCATGCTGTTGGTGGTGACTCATGAGGTGATTCCCGAGTCCCGGCGCAATGGTCACGAAAAGCTTGCCAGTCTTGGCTTGTGTATCGGCTTCTGCCTGATGATGGTAATGGACACGGCACTCTCCTGAGTGCCGGCTGGGCAATGCCGGGCAGGCTTACTCGCCTTCGTCGAAGTAGTTGTTGATCAAGGCGACCAGGGCATCCAGCGCTTGCTGTTCCTGTTCGCCCTCGGTCTTGAGATAGATCTTGGTGCCCTTGCCGGCGGCGAGCATCATCATGGCCATGATGCTCTTGCCGTCGACCATGGATTCCGGCGTCCGGCCAGCGCGAATCTGGCAGGGAAACTGGCCGGCGACGCCGACGAACTTGGCTGATGCGCGGGCATGCAGGCCCAGTTTGTTGATGATCTCGATTTCCAGAGCTGGCATCGCGGGGTAGATCCTTTCAGCTAAGGTCGCGGTGGCGAACCTGGACGTTCTTCAGGGATTTTTGCAGGACCTGGCCCAGGCGCTCGGTCAGGTACACGGAACGATGGTGCCCGCCGGTACAGCCGATGGCGATGGTCACGTAGGCGCGGTTGCTGGCGGCGAAGCGTGGCAACCACTTGAGCAGGTAGCTGGAGATGTCCTGGAACATCTCTTCGACATCCGGTTGCGCAGCCAGGTATTCGGCCACGGGAGCGTCCAGTCCGGATTGGGCGCGCAGTTCGGGTTTCCAGTACGGGTTGGGCAGGCAACGCACATCGAACACCAGGTCGGCGTCCACCGGCATGCCACGCTTGAATCCGAAAGATTCCACCAGGAAGGCAGTGCCTGGCTCGGGCTGGTTCAACAGCCGCAGCTTGATGGTATCCCGCAGCTGGTAGAGATTGAGGTTGGTGGTGTTGACCTTGAGGTCGGCCAGGTCGACGATCGGCCCCAGTAGTTGGGTCTCGTCATGGATGGCCTCGGCCAGCGAGCGGTTGGCGCTGCTCAAGGGATGGCGCCGGCGGGTTTCCGAGAAGCGCTTGAGCAGGGTTTCCTCGTCGGCGTCCAGGTACAGCACATCGCACTGGATGTGCCGGCTGCGAACCTCTTCCAGCAGCTCCGGAAAGCGCGACAGGTGGCTTGGCAGGTTGCGGGCGTCGATGGACACCGCCACCAGCGGTTGCGCCAATTCTGTATGGATCAACGCGCGTTCGGCCAGCTCGGGCAACAGGCCGGCTGGCAGGTTGTCGATGCAGTAGTAGCCGTGGTCCTCCAGAACATCGAGGGCGGTGCTTTTACCTGAGCCGGAACGGCCGCTGACGATGATCAAACGCATGGTTACCGACCGTTCTGTTCGTCCAGCACGACCTGGTACAAGGCTTCGTTGCTGGTGGCGCTGCGCAGCCGGTCACGAACTTCCTTGCGATCGAGCATGCTGGCGATCTGCCGGAGCAGTTCCAGGTGCGCATCGGTGGCGGCCTCCGGGACCAGCAGTACGAACAGCAGGTCCACGGGAGCGCCGTCGATGGCATCGAAGTCGATCGGAGCGTCCAGGTGCATCAGCGCGCTGATGGGGGACTCGCAGCCTTTGAGGCGGCAGTGGGGAATAGCGATGCCGTTGCCGAACCCGGTGGAGCCGAGTTTCTCGCGGGCGATCAGGCTCTCGAATACGTCCTGCATCTCCAGATCAGGCACTTCACGGCTGATCAGGTTGGCAATTTGTTCGAGGGCGCGTTTTTTACTGCCGCCCGGCACGTTCACCAGGGAACGGCCGGGGGTCAGGATGCTTTCAAGTCGGATCATGGGAGGGGAGTATCAGCGACCCGTGCCTTGGAGAAGGTGGAGTTGCTTTTCCTTATGCTTTTTCAGTTGGCGGTCAAGCTTGTCCGTGAGCAGGTCGATTGCGGCATACATATCGTCATGTTCTGCATTGGCGACGACCTCCCCACCGTGGATGTGCAGGGTCGCCTCGATTTTCTGCTTCAGCTTCTCGACGGCCATGGTGACCTGCACATTGGTGATCTTGTCGAAATGGCGTTCCAGTCGGTCGAGCTTCTCGCCGATGTAGACGCGCAGAGGTTCAGTCACTTCGAGTTGGTGTCCACTGATGTTGACTTGCATACAGCTTCTCCTTCGTTGCCAGTGCATAACGCGGCAGGCCGTTTTGCCTGCCACCTAGACTGTGTCTGAAACCAGCCTGCACATCGATCGGGCTACCTTGCCCGGTCATCGCTCGGCGGGTTTCAAGCACACTCCGAAACGCTGTGGCCAGCCCGGCGGCTACATCAACCGCTTGCGTTCGCTGGAAGGCGCGATCCCAAGGGATTCGCGGTACTTGGCGACGGTCCGGCGGGCTACCTGGATACCTTGTGCCTCCAGTAAACCAGCGATCTTGCTGTCACTCAACGGCTTTTTCTGATTTTCCGCAGCCACCAGTTTCTTGATGATCGCGCGGATCGCCGTGGACGAGCATTCACCGCCTTCGGAGGTGCTGACGTGGCTCGAGAAAAAGTATTTCAGCTCATATATGCCCCGTGGGGTATGCATGAATTTCTGCGTGGTCACCCGGGAAATCGTCGACTCGTGCATGCCTACCGCTTCGGCGATGTCGTGCAGGACCAGGGGCTTCATCGCTTCGTCGCCGTACTCGAGGAATCCACGTTGGTGCTCGACGATCTGGGTGGCGACCTTCATCAGGGTTTCATTGCGGCTCTGCAGGCTCTTGATGAACCAGCGGGCCTCCTGCAACTGGTTGCGCATGAAGGTGTTGTCCGCACTGGTATCGGCGCGGCGCACGAACCCGGCGTACTGGGCGTTGACCCGCAGGCGTGGCACGGATTCCTGGTTCAGCTCCACCAGCCAGCGTTCGTTGTCCTTGCGCACGATGACGTCAGGAACCACGTACTCGGCTTCGCTGGACTCGATCTGCGAACCCGGGCGCGGGTTGAGGCTCTGGACCAGTTCGATGACCTGGCGCAGCTCGTCTTCCTTGAGCTTCATGCGGCGCATCAGTTGGCTATAGTCGCGGCTGCCCAGCAGGTCGATGTAGTCGTTGACCAGGCGCTGGGCCTCGGCCAGCCAAGGGGTTTTCGCCGGCAACTGGCGCAGTTGCAGCAGCAGGCATTCGCCCAGGCTGCGGGCGCCGATGCCGGCCGGCTCGAATTGCTGGATGCGGTGCAACACAGCCTCGACCTCATCCAGCTCGATATCCAGCTCGGGGTCGAAGGCTTCGAGAATCTCTTCCAGGGTTTCGTCCAGGTAGCCCTGGTTGTTGATGCAGTCGATCAGGGTCACTGCGATCAGGCGGTCGGTGTCCGACATCGGGGCCAGGTTCAGCTGCCAGAGCAGGTGGCTCTGCAGGCTTTCACCAGCCGAGGTGCGGGTGGTGAAGTCCCACTCGTCATCATCGCTGCTGGGCAGGCTGCTGGCGCTGGTCTGGTACACATCTTCCCAGGCGGTATCCACCGGTAGCTCGTTGGGGATACGTTCGTTCCATTCACCGTCCTCGAGGCTGTCCACCGTCTGGGTGGTTTCCTGGTAGGAGGGTTCCTGGATCTCGGTGTTGGGTTTGGACTCGGTGTTGTCGGCCAGGGGGTCGCTGTTGTCGAAGTCGTCGCCGTCTTCCTGGCGTTCGAGCATCGGGTTGGACTCCAGGGCTTCCTGGATTTCCTGTTGCAGGTCCAGGGTCGACAGTTGGAGCAGGCGGATGGCCTGTTGCAGCTGCGGTGTCATCGTCAGCTGCTGGCCCATTCTCAGGACTAGCGATGGTTTCATGGCAGGGGCTTAACACCTTAATTGCCGGCGCACATGCGCCATCCACTACAGGGCGCCGGAGCGCCAAACATAAGCAAATTATATGCCTGAAACTGAAGTGTTTGCCTAGAGCGCTGTAACAATAAAGTTTGTGGGGTTTTATCGTTCCCAGCGCCCAGGCAATGGGTCCTGCACCTCAGCCCTTACAGGCGGAACTCATGGCCCAGGTAGACTTCCTTGACCAGTTCGTTGGCCAGGATGGTCTGGGAGTCGCCTTCGGCTATCAGTTGTCCGTCGTTGACGATATAGGCGGTCTCACAGATGTCCAGGGTTTCGCGGACGTTGTGATCGGTGATCAGCACGCCGATCCCCTTGGCCTTGAGGTGATGGATGATCTGCTTGATGTCGCCGACCGAGATCGGGTCCACGCCTGCGAAAGGTTCGTCCAGCAGGATGAACTTGGGGGCGGTGGCCAGGGCCCGGGCAATTTCCACGCGGCGGCGTTCACCACCGGACAGGCTCATGCCGAGGTTGTCGCGGATGTGGTTGATGTGGAACTCCTGCAGCAGGCTTTCCAGCTCCTGGCGACGGCCGGCCTTGTCCAGTTCCTTGCGGGTCTCGAGGATGGCCATGATGTTGTCGGCCACCGACAGCTTGCGGAAGATCGAGGCTTCCTGGGGCAGGTAGCCGATGCCGGCACGGGCGCGGCCGTGCATCGGTTGGTGGCTGACGTCCAGGTCGTCGATCAGGACTCGGCCCTGGTCGGCCTGGACCAGGCCCACGATCATGTAGAAGCAGGTGGTCTTGCCGGCACCGTTGGGGCCAAGCAGGCCGACGATCTGGCCGCTGTCGATGGACAGGCTGACATCACGCACGACCTGGCGGCTCTTGTAACTCTTGGCCAGATGCTGGGCTTTGAGAGTTGCCATTACTGGGCCTTTTGCTCGTCGGTTTTCTTTTTCGGCTGGATGACCATGTCGATTCGCGGACGTGGCGCGGTAACCGAGCTGCCGTTGGCGCGACCGGCGTTGGCCACTTGCTTGACGGTGTCGTAGACGATTTTCTCGCCTTCGGTGGTGTTGCCGTCGTTGATGACCTTGGCCTTGTCGATCAGCACGATGCGGTTTTGCTGGGCATGGTACTGGATGGTCACGGCATAGGCCTGGACCGGCTTCGGATCGGTCTGCTTCTGCAGTTGCTCGAAGTAGGCCAGGTTGCCCACCGAGGTCACTACGTCGATTTCACCGGTCTTGGCCCGGGTGATGGTCACGGTATTGCCGGTGATCTTCATCGAGCCCTGGGTGATGATTACATCGCCCTTGTAGGTGGCCACGCCATTCTTGTCGTCGAGCTGGGCGTCATCGGCCTGGATGCGGATCGGCTGTTGGCTATCGTTCGGCAGAGCCCAGGCGCTCACGCTTCCCAGTGCTGCGCCCAGACTGAGCAAAATAGGGAGGGTTTTAACGAGCCTCATACTGTCCTCTTACGTTCGATAGCAGGTTCATCCTGCCGTCTTTCAAATACGCTTTCATTCCCTTGGCAGTGGTCACGCCGTCGGCGCCGTCGATTCTAACGGCTTGCTCGGTCTGCGCATATTGCTTCTGCGGGAATACTGTCATGCGGCTGGTGGTGATCAGCAGGTTGCGATTTCTCTCGTCGGTACGGGCCACGCGGACCGAGTCGATCAGCTCGACTTCGGTGCCATCGGGGTTGACCTCGCCACGCTCGCTCTGGACATGCCACGGATAGGTGGTGCCGCGATACATCTGCAGGTCCGGCTTGGTCAGCAGGGTTACTTCGCTGGCCTTGACGTGCTCGACCTTGTCCGAGGTCATCTCGTACTGCAGCTTGCCATCGGGCAGGTACTGCACGCTGTGGGCGTTGATCACGAAATAGTCGATGGCGCTTTCGTCGACCTGCACCACTGGCTTGTCGAGAAACCGCTCAGGGCTGATGTTCCAGTAACCGACCGCCGCGAACAGCAGGGCGATGGTCCCGAAGATCAGGATGTTGCGAATCTTTTTGCTCAGCATCGGTGGGACCCTATAAATAAGCAGCGTTGGCTGCTTCGAGGCGGTCCTGGGCATGCAGGATCAGTTCGCAGAACTCGCGGGCAGCGCCTTCGCCGCCCCGCGCCGTTGTAGTGCCGTGGGCATGCTCGCGGACGAACGGGGCCGCGTTGGCGACCGCCATGCCCAGGCCGACGCGGCGGATCACCGGCAGGTCGGGCAGGTCATCGCCCAGATAGGCGACCTGTTCATAGCTTAGGCCCAGTTGGGCGAGAAGCCCGTCCAATACCACCAGTTTGTCTTCGCGGCCCTGGTACAGGTGAGGGATTCCCAGGTTCTTGGCCCGGCGCTCCACTACTGGCGTCTTGCGACCGCTGATGATGGCGGTTTGTACTCCGGCTGCCATGAGCATCTTGATGCCCTGGCCGTCGAGAGTGTTGAAGGTCTTGAATTCGCTGCCATCCTCGAGGAAGTACAGGCGCCCGTCGGTCAGCACGCCATCGACGTCGAAGACCGCCAGCTTGATGTGCTGGCCGCGTTGCAGCAGGTCGTCGTTCATTTACATCACTCCCGCGCGCAGCAGGTCGGACAGGTTGAAGGCGCCGATCGGGCGATCCTCGTTATCCACCACGATCAGTGCGTTGATTCGATTGTCTTCCATGATCTTCAAGGCTTCGGCTGCCAGCATTTCGGCGCGTGCGGTCTTGCCGTGCAGGGTCATGACTTCATCGATGGTGGTGTGATGGATGTCGATGTTGCGGTCCAGGGTGCGGCGCAAGTCGCCGTCGGTGAAGACCCCGGCCAGGCGCCCATCGGCCTCGGCGATGGCGGTCATGCCCAGGCCCTTGCGGCTCATCTCCATCAGGGCGTCCTTGAGCAGGGTGCCGCGCTGGACCTGGGGCAGCTGTTCGCCGGCATGCATGATGTTCTCGACCTTCAGCAACAGGCGACGCCCCAGTGCACCACCGGGGTGGGAGAAGGCGAAGTCTTCGGCGGTGAAGCCGCGCGCCTCCAGCAGCGCCACGGCCAGGGCATCGCCCATGACCAGGGCGGCGGTGGTCGAGGAGGTCGGTGCCAGGTTCAGTGGGCAGGCCTCATGTTCGATATGGGCGTTGAGGTTGACGTCGGCGGCTTTGGCCAGCGGCGAATCAGGGTTGCCGGTAATACTGATCAATTGGATGCCCAAGCGCTTGATCAGTGGCAGCAGGGTCACGATTTCATTGGTGGAGCCGGAGTTGGAGAGGGCAAGGATCACATCGTCGCGGGTGATCATGCCCATGTCGCCATGGCTGGCTTCGGCCGGGTGGACGAAGAACGCCGTGGTGCCGGTACTGGCCAGGGTGGCGGCGATCTTGTTGCCGATATGCCCGGACTTGCCCATGCCGACCACTACTACTCGACCTTTGCTGGCCAGAATCATCTCGCAAGCACGAACGAAATCTGCATCGATATGGGGCAGCAAGCTCTCTACTGCCTGGATTTCGAGGCGAATTGTGCGTTGTGCCGATTGAATCAGGTCGCTGGATTGACTCATGTCTGAAATCGTATAGCCCGATGAAAAGGCGGCGATTATAGCGGTAATGATCGAATCCCTCACGCAAGTTCGTCAGCCTTTGTTTACTTGCGCAGAGAATCTGGCGATTTTGCCTGTCCTATACCTGAACGGTCCGGCTTCGGCCTTGGGGGCTCTGCATCAGCAGTGATATAGTTCGCCGCCAGTTCGGCCTGCCCAGGGGCACGTGCTCTCGGGAGAGAGCCTAGCGTCCGAGTGTTAGGCTGCATCGCAAGGAGTTTAGATGAGTGCCGACAACGCTTACGCGGTCGAGCTGAAGGGCGTTTCCTTCAAGCGCGGTGCGCGCAGCATATTCAATAACGTGGATATCCGTATTCCGCGGGGCAAGGTCACCGGCATCATGGGGCCTTCCGGCTGTGGGAAAACTACCCTGTTGCGCTTGATGGGCATGCAGTTGCGGCCCAGCAGCGGCGAGGTCTGGGTCAATGGCCAGAACCTGCCGACGCTCTCGCGCAGCGATCTGTTCGATGCTCGCAAGCAGATGGGCGTGCTGTTCCAGAGCGGTGCGCTGTTCACCGACTTGGATGTCTTCGAGAACGTGGCCTTTCCGCTGCGGGTGCATACCCAGCTGCCTGACGAAATGATTCGTGACATTGTCCTGCTCAAGCTGCAGGCGGTGGGGCTGCGTGGGGCTGTCGACCTCATGCCCGACGAGCTGTCCGGTGGCATGATGCGTCGGGTCGCCCTGGCCCGGGCCATCGCCCTGGATCCGCAGATCCTCATGTACGACGAGCCTTTCGTGGGCCAGGACCCAATCGCCATGGGGGTGTTGGTGCGCCTGATTCGCCTGCTCAACGATGCCCTGGGCATCACCAGCATCGTGGTGTCCCATGACCTGGCGGAAACCGCGAGCATCGCCGACTACCTCTATGTAGTGGGGGATGGCCAGGTGCTGGGCCAGGGAACTCCTGCCGAGTTGATGGACTCCGACAATCCGCGTATCCGGCAATTCATGAAGGGCGATCCCGACGGCCCGGTACCGTTTCACTTTCCAGCGCCGGACTACCGCGCAGATCTTCTGGGGAAGCGCTGATGCGCAAGATATCGCTAATCGAGAGGATTCGCCTCTTCGGTCGCTCAGGCATCGATGTCCTGGCGGTACTGGGGCGTTCCACCCTGTTCCTGTTCCATACGCTGCTCGGTCGCGGCAGTATCGGCGGTGGTTTCGGCCTGTTGGTCAAGCAACTGCATTCAGTGGGCGTCATGTCCCTGGTGATCATCGTCGTGTCCGGCATCTTCATCGGCATGGTGCTCGCGCTGCAGGGCTTCAACATCCTCTCAAGCTACGGTTCGGAGCAGGCAGTAGGCCAGATGGTCGCCCTGACCCTGCTGCGTGAGCTGGGGCCGGTGGTCACCGCGCTGCTGTTCGCCGGCCGCGCCGGCTCGGCACTGACCGCCGAGATCGGCAACATGAAATCCACCGAGCAGCTCTCCAGCCTGGAGATGATCGGTGTCGATCCGCTCAAGTACATCATCGCCCCGCGCCTGTGGGCTGGCTTCATCTCCTTGCCCCTGCTGGCCATTATATTCTGCGTGGTGGGTATCTGGGGTGGCTCGTGGGTGGCCGTCGACTGGCTGGGGGTCTATGAAGGTTCCTACTGGGCGAACATGCAGAACAGCGTGAATTTCAATAGTGACGTGCTCAATGGCGTGATCAAGAGCATCGTCTTTGCCTTTGTAGTGACCTGGATCGCCGTATTCCAAGGCTACGACTGTGAGCCCACCTCAGAGGGGATCAGTCGTGCCACTACCAAGACCGTGGTGTACGCCTCGTTGGCCGTACTGGGCTTGGACTTTATTCTGACCGCCTTGATGTTTGGAGATTTCTGATGCAAAACCGCACCCTGGAAATCGGTGTCGGCCTTTTCCTGCTGGCCGGCATCCTGGCTTTGCTGTTGCTTGCCCTGCGGGTCAGTGGCTTGTCTCCGACCGCGAGCACCGATACTTATAAACTTTATGCCTATTTCGACAATATCGCCGGTTTGACGGTCAGAGCTAAGGTGACCATGGCCGGGGTGACCGTCGGCAAGGTCACGGCAATCGATCTGGACCGCGACAGCTTCACTGGCCGGGTGACGATGCAACTGGAAAAACGCGTGGATAACCTGCCGACCGACTCCACTGCATCTATCCTGACTGCTGGCCTGTTGGGTGAGAAATACATCGGTATCAGCGTGGGTGGGGAAGAGGCCCTGCTCAAGGATGGTGGAACCATCCACGACACCCAGTCGTCGCTGGTATTGGAAGACCTGATCGGTAAATTCCTGCTCAATACCGTTAGCAAAGACGCCAAATGAGGAGTTTTTCGATGATTTCTATCTTGCGACGTGGCCTGCTGGTGCTATTCGCTGCGCTGCCGTTGCTGGCCAATGCGGCAAGCGCGACCTCCGCCCATGACCTGGTGCAGGACACTACCAACCGCCTGCTGGCCGATCTTGCCGCCAATAAAGAGAAGTACAAGCAAAGCCCGAACGACTTCTACAACTCCCTGAACGGTATTGTCGGCCCTGCGGTGGACGCCGATGGCATCTCCCGCAGCATCATGACCGTGAAGTATTCGCGCAAGGCCACCCCGGAGCAGATGGCGCGCTTCCAGGAGAACTTCAAGCGCAGCCTGATCCAGTTCTATGGCAACGCGCTGCTGGAATACAACAACCAGGGCATCACCATTTCTCCTCCCAAGGATGAAAGCGGTACCCGTACCAGCGTCGACATGCAGGTCAAGGGTAACAACGGGGCGATCTACCCGGTGTCCTACACCCTGGAGAAGATCAGCGGCGAGTGGAAAATTCGTAACGTGATCATCAATGGCATCAATATCGGCAAGCTGTTCCGCGATCAGTTCGCCGATGCCATGCAGCGCAACGGCAACAACCTGGACAAGACCATCGACGGCTGGGCCGGCGAAGTGGCCAAGGCCAAGGAGGCTACCGACAACGCCGCGCCAAAGGCCGAGCAATGAGCGAGGCGGGCGTACGCCTCGGTACCGCCGGGGAGCTGTTGATCAGCGGCGTGCTGGACTATCGCAGCGGCCCGGGCCTGCGCAAGCAGGGCCAGGCGCTGATCAAGTCGAGCCAGGCCCCGGCGCTGGTGCTCGACTGCTCGGCGGTAGAGCGCTCCAGCAGTGTCGGCCTGGCCTTGTTGCTGGCCTTCATGCGTGACGCCCAGGCGCTGGGCAAGGCCGTGAGTGTGCATGCGCTTCCGGACGGCATGAAGGAGATCGCCGAGGTGTCCGGAGTGACCGAGATCCTCGCGCAGCCCTAATCGCCACAGGGTCACGCAAAGCCCCCCGTCAGAGTCCTGCTTATGCGGGGTTCGCAGGCGCGGGGCTTTTTTGTATGATGTCCGACCCGCGCGCACAGGGCGCCGATTGAGGTTGAGCATGCAGGCCAACGAAGTGAAGAGCTTTCTCGAGGGAAAGCTGCCCGGAACTCAGGTAGAAGTTGAGGGCGAAGGCTGCAACTTTCAGCTGAACGTGATTAGCGACGAACTGTCGGCCTTGAGCCCGGTTAAGCGTCAGCAGAGCATCTATGCCCATTTGAATCCATGGATTGCCAATGGCAGCATCCACGCGATCACCATGAAATTTTTCAGCCGCGCGGCCTGGGCCGAGCGCACCTGAGCCCAAGGGCGTCGAGACTCTTATGGATAAATTGATTATTACCGGCGGTGCACGCCTCGATGGCGAGATCCGCATTTCCGGGGCCAAGAACTCCGCGCTGCCTATCCTGGCGGCAACCCTGCTGTGCGATGGCCCGGTCACCGTGGCCAACCTGCCGCACCTGCACGACATCACCACCATGATCGAGCTGTTCGGTCGCATGGGCATCGAGCCTGTGATCGACGAGAAACTCAGCGTCGAGATCGACCCGCGGACCATCAAGACCCTGGTGGCGCCTTACGAACTGGTCAAGACCATGCGTGCCTCGATCCTGGTGCTGGGCCCGATGGTCGCGCGCTTCGGTGAAGCCGAAGTGGCCTTGCCTGGCGGCTGCGCCATCGGCTCGCGTCCGGTGGACCTGCACATCCGCGGCCTGGAAGCCATGGGCGCGCAGATCGACGTCGAAGGCGGCTACATCAAGGCCCGTGCCCCCGAAGGCGGCCTGCGTGGCGCGAACTTCTTCTTCGATACCGTGAGCGTGACCGGTACCGAGAACATCATGATGGCCGCTGCCCTGGCCAAGGGCCGCAGCGTGCTGCAGAACGCCGCCCGCGAACCCGAAGTCGTCGACCTGGCGAACTTCCTGATCGCCATGGGCGCGAAGATCTCCGGCGCCGGCACCGACACCATCACCATCGATGGCGTCGAGCGCCTGCACTCGGCCACCTACAAGGTCATGCCGGACCGTATCGAGACCGGCACCTACCTGGTGGCCGCGGCCGTTACCGGTGGCCGGGTCAAGGTCAAGGATACCGATCCGACCATCCTTGAAGCCGTACTGGAAAAGCTCAAGGAAGCGGGCGCCGAAGTCACCACCGGCAGCGACTGGATCGAGCTCGACATGCACGGCAAGCGCCCCAAGGCGGTCAACGTGCGTACCGCTCCATACCCGGCTTTCCCGACCGACATGCAGGCGCAGTTCATTTCCCTGAACGCGATTGCCGAGGGCACTGGCGCGGTGATCGAGACCATCTTCGAGAACCGCTTCATGCACGTGTACGAGTTGCACCGCATGGGCGCCAAGATCCAGGTCGAAGGCAACACCGCCATCGTCACCGGCGCCGACCTGCTCAAGGGCGCGCCAGTGATGGCCACCGACCTGCGGGCTTCGGCCAGCCTGGTGATCTCGGCCCTGATGGCCGAAGGCGATACCCTGATCGATCGCATCTACCACATCGACCGTGGCTACGAGTGCATCGAAGAGAAGCTGCAGATGCTGGGCGCGAAGATCCGCCGCGTACCGGGCTAGCCTGCCGTGGGCACAGGGAGGTGCCACAGATTCTTGTTCCACGTCGAGCCTGTCTTCAGGCTCGACGCATGTCTGGCGCCGTTTGCGTCCGGGCATCAGTCGCCGCATAAGGACTTACGTTACTCATGTTGACCATCGCACTGTCCAAGGGCCGTATCCTCGACGACACGCTGCCGCTTCTGGCTGAAGCGGGCATCGTGCCAACCGAGAATCCGGACAAGAGCCGCAAACTGATCATCCCCACGACCCAGGACGATGTACGCCTGCTGATCGTGCGTGCCACCGACGTGCCGACCTATGTCGAGCATGGCGCCGCCGATCTCGGGGTGGCCGGCAAGGACGTCCTGATGGAGTACGGCAGCCAGGGCCTGTACGAGCCGCTGGACCTGCAGATCGCCAAGTGCAAGTTGATGACTGCCGGCGCCATCGGTGCCCAGGAGCCCAAGGGCCGCCTGCGGATCGCCACCAAGTTCGTCAACGTGGCCAAGCGCTACTACGCTGAGCAGGGCCGCCAAGTGGACATCATCAAGCTTTATGGTTCCATGGAGCTGGCACCGCTGATCGGCCTGGCGGACAAGATCATCGACGTGGTCGATACCGGCAATACCCTGCGAGCCAATGGCCTGGAACCCCAGGAACTGATCGCTACCATCAGCTCCCGCCTGGTGGTCAACAAGGCATCCATGAAGATGCAGCACGCCCGCATCCAGTTGCTCATCGATACCCTGCGCAAGGCAGTGGAATCGCGACACCGCGGCTGACTCACATGCGTGGCCCACGAGCCGCGCCCATCTATCCGCGTCATACCCAGCATGCTCAGGTGCCCACGCGGATGGCCTGGTAGTCTTGCGGCGCCTGAGTCATGCAAAACCAAGCTTGTCCTTTTGTGCATTCGCCAATCAATGAGGCCTTCGCTATGACCGCTCCCACTGCAATTCGCCGACTCAACGCTGCCGATGCGGATTTCGCCCGACATCTGGATCATCTGCTGAGCTGGGAAAGCGTGTCCGACGACGCGGTCAACCAGCGTGTGCTCGACATCATCAAGGCCGTGCGCGAGCGTGGTGACGCGGCGCTGGTGGAGTTCACCCAGCGTTTCGATGGCGTCCAGGCCAAGGCCATCGATGACCTGATCCTCGACCGTGCCCGCCTGGAGCTGGCCCTGACCCGCATCACTCCGGTACAGCGCGAGGCCCTGGAAAAGGCCGCCAACCGCGTGCGCGTCTACCATGAGCGGCAGAAGCAGGACTCCTGGCAGTACACCGAGGCCGATGGCACCGTGCTCGGCCAGAAGGTCACGCCCCTGGACCGTGCCGGCCTGTATGTACCGGGTGGCAAGGCGTCGTATCCGTCTTCGGTGCTGATGAACGCCATCCCGGCGAAAGTTGCCGGTGTCTCCGAGGTGGTGATGGTGGTGCCGACTCCTCGTGGCGAGGTCAACGAGCTGGTGCTGGCCGCCGCCTGCATCGCCGGGGTCGACCGGGTGTTCACCATCGGTGGCGCCCAGGCCGTGGCCGCGCTGGCCTATGGCACCCAGAGCGTGCCCCAGGTGGACAAGATCGTCGGTCCGGGCAACATCTATGTGGCCACCGCCAAGCGGCATGTATTCGGCCAGGTCGGTATCGACATGATCGCCGGTCCCTCGGAGATCCTGGTGGTGTGCGATGGCCAGACCGATCCGGACTGGATCGCCATGGATCTGTTTTCCCAGGCCGAGCATGATGAGGATGCCCAGGCGATCCTGGTCAGCCCGGATGCCGAGTTCCTCGATCGGGTAGCCGCCAGCATCGCCAAGCTGCTACCGACCATGGAGCGGGCCGAGATCATCAACACCTCGATCAATGGCCGGGGCGCGCTGATCCAGGTCCGCGACATGCACCAAGCCATCGAGGTGGCCAACCGCATCGCACCCGAGCACCTGGAGCTATCGGTGGCCGACCCGCAAGCCTGGCTGGGGCAGATCCGCCACGCCGGGGCGATCTTCATGGGCCGCCACACTTCGGAGGCCTTGGGCGACTACTGCGCCGGCCCGAACCACGTGCTGCCGACTTCCGGCACCGCGCGTTTTTCCTCGCCGCTGGGGGTGTATGACTTCCAGAAGCGCTCGTCGATCATCTTCTGTTCCGAGCAGGGCGCATCCGAACTGGGCCGTACGGCCTCGGTGCTGGCCCGTGGCGAGTCGCTGACCGCCCACGCCCGCAGCGCTGAATACCGTATCGTCGACGACCAAGAACAGGGGCAATGAGCATGAGCAAATTCTGGAGTCCGTTCGTCAAGAACCTGGTGCCCTACGTACCGGGCGAACAACCCAAGCTGACCAAGCTGGTCAAGCTCAACACCAACGAAAATCCCTATGGCCCGTCGCCCAAGGCCCTGGCCGCGATGCAGGCCGAGCTCAACGACAACCTGCGGCTGTACCCCGATCCCAACAGCGACCTGCTCAAGCAGTCGGTGGCCAGCTACTACGGGGTGCAGGCCAACCAGGTGTTCCTCGGCAACGGTTCCGACGAAGTCCTGGCGCACATCTTCCATGGCCTGCTGCAACAGGACCTGCCGCTGCTGTTCCCGGACATCAGCTACAGCTTCTATCCGGTGTATTGCGGCCTGTATGGCATCGATTTCGAGGCGGTGCCGCTGGACGAGCAATTCCAGATCCGCGTGGCCGACTACGCCAAGCCCAATGGCGGCATCATTTTCCCCAACCCGAATGCGCCTACCGGTTGCCTGCTGGCCCTGGAGGCGGTGGAGCAGATCCTCAAGGCCAGCCCCGATTCGGTGGTGGTCGTGGATGAGGCCTACATCGATTTCGGTGGCCAGACCGCCATCAGCCTGGTGGATCGCTACCCGAACCTGCTGGTGACCCAGACCCTGTCCAAGTCCCGTTCCCTGGCGGGTTTGCGGGTGGGCCTGGCGGTAGGGCATCCGGACCTGATCGAGGCCCTGGAACGGGTCAAGAACAGCTTCAACTCCTACCCCCTGGATCGCCTGGCGATCGTCGGTGCGGCCGCGGCTTTCGCAGATCGCGAGTACTTCCAGAAGACTTGCCAGCAGGTAATTGAAAGTCGCGAATGGCTGGTGGCGCAGTTGCAGGCCAAGGGTTTCGAAGTGCTGCCTTCGGCGGCCAACTTCATCTTTGCCCGCCACCCGCAACACGATGCCGCGGGCCTGGCAGCCAAGCTGCGTGAACAGGGGGTGATCGTGCGTCACTTCAAGCAGCAGCGGATCGCCCAGTTCCTGCGGATCAGCATCGGCACGCCAGAGCAGAACCAGGCCCTGGTCGACGGATTGGGGCAGCTCTAAGCGGCAAGCTGGAAGCCCTGAGCATGTGCCTGGGGCTTCTCGCTTGCAGCTAAAGGCTTGCCGCTTTGCCACTGCAGCCTGCGGCTGCGCTTATTCGTGGTGCGGTTGTCCCAGGAATGTCAGGGAGCTGAACAGGCCGCGGGAGGCCGCGTCGGGGTTGTCCTTGAGCGGCACCTCGACCTGCGCGGCGATCACGTTCAAGCCTTCGTTGCGCACCAGTACCTGGGCGCGGCCCTGGGTATCGGTCTCGGTGCTCAGGGTATTGGGTGCATTGCGGTAATCCCCCACCAGCTTCACTCCCGCCGCCGGCTGGCCGTCGAGCAGGACCCGTACCGGCAGGCTCTTGCCGGGGCCCACCAACAGCGGATCGGTCTCGGGCACGATCACCAGCTTGAGCTGATCGAGGCTGGGCAGCTTCGCTCCGGGCTGATAGATCGCCAGGCTGTACTTGAAGGTATGGGTCGAGGCGATGGCGCCAGGCACCTGGCTACGTCCCTGGTTGATCCACTGTTTGTCGGCGGTTTGCGACCAGGGCCCGTTGTCCAGGGCGACCGCCAGCACAGCTGGAGGCTTGAGCGGTTGCAGCCGGGCGTGATCGGCAAGGCGTTGCACCGTCACCGGGATCATCCTTCCCAGGCTGTCATAGGCCCAGGCGCCGCTGATCTTGCGCGGCTTGAAGGCATCGTCCTCGGCGCCATGGCCGTACACCACCTCGATGTTGCCGCGTCGCTGTTCGGTCCACAGGCCATGGGCCACGGCCTGGGTGGTGCCCAGGGTGCCGAGCAGGCCCAGCAGGACAATGGTTTGCATCGATTGCATGGTGGTTCCCTTCTACAGGTTGAGTGTCAGGCTGACGGTGAAGTTGCGCGGTTCTCCCGGGGTGACCCAGTAGTTGCTGTAGGAGCGCTCGTAGTACTTCTCGTCGAACAGGTTGTTCAGGTTCAGGCCCAGGGTCAGGTTGTCGCTGGCCTTGTAGTGGGCCAGCAGGTCCAGGGTACGGTAGGCGGGAAGTTCGAAGCGGCCTCCGGCCTCGCCCGAACGGTCGCCGACATAAGTCAGGGCCGCGCCGATATCCGAGCCCTTGAGGCGACCGTCCTGGAATTCATAGACCCCCAGCAGGCTGCCACTGTGCTTGGCGACCCCGAGAATGCGGCTGCCGGCGGGAATTGCCTGGTCGCCCTTGGTGACTTCGGCATCGATCAGCGCATAGGCGCCGATCACCCGTACCGCGTCGCTCAACTGGCCACTGAATTGCAAATCGAAGCCCTGGCTGCGGGCCTTGCCCATGGCGCGGCTGGAATCGGTGCCGGGATCCAGGGCCAGGACGTTCTCCTTGTCTATATGAAAAGCGGCGAGGGTTGCGCTCAAGCGCTCGTCGAACAGTTCGCTCTTGATCCCCACTTCATAACCGACGCCTTCCTCGGGTTTGAAGGTCTTGCCGGCGGCATCCAGCCCATTGTTGGGCTTGAACGAGGTGGAGGCGTTGGCGAATACGCCGAGCTGCGGAGTCAGTTGATACAGGAGCCCGGCGCGTTGGGTCAGGGCGTCGTGGTTCTGGCGGCTGCGCTTGCCGGTGGCGTGGTCGTCGATCCGCTGCTCGAAATGTTCGAAACGCGCGCCCAGCAAGCCGCGCAGGCGTTCGCTGAAGACGATCTGGTCCTGGAGGTTCAAGGCGCGGCTTTCGACGTGCTCGAAAAAGTCAGTGCCGGAGCGCTTGCCGTCGGGCTTGGCCTGGCCGTAGACCGGGTTGTAGATATCGATGGCATAGGGGCTGCCAGCAATGGCGGTGACCCGCTCGTTCTTGCGGTAGTTCTCGTATTCGCTACCGATCAGCAGCTCATGTTGCCAGCTGCCGAGGTCGAACAGGCCGCGCAGTTCCAGCTGGGTGATGCTGTCGTGCCAGTTATTGTCGCGCTCGCGGTAGCGCCGGTCGACGGTATGCCGGTCGGCATTCAAGGGGCGGGTTTCCGAGGCGAAGCCCCACAGTTTGCCCTCCTTGTAGTGGCTGGCCAGGCGCAGCTTCCAGTTGTCGTCGAGGTGATGTTCCAGGGTGGCCTGAAGCATGCTGTTGTGGTTGTCGATGTTGCCGTCGCTGGGCTCGCCGAGAAAGGTCGAGCGCGAGACGCCATTCCAGCGGTTGCCGGGGGCGACGATGCCGCGGTCGAAGGTCGAGCTGTGGCGAACGAACTCGCTTTCCAGCAGCAGGCTGGTATCCGGGTTCAACTGCCAGCTCAAGGAGGGGGCGACGAACACCCGGCGACTGTCGACGTGGTCGCGAAAGCTGTGGTTGTCCTCCACCGCCAGGTTGACCCGCGACAGCAGGTTGCCCTGGGCATCCAGCGGGGTGTTGAGGTCCAGTTCGGTGCGGTAGCGATCCCAGCTACCGGCACTGGTGCGCAGGGTGGTGAATGCCTGCGGCTGGGGCTTCTTGGTGACGATGTTCACCGTGCCCCCGGGGTCGCCGCGGCCGTAGAGGCTGGCGGCCGGGCCCTTGAGCACTTCGATGCGTTCGATGCTGGCGGCGTCCGGGGTGCTGGGGTAGCCACGATTGGCGCTGAAGCCGTCCTTGTAGAACTCCGAGGTGGTGAAGCCGCGGATGCTGTATTCATACAAGGTCAGGCCGCCGAAGTTGTTCTGCTTCGAGACGCCTCCGGCAAAGTCCAGGGCCCGCTCGACGTTACTGCTGCCCAGGTCCTGGAGCACGCTGGCGGGGATCACGCTGATGGACTGCGGGATCTCGCGAATCGCCGTATCGGTCTTGGTGGCGCTGGCGGAGCGGGTGGCCCGGTAGCCTTTCACCGGGCCCGTGGCGGATTCGGACTCGCCGCTGATGCGGATGGTCTCCAGTTCCACCGGCTGCGGTTCTTCGGCGTATACGGGATCGGCCAGCAGGCCCAGGGTCAGGCCTGCCAGGGGGAAGATTCTTCGGGGCGTCATGAGGCTGTTCCAATAGCGATATTGAAACAATATAACATGACCAATGAGAATGTATATTGTTAGCCCGGCATGGCCGGGCTCACATCATTCCTCTTCCTTGACTGGCGCGGGAGGCGGTCGCAGGCCGATCTCGGCGGTCAGCTTGAGTTCCTTGCCGTTGCGCATGACCTGGATCGCCACCTTCTCGGTGGGCTTGATCCGGGCCACCTGGTTCATCGAGCGGCGGCCGTCGCCGGCAGGTTCGCCATCGATGCTGAGGATCACGTCGCCCAGTTGCATGCCGGCCTTTTGCGCCGGGCCATCGCGGAAGATCCCCGCCACCACGATGCCCGGGCGCCCGGCCAGCCCGAAGGACTCCGCCAGCTCCTGGGTCAGCGGCTGCACCTCGATTCCCAGCCAGCCACGGATGACCTGGCCGTGTTCGATGATCGACTTCATCACTTCCATGGCCAGCTTGATCGGGATGGCGAAGCCGATGCCCTGGGAGCCGCCGGACTTGGAGAAGATCGCGGTGTTGATGCCGGTCAGGTTGCCGTTGGCGTCCACCAGGGCGCCGCCGGAGTTGCCCGGGTTGATCGCCGCATCGGTCTGGATGAAGTCTTCGTAGTTGTTCAGGCCCAGCTGGTTGCGGCCAGTGGCGCTGATGATGCCCATGGTCACGGTCTGGCCTACCCCGAACGGGTTGCCGATGGCCAGGGCGACGTCGCCAACGCGGACGTTTTCCGAGCGGCCGACGGTGATCGAGGGCAGGTTCTTCAGGTCGATCTTGAGTACCGCCAGGTCGGTTTCCGGGTCGCTGCCGATGACCCGGGCCAGGGTTTCCCGGCCGTCCTTGAGGGCCACCACGATTTGCTCGGCGCCGGAGGTCACGTGGTTGTTGGTCAGCAGATAGCCTTCGGGGCTCATGATCACCCCGGAACCCAGGCTCGACTCCATGCGCTGCTGCTTGGGCAGGTTGTCACCGAAGAAGCGTCGGAACTGCGGGTCCTCGAACAGCGGGTGGGCCGGCCGGTTGATCACCTTGGTGGTGTACAGGTTGACCACCGCAGGGGCGGCGATGATCACCGCATCGGCGTAGGACACCGGGCCCTGTTGGGTACCAGTGGTTTGCGGCGCTTGCTGCAGATTCACATCCAGGCTGGGCAGGCCGACCCATTGCGGGTAACGCTGAATAATCAACAACGCGATAAGCACGCCGGCCAGTAGTGGCCAGCCGAAAAAACGCAGAGCCTTGAGCATCGGGCAAGTCCTGGGTGGTTACGAAGGGCTGCGCACGGCCCCATAATGTCGCGCATTATACGAGGCCGCACGCGCCTCTGGACGGGATATTTAGGAGTCTTTCATGGCCGTTGCCCTGAGCACACTGGTAGAAGAAGCGGATCGCTACCTGGGCAGTTCGCGTATCGCCGACTATTGCCCCAATGGCCTGCAGGTCGAAGGGCGTCCACAGGTCATGCGCATCGTCAGTGGAGTCACCGCCAGCCAGGCGTTGCTGGACGCGGCAGTAGAGGCCAAGGCCGACCTGGTGCTGGTCCACCATGGCTATTTCTGGAAAGGCGAGAACCCTTGCATCACCGGCATGAAGCAGCGCCGGTTGAAGACCCTGCTCAAGCATGACATCAGCCTGCTGGCCTATCATCTGCCCCTGGACCTGCATCCGGAAGTGGGCAACAACGTGCAATTGGCCCGGCAACTGGACATAACCGTGGAAGGCCCGCTGGATCCGGAGAACCCCAAGGTCGTGGGGCTGGTGGGTTCCCTGGACGAGCCCGTCACTGCGCGGGACTTCGCCCGCCGGGTACAGGAAGCGATGGGCCGCGAACCGCTGCTGGTGGAAGGCAGCGAGATGATCCGCCGGGTCGGCTGGTGCACCGGCGGTGGCCAGGGTTACATCGACCAGGCGGTGCAGGCCGGGGTCGACCTGTACCTGAGTGGTGAGGCTTCGGAACAGACCTTCCACAGCGCCCGGGAGAACGACATCAGTTTCATCGCTGCCGGCCACCATGCCACCGAGCGTTACGGCGTGCAGGCGCTGGGTGACTACCTGGCCCGGCGCTTCGCCCTGGAGCACCTGTTCATCGATTGCCCGAACCCGATCTGACGGCATTTCGTCAGGTCTTTCCCGGTGGGCCCCGCCGGTGTCGATCGCCGTTTGCGGCCGCATCGGCAGGGCCCGGAACCAGCGAACGGGCGGGTATATTCATATATCGTTTCGTTCTAGTTGGCTCCCTGATTAGAAGAAGGCCGCTGTGCTAGCATGCCCCGCTCGAACACGGCCCGCAGGCCGTCCATAAGAAAGCTTTCGTGAGTAGCCATGGTCGACAAACTGACGCATCTGAAACAGCTGGAGGCGGAAAGCATCCACATCATCCGCGAGGTGGCGGCCGAGTTCGACAATCCGGTGATGCTGTACTCCATCGGCAAGGACTCTGCGGTGATGTTGCATCTGGCCCGCAAGGCGTTCTTCCCCGGCAAGCTGCCGTTCCCGGTGATGCACGTCGATACCCGGTGGAAATTCCAGGAGATGTACAAGTTCCGCGATCGCATGGTCGAGGAAATGGGCCTGGACCTGATTACCCACGTCAACCCCGATGGCGTGGCCCAGGGCATCAACCCCTTCACCCACGGCAGCGCCAAGCACACCGATATCATGAAGACCGAGGGCCTCAAGCAGGCCCTGGACAAGCACGGCTTCGACGCCGCGTTCGGCGGGGCTCGCCGCGATGAAGAGAAGTCCCGCGCCAAGGAGCGCGTCTACTCGTTCCGCGACAGCAAGCACCGCTGGGACCCGAAGAACCAGCGTCCCGAGCTGTGGAACGTGTACAACGGCAAGGTCAACAAGGGCGAGTCGATCCGTGTGTTCCCGCTGTCCAACTGGACCGAGCTGGACATCTGGCAATACATCTACCTGGAAGGTATCCCGATCGTGCCGCTGTACTTCGCCGCCGAGCGTGAAGTGATCGAGAAGAACGGCACCCTGATCATGATCGACGACGAGCGCATCCTCGAACACCTCAGCGATGAGGAGAAGGCGCGCATCGTCAAGAAGAAAGTGCGTTTCCGTACCCTGGGCTGCTACCCGTTGACGGGCGCGGTCGAGTCCGAAGCCGAGACCCTGACCGACATCATCCAGGAAATGCTCCTGACCCGTACGTCGGAGCGCCAGGGCCGGGTCATCGACCACGATGGCGCAGGCTCGATGGAAGACAAAAAACGCCAAGGGTACTTTTAAGCTTCGAGTTACAAGCGGCAAGCAGCAAGTTAAAGGCGGTATGCGTAACGTCGTGGTTTGTTGCTTGCAGCCGGTTGTTGCGAGCCGGAATCGGAACACTCGTCATGGATTTCGAGAAACTGATTGTTTGGCAGCGAAGCAAAGCTTTGGCGGTGGGGATTTATAAAGAGTTTGCGCAGTGCGGGGACTTTGGATTCAAGGACCAGATCACTCGCTCTGTTCTTTCGGTGCCTTCCAATATTGCCGAGGGCATGGAGCGTCGTAGCAATAAAGAGAAAGTCCATTTTCTCTGGATTGCGAAAGCTTCTTGCGGCGAACTCCGGACTCAAATCCTTATCGCTCGTGAAATTGCCTACATCGCGAACCCGCTGGCTGAGAATTGGATTAAAGAAACCCGCGAGCTATCGAAGATGCTCAGCGGCTTGATCAAAAAATTTCTGACTAGCTGTACGCCGACAAGCTTGCCGCTTGAAGCTTACAGCTTGGAGCTTGAACGCTATGAGCCACCAATCCGATCTGATCAGCGAGGACATCCTCGCCTACCTGGGCCAGCACGAACGCAAGGAACTGCTGCGCTTCCTTACCTGCGGCAACGTGGATGACGGCAAGAGCACCCTGATCGGGCGCCTGCTGCACGACTCGAAGATGATCTACGAAGATCACCTGGAAGCCATAACCCGTGACTCGAAGAAGGTCGGCACCACCGGTGACGACATCGACCTGGCCTTGCTGGTGGATGGCCTGCAGGCCGAGCGCGAGCAGGGCATCACCATCGACGTGGCCTACCGTTACTTCTCCACCGCCAAGCGCAAGTTCATCATCGCCGACACCCCGGGCCATGAGCAGTACACCCGCAACATGGCCACTGGCGCCTCCACCTGCGACCTGGCGATCATCCTCGTAGACGCCCGCTACGGCGTGCAGACCCAGACCCGCCGGCACAGCTACATCGCTTCCCTGCTGGGGATCAAGCACATCGTCGTGGCCATCAACAAGATGGACCTCAAGGGGTTCGACCAGGACGTGTTCGAGTCGATCAAGGCCGACTACCTGCAGTTCGCCAAGGGCCTGAAGATCCAGCCCACCAGCCTGCACTTCGTGCCGATGTCGGCGCTCAAGGGCGACAACGTAGTGAACCGCAGCGAGCGTTCGCCGTGGTACACCGGCCAGTCGCTGATGGAAATCCTCGAGACCGTGGAGGTTTCCGGCGATCGCAACTTCACCGACCTGCGTTTCCCGGTGCAGTACGTCAACCGTCCGAACCTGAACTTCCGCGGTTTCGCCGGCACCCTGGCCAGCGGCATCGTGCACAAGGGCGACGAAGTGGTGGTGCTGCCTTCGGGCAAGAGCAGCCGGGTCAAGTCCATCGTCACCTTCGAAGGCGAACTGGAGCAGGCCGGTCCCGGCCAGGCCGTGACCCTGACCATGGAGGACGAGATCGACATCTCCCGGGGCGACCTGTTGGTGCATGCCGACAACGTGCCGCCGGTGACCGAGAACTTCGAAGCCATGCTGGTATGGATGGCCGAGGAGCCGATGCTGCCGGGCAAGAAATACGACATCAAGCGCGCCACCAGCTATGTGCCGGGTTCGATCGCCAGCATCGTTCACAAGGTCGATGTGAACACCCTGGAAGAGGGTGCTGCCAGCGCCCTGCAACTGAACGAGATCGGCAAGGTCAAGGTCAGCCTCGACGCACCGATCGCCCTGGATGGTTATGAAAGCAACCGCACCACGGGCGCGTTCATCGTCATCGATCGCCTGACCAACGGCACCGTTGGCGCCGGCATGATCATCGCCCAGCCTGTGGCCCACGGCAGCGCCTCCCAGCATGGCAAGCTGGCCCATGTCGCCACCGAGGAGCGTGCCCAGCGCTTCGGCCAGCAGCCGGCCACCGTGCTGTTCAGCGGCCTGTCGGGCGCAGGCAAGAGCACCCTGGCCTATGCCGTGGAGCGCAAGCTGTTCGACATGGGGCGGGCGGTGTTCGTCCTCGACGGCCAGAACCTGCGTCACGACCTGAACAAGGGCCTGCCCCAGGATCGCGCCGGGCGTACGGAAAACTGGCGGCGTGCGGCTCACATTGCCCGTCAGTTCAACGAGGCGGGCTTGTTGACCCTGGCGGCGTTCGTGGCGCCCAGTGCCGAAGGTCGCGAGCAGGTCAAGGGGCTGATCGGCAAGGAGCGTCTGCTGACGGTCTATGTCCAGGCTTCGCCAGCCGTATGCGCCCAGCGTGATCCCCAGGGCCTCTATGCCGCCGGTGGCGACAACATCCCGGGCGAGTCCTTCCCCTATGACGTGCCGCTGGATGCCGACCTGGTGATCGACACCCAGTCCGTATCGCTGGAAGAGGGCGTCAAGCAAGTGCTGGATCTGCTGCGCAAGCGCGGCGCGATCTAAGGTAAGGGCAGCGGCGAGCTCCTAGCTTCAAGCTGCAAGAAAAAGCCCGCGGACAGGCGACTGTCCGCGGGCTTTTTTGTGTCTGTTCGAACGCGAAGAGGCCCTTGCAGGCGCTTCATCGCTTGCCCGGATACTCCCGGTGCAGTTGCTCGAGCAGCGCGTCCTTGGCTTGCCAGCGCTGGTTGATCCAGTCCTGGAAGGCCTGCCGATAAACCGCGTCCTGTTCGTAGTTGCGCCCGATGAACTGCTGGGGAATCGACACTTCTTCGAAACGCACCACCACGTCCTTGAGCTTGCCGCTGAGCAAGTCCCAGAACCCCGGGCGGCCGGCAGGGTAGTGGATGCTCACGTCGACGATCGATTGCAGCTGCTCGCCCATGGCATCCAGCACGAAGGCGATGCCGCCGGCCTTGGGCTTGAGCAGGTACTTGAATGGCGATCGCTGCTGGGCATGCTTGGCCTCGGTGAAGCGCGTGCCCTCGACGAAGTTGAAGATACCCACCGGATTGCTGCGGAATTTCGCGCAGGTCTTGCGGGTGGTTTCCAGGTCCTTGCCCTTTTTTTCCGGATGCTTTTCCAGGTAGGCCTTGGAGTAGCGCTTCATGAAGGGAAAGCCCAGGGCCCACCAGGCCAGGCCGATCACCGGCACCCAGATCAGTTCCTGCTTGAGGAAGAACTTCAGTGGGCGGATACGCCGGTTGAGCACGTACTGCAGCACCAGGATATCGACCCAGCTCTGGTGGTTGCTGGTGACCAGGTAGGAGTGCTGGTAATCCAGGCCTTCAAGGCCTTGCACGTGCCAGCGAGTGCGGCAGACCAGCTGCATCCAGGCCTTGTTGTTGCTGATCCAGGCCTCGTGGGTGTGGTTCATCAACCAGTGGCTGAAACGCTGGGTGAGGCGCAACGGCAAGGCCTTGAAGAGCGCCACGCAGAACAGGAACGAGCACAGCAAAATAGTGTTGAGCGCCAGCAGCAGCGAGGCGATGGTGCCGCGTACGGCACCCGGTAGAAAGTCCAGCATTCAGGCATCCATGGGTCGGTTGGCAGCTTGGATCGCCGTCAGGGCGATGGTGTAGACGATGTCGTCCACCTGGGCGCCGCGCGGCAGGTCGTTCACCGGCTTGCGCAGGCCTTGCAGCATCGGCCCCAGGCTCACGCAATCGGCGCTGCGTTGCACCGCCTTGTGGGTGGTGTTGCCGGTGTTCAGGTCGGGGAACACGAACACCGTGGCCTTGCCCGCCACCTGGCTGTTGGGGGCCAGTTGCCGGGCGACGTTCTCGTTGGCGGCGGCGTCGTACTGCAGCGGGCCGTCGATCAACAGCGAGCGCTGGGCTTCATGGGCCAGCAGGGTGGCCTCGCGGACCTTCTCCACTTCTTCGCCGCTGGCCGAGTCGCCACTGGAGTAGCTGATCATCGCCACCCGTGGCGAGATGCCGAAGGCCGCTGCCGAATCGGCGCTCTGCAGGGCGATCTCCGCCAGTTCGCTGGCGCTGGGGTGGGGGTTCATCACACAGTCCCCGTAGACCAGCACCTGCTCGGGAAACAGCATGAAGAACACCGAGGACACCAGGGTGCAGCCCGGCGCGGTCTTGATCAATTGCAGGGCCGGGCGGATGGTGTTGGCGGTGGAGTGGACGAGCCCGGAAACCAGGCCGTCGACCTCGTCCAGGGCCAGCATCACGGTGCCGATCACCACCGGGTCTTCCAGTTGCTGCTCGGCCATCGGCGCGTTCAGGCTCTTGCTCTTGCGCAGGGCCACCATGGGCTCGACATATCGCTCGCGGATCAGGTCCGGATCGAGGATCTCCAGGCCCTCGGGCAGCTCGATGCCCTGGGCCCGAGCCACGGCGTGGACGTCGTCCGGCTTGGCCAGCAGCACGCAGCGGGCGATGCCGCGGGCCTGGCAGATGGCGGCGGCCTGCACGGTCAGGGGCTCGCTGCCCTCGGGCAGGACGATGCGCTTGTCGGCTTGCTGGGCGCGCTGGATCAACTGGTAGCGGAACACCGCCGGCGACAGGCGCATTTCCCGCGGGGTGCCACAGCGCTGGTGCAGCCAGTCGGCGTCCAGGTGACTGGCGACGAAGTCGGTGATGATTTCCGCACGCTCGCGGTCATCGATGGGGATTTCCTTGTTCAGGCTGTTGAGCTGGTTGGCGGTGTCGTAGGAGCCGGTGCTTACCGACAGCACCGGCAGGCCGGCATTCAGCGCTCCACGGCACAGGTCCATGATCTTCGGGTCGGGCAGGGTGCCGCTGGTCAGCAGAAGGCCGGCCAGCGGTACGCCGTTGATCGCCGCGAGACTCACGGCGAGGATGATGTCGTCACGGTCGCCCGGGGTCACCACCAGCACTCCGGGCTTGAGCAGCTCCACGGTGTTGCGCATGGTGCGCGCGCAAATGATGATCTTGGTCATGCGCCGGGTTTCGTAGTCCCCGGCGTTGAGTACCTGGGCGCCCATCAGGTCGGCCACGTCGCGGGTGCGCGGGGCATTGAGCTCCGGCTGGAACGGAATGCAGCCCAGCAGGCGGAAGTCGCCACTGCGCAACAGCGGCGAATGTTCCTTCAGGCGGGCGCTGAACGCCTCGATGCTTTCGTCGGTGCGCACCTTGTTGAGGATCACCCCCAGCACCTTCGGATCCCGTGGGCCACCGAACAACTGCGCCTGCAGCTCGACCCGCCCGGACAGCTCGGTGAGCACTTCGTTTTCCGGGGCCGAGACCAGGATCACCTCGGCATCCAGGCTCTTGGCCAGGTGCAGGTTGACCCGGGCCGCGTAGCTGGCGGCACGGGTCGGCACCATGCCCTCGACGACCAGTACATCCTTGCCGATGGCCGCCTGCTGGTAGAGGGTGATGATTTCTTCCAGCAGCTCGTCCAGCTGGCCATCGCCCAGCATCCGCTCCACATGGGCCAGGCCCAGGGGTTGCGGCGGTTTCAGGCCGTGGGTGCGGGCCACCAGCTCGGTGGAGCGTTCGGGGCCGGTGTCGCCCGGATGCGGTTGGGCGATGGGCTTGAAGAAACCGACCTTGAGGCCGGCGCGCTCCAGGGTGCGTACCAGCCCGAGGCTGATGGAGGTCAGGCCCACACCAAAATCGGTGGGTGCGATGAAGAAAGTTTGCATGCGAATTCTCGAAGGGTGCATGGCAAGGGCGACGGTCTATGGCCGTCTGCCGCGCTAGTCAGGGGCTAAGGTTATCGTTTCCGGCGTCCTGCGCACACCAGCCACAGGCAAAGGGCCGGCCTATTTTTTCTGCCCGCCGCGCCGGGTCCAGGACCCAGGCGCGTGACTGCCATGGTGGCTGGTGGCGCAGGTGCTGGGTGTGGCCGCACGACAGTTCGACCACCCAGTGGCCGTCCTCGTCCTGGTGGAAACCGCAGATTGTCGGGGGCTGCTGCATATTCCGTTTGTCCGGGTTCCGTTCGCTTTCGCGCGATTGCTTCGCTAAACTTGGACGTTCTTCATTCTTATGCAAAAGGTCTCGCCCCATGCTGATCGCCGCCAATAAGGCTGTCTCCATCGACTATACCCTCACCAACGACGCTGGTGAGGTCATCGACAGCTCTGCCGGCGGCGCCCCGCTGGTCTACCTGCACGGCGCAGGTAACATCATCCCGGGCCTGGAAAAGGCCCTGGAAGGCAAGCAGGTCGGTGACGAGCTGAAGGTTGCCGTGGAACCTGAAGACGCCTACGGCGAATACGCTGCCGAACTGGTCAGCACCCTGAGCCGCAGCATGTTCGAAGGCGTCGACGAGCTGGAAGTGGGCATGCAGTTCCACGCTTCCGCTCCGGATGGCCAGATGCAGATCGTCACCATCCGTGACCTGGACGGCGACGACGTGACCGTCGACGGCAACCATCCACTGGCTGGCCAGCGCCTGAACTTCCAGGTCAAGGTCGTTGCCATCCGTGATGCCAGCCAGGAAGAAGTCGCCCATGGCCACGTCCATGGCGAAGGCGGTCATCACCACTGAGTTTCTGCGCTAAGCTCAGGATTACTCGAAAGGCGCCCGCGGGCGCCTTTTTAGTCTGCGGCTTTTGGCTGTACTGTCGAGAGGCTGTCTTCTGCAAGAACACGGGAATTTGGAGTTCGTCATGAGTGCTTTTCACGACCTTAAACTGAAAGCCCTGGATGGTCAGGAACTGCCGCTCGCGCCCTTCAAGGGGCAAGTCGTGCTGGTGGTCAACGTCGCTTCCAAATGTGGCCTGACGCCACAATATGCGGCTCTGGAGAACCTCTACCAGCAATACAAGGCCCAGGGTTTCAACGTGCTGGGCCTGCCCTGCAACCAGTTCGCCGGGCAGGAGCCCGGGACCGAGCAACAGATCCAGGAATTCTGCAGCCTCAACTACGGGGTGACTTTCCCCCTGAGCAGCAAGCTGGAGGTCAACGGCCCGGAGCGGCACCAGTTGTACCGCCTGCTGGCAGGCGAGGGTGCGGAGTTTCCCGGGGACATTACCTGGAACTTCGAGAAGTTCCTGGTGGGCAAGGATGGCCGGGTACTGGCGCGTTTCTCCCCGCGCACCGCCCCCGATGATCCCGCCGTGGTCCAGGCCATCGAGAAAGCCCTGAGCTGACTCCGCGCGCCGGGCGCTCGCCCGGCCTGCCGCGCTACCTGTCCGACGCCGCTGCATAGCGGCGTTTTTGCCTCCAGATCACTCAAATCAATAGTGCTGTGCAGTGCCTTGGGGGACGAATATTATCCTCATCATAAGTGCGCCGGGAGCCATACCCGGCGCGGCCTTGTGCGTCGATCCTCGACTCCAGTCCTTTTCTGTCGGAGTGCAGCATGCCTGTCCAAGCCTTGTTCAAACCCTTCCAGCTGGGTGCGTTGGAATTGCCGACCCGTGTGGTGATGGCGCCGATGACCCGCTCGTTCTCGCCGGGCGGCGTGCCCAATTCCAAGGTCATCGAGTACTACCGCCGGCGTGCCGCGGCAGGGGTCGGCCTGATCATCACCGAAGGCACCACCATCGGGCACCAGGCATCCAACGGCTACCCCAATGTGCCGCAGTTCCACGGCGAGGCGGCACTGGCCGGCTGGAAGAAGGTGGTGGACGCGGTCCACGCCGAGGGCGGCAAGATCGTCCCGCAGCTGTGGCATGTGGGCAACGTGCGGCGCCTGGGCACCGAGCCGGATGCCAGCGTGCCGGGCTACGGTCCGTGCGAGAAGCTCAAGGACGGCCAGGTGGTGGTGCATGGCATGACCCACCAGGATATCCAGGAGGTGATCGCTGCATTCGCCCAGGCCGCCAAGGATGCCCAGGGCATCGGCATGGACGGCGTGGAGATCCATGGCGCCCATGGTTACCTGGTGGACCAGTTCTTCTGGGAAGGCAGCAACCAGCGCACCGACGAGTATGGTGGCGACCTGGCCCAGCGCTCGCGTTTTGCCATCGAGCTGATCCAGGCCGTGCGTGCTGCCGTCGGCCCGGACTTCCCGATCATCCTGCGCTTTTCCCAGTGGAAGCAGCAGGACTACGCGGCCCGCCTGGTAGAGACCCCAGAGGCCCTGGAAGCCTTCCTCAAGCCGCTGGTGGATGCCGGCGTGGATATCTTCCACTGTTCCACCCGGCGCTTCTGGGAACCGGAGTTCGAAGGTTCCGAGCTGAACCTGGCCGGCTGGACCCGCAAGCTCACCGGCAAGCCCACCATCACCGTGGGCAGCGTTGGCCTGGATGGCGAGTTCCTGCAGTTCATGGTCAAGACCGACAAGGTGGCGCAACCGGCCAGCCTGGAGAACCTGCTGCAACGCCTGGATAACGACGAGTTCGACCTGGTGGCCGTAGGCCGCGCACTGCTGGTGGATCCGGACTGGGCGCAGAAGGTCCGGGACGGGCGTGACCAGGAAATCCTGCCGTTCAGCCGTGATGCGCTGACAACCCTGGTCTAACCACTGGCTCCGGGTGGCGAGGGGGGCAAGCCCCTGGCCACGCCGAGCGTCTCGCCGCCGCCCTCTACCAGACCGGTCGCCCCGGCCACGGCCTGGAGGGCCGCCGTTGGCGCCTCTTGGCAGGCGCTGCGCAATTGCTCCTCGAACTGTTCGATCACCGTTGCCCAGCCTTGGCGGCTGGCGTGTTGGCGGGCGTTGAGGCGTACCCGGCGCAGGGTCTCGGTTTCTTCCAGCAGCCAGCTGGCGGCATCGCAGAAGGCATTCTCGTCACCCGGCATCGCCAGCACGCCGTTGTAGCCGTGACGGATGTGCTGCGCCGCCGCAGCCTGATCGTAGGCCACTACCGCCAGGCCTGAAGCCAGGGCCTCGAGCACCACGTTGCCGAAGGTCTCGGTAAGGCTGGGAAACAGGAACACGTCACCGCAGGCGTAATGGGCCGCCAGGGCTTCGCCGCGCTGGCTACCGCAGAACAGCGCTTGGGGCAGGCTGCGCTCCAGGCTGGCCCGTTGCGGGCCATCGCCCACCACGATCAATTTCATCTTGCGCTGCGCGTAGGTCGCCTGCACTTGTTCGAAGCAGCGCTTGAGCAGGCCCAGGTTCTTTTCCGGCGCCAGGCGCCCGACATGGATCACCGCCAGGTCATCCGGCTCCAGGCCCCAGCTGGCGCGCAGCTCATTGACCCGTTTGGCCGGGTGGAACAACTGGCTGTCGACGCCCCGGGACAACAGGGACAGGCGTTCGAAGTGGCGCCGCTCCAGCTCCAGGCGCTGGCTGGCGCTGGGGACCAGGGTCAGTTTCGAGCGGTTGTGGAACCAGCGCAGGTAGTGGGTCAGCAAGCGCGTCAGCAAGCCCAGGCCGTACTGGCTGGAGTACTGCTGGAAATTGGTGTGGAAGCCGCTGACCACCGAGATCCCCAGGCGCTTGGCCGCCCGTAGTGCGGATAGGCCAAGGGGCCCTTCGGTGGCGATGTACAGCACATCCGGGCGCTGGCGTTTCCAGCGGCGCAGCAGCTTGTGCATCGACGACTGGCCCCACTGCAACCCCGGATACCCCGGCAACGGCCAGCCCCGGCACAGCAGCAGGGCCTCGTCGCTGCGCCGGCTCTGGTCGCAACCCTGGCGCGGGCGCACCAGTTCCACCTGATGCCCACGGGCCCGCAGGCCATCGCACAGGCGGCCAAGGGTATTGGCCACACCGTTGATTTCCGGCGGGTAGGTCTCGGTGATGAGAGTGATATGCAGGGCTGTGCTCATGGCCCCAGTGTCGGCTGGGGCCATGTCGTCATTGTGACCTTGGGATGATGGATTTATGACTGCCCGGCATTGGGTTCGGGTGCAGTGCTTGCAGGTTGGCCCCCGTGCGATGTCGTGCAGGAGCCGGAACAGGGACGGACAGGTTCAGCGCTGTTGGCCCGGCAAGTTATCCACACCGCGCTCGCGGACCCAGAACAGGGTCGCCCCGGCCACGGCGGCGGGCATCATCAGGATGTTGACGAAGGGAATCATCAGCGCCAGGTAGACGATGCCGCCGAAGCCCAGGCTCTGCCAGCGCTTGGCCCGCAGCCAGGCGAGCATGTCCTGCCAGCTCATCTTGTGGTTGTCCGCCGGGTAGTCGATGTACTGGATGGCCATCATCCAGATACCGAACAACAGCCACAGCGGCGCGGCCACCAGGTTGACCACCGGGATCAGCGAGAGGATGAACAAGCCGATGGCCCGGGGCAGGAAGTAGCCCAGCTTGCGCATCTCCCGGGACAGGGTGCGGGGGATCATCGCCAGCAGTTCGCCCCAGCTGAAGGGAGGGAAATCATCGGTGCCGCGGACCACGGTCTCGACCTTTTCCGCGAGGAAGCCGTTGAACGGGGCGGCGATGATATTGGCCAGCATGGTGAAGCTGAAGAACACCATCAGCACTACCAGCACCACGAACAGCGGCCACAGGATGTAGCTGAGAAAGCTCAGCCATTGCGGCAGGGTCGGCATCAGGGCGTCGACCCAGAGGCTGAATTGATGACCGGCGAAGTAGATCAATCCGACGAACAGCACCAGGTTGACCAGCAGCGGCAAGAGCACGAACAGGCGCAGGCCGGGCGTGAGGATCAACTTGAGGCCCTCACGCAGGTATTGCGGGCCGGACAAGACAGGGGCGGGCATAGAAGGCTCCGAGCAGAAGGAAAACGCGCCGACCTTACCGGCTTTGCACAAGGGGCGAAAGTGCGGCGCATAGGGCGACATCAACGGTAACAAAGACCTCTTCATACGGGTCTTCAGAAGATAGAGACCGCCTATGAGCTGGATTGTTAAACCGTATTTCCTTAATCTTCGCCCCCTCTATACGCTGCACCCATTATTTTTTGGACGGACGAGTTTTAGCCTTCCCCAAGGTTTCGCCGTCCTTTTTTATTCCAGCCGGCAATCCGGCGTTCCGCGCCAGGGCAGCCGGGCCGGTCGATAGGAGTGAGTCATGTCTGATGTACGTCATTCGCGTGTGATTATTCTCGGTTCCGGCCCTGCCGGTTACAGCGCCGCGGTCTATGCCGCCCGCGCCAACCTGAAGCCACTGCTGATCACCGGCATGCAGGCCGGTGGCCAGCTGACCACCACCACCGAAGTCGACAACTGGCCGGGCGACGTGCACGGCCTGACCGGCCCGGCGCTGATGGAGCGGATGCGCGAGCACGCCGAGCGCTTCGAAACCGAAATCGTCTTCGATCACATCAATGCCGTGGACTTCGCCGCCAAGCCCTACACCCTGACCGGTGACAGCGGTACCTACACCTGCGACGCCCTGATCATCGCCACCGGCGCCAGCGCTCGCTACCTGGGCCTGCCATCGGAAGAGGCCTTCATGGGCAAGGGCGTTTCCGCCTGCGCCACCTGCGACGGTTTCTTCTACCGCAACAAGCCAGTGGCCGTGGTCGGTGGTGGCAACACCGCTGTCGAGGAAGCCCTGTACCTGGCCAACATCGCCAGCAAGGTCACCCTGATCCACCGTCGCGATACCTTCCGCGCCGAGAAGATCCTGATCGACAAGCTTCACGCCCGGGTTGCCGAAGGCAAGATCGAGCTCAAGCTCAACGCGACCCTGGACGAAGTGCTGGGCGACAACATGGGCGTGACCGGTGCCCGCCTGAAGAACAACGATGGCAGCTTCGACGAGCTGAAGGTCGACGGCGTGTTCATCGCCATCGGCCACACTCCGAACACCTCGCTGTTCGAAGGCCAGCTGGCGCTCAAGGACGGTTACCTGGTCGTGCAGGGCGGTCGTGAAGGCAATGCCACCGCCACTAGCGTCGAGGGCATCTTCGCCGCCGGCGACGTGGCTGACCACGTCTACCGCCAGGCCATCACCTCGGCCGGCGCCGGTTGCATGGCGGCCCTGGACACCGAGCGTTACCTGGACGGCCTGCAGAACGCTTCGTTCTGATCGTCCTGAAATGAAAAAACCGGCGCAAGCCGGTTTTTTTATGGGTGATGGTCTTGCCGGTGTGGATCAGCGGCGGGTCAGCGGTTGGGCGTTGAACTTCACTCCGGCCAGGCCATGGGCGATCAGGGCGCGGATGTTGCCGTGGTCGCTGCCTTCTGGGGTGGCCAGCACCGAGCGATAGTGCTCGCCGAATGCCAGCAACGCTTCGGCGTCGCTCAGGCCTTCCAGCAGGGCCAGGCCCAGGGTCTTGCACGAGCCTTCGTTCTGCCCGGCGGCGTTCTCCACGCCACCATTGCTGAACGCCTGGGGCTGGTAGTCATAACCGGCGGCGATGAACGCCAGGGTGTCGGCAAAGGCGTGTTCGCCGCTGTTGAGGCTGGCGCGCAGGGTGTTCAGGTCAGTCATGGGGTTTTCCTTTGGCGAACGCCGCTTGCTGCTCGGCGCTGGCTTCTTTCTGATAGAGATTCTTCCACTCGGCGTAGGGCATGCCATACACCACTTCACGGGCGTCATCGAGGCTGACCTCGATCTGGCGCTGGTCGGCTTCGACCTTGTACCACTTGGACAGGCAGTTGCGGCAGAACCCGGCAAGGTTCATCAGGTCGATGTTCTGCACGTCCTTGCGGTTGTCCAGATGGGCCACCAGGCGGCGAAAGGCCGCCGCTTCCAGTTCCAGGCGTTGTTGAGGGGACATAAGACTCTCTGCACATAGAGGGGTGGGAACAGCTGCAAGCTACAAGCTACGAGAGGCAAGTCAAAGCCGAACCGCTTTTACTTGCCGCTTGCCGCTAGCGACTTGCCGCCAACGTGATGGATACCGATTCGGCAAAGCGCAGGGCGTGGGGTTTGTCCACTTCGACCTCGGCGTACTGCACCGAGGCGTTGCTCATCACCAGGTCCAGCAGTTCCTGGGTCAGGCGCTCCAGCAGGGCGAAGCGGTTGCCCTCGACGTGGGCGATGATGGCCTTGGTGATGGTGCGATAGTTCAGCGCGTGATCGATGTCGTTGTCGCGCACCGCATCTTGGGCGGGATACAGGATGGTCAGGTTGATCAGGACATCCTGCTTGTTGAGGATTTCTTCCTCGTTGATTCCGATGTAGGTCCGCAGGAGCAGGTCCTTGACTCGGATACGAGCCATTCCTGGCTGAAGTTGTGGCATTTACTTGCTCCGTCCAATCAATTGCAGGAATTCCTGGCGAGTGGTGCTCGATTCGCGAAAGGCGCCGAGCATCACCGAGGTATGCATGGTGGAATTCTGTTTCTCGACACCGCGCATCATCATGCACATGTGCTTGGCTTCGACCACCACGGCGACGCCGGCTGCCTGGGTCACGCTCTGCACTGCGTCGGCGATCTGCCGGGTGAGATTTTCCTGGATCTGCAGGCGCCTGGCGAACATGTCGACGATGCGCGCGATCTTCGACAGCCCCAGCACCTTGCCCGTGGGAATATAAGCCACATGGGCCTTGCCGATGAAGGGCAGCAGGTGATGTTCGCACAGGGAGTACAACTCGATGTCGGCGACTATCACCATCTCGTCGTTGTCGGAGGCGAACAGCGCGCCGTTGACGATTTCCTCCAGCGACTGCTCGTAGCCATGACACAGGTACTGCATGGCCTTGGCGGCGCGCTTGGGCGTATCGAGCAGACCCTCGCGCTCGGGGTCTTCGCCGAGACCCTTGAGGATCTCGCGGTAGTGCTGGGGCAGGGAAAGGCTCATGCAAGGTCCTCGCGGGGCCGGTCTATTTGACGTGCCGCCCGCCGTTGACGGTCAGGGTGGTGCCGGTGACATAGGGATTGTCCAACAGGTAGCGCAGGCTCTGGTAGATCACTTGCGCGCCGGGCTCGATGCCCAGTGCGGATTTGGCCAGGGTCTTGGCGCGGTACGCCGCGTCGTCGTCGGGATTGAACAATAGCAGGGCCGGTGCGATGCCGTTGACCTTGATTGTCGGGGCGTACTTGGCGGCGAAAGACAGGGTCAGGCTGTCCAGGCCGGCCTTGCTGGCGCAGTAGGCGATGTGCTTGGCGCTGCCCTTGCGGGTCACGTCGTCGCTGATGTGGATGATGTCCGCCGGGCTGCAGGCCTGCAGCAATTGGGCGCAGTGCAGGTTGATCAGGTAGGGCGCCAGCATGTGCACGCCGAACATCCGGGCGAAGGCCTCGGTTTCCTGGCCCGGGCTTTCCTCGAGCCATTCCGAGGCGTTGTGGATGATCGCCCGCAGGCTGTCGGTGTGGGCCTTGAGCTCGTTGATCAGGGCCATGATCCCGGCCTCGCAGGACAGGTCGGCGAACAGCAGGGTCGCGCCCTGCTCACGCAGGGCCTCGAGCCCCGGGCGCTGGCTGCGGTAGGTGACGATCAGCCGATGCCCGTCTTCGAGCAGGCGCAACGCGCAGTGCAGGCCGACACGCTGGCTGGCGCCGGTGATCAGGATCGGTGCGGAGGAAGCGTTCATGGCGGGCTCGCGTCGGCGGGTAGGGCAGAACTATACCAGCGGGGGCGCCCGGGCGTGGGATGGATCGGCAGCAAGCCGGCACCGCTCCGTGGTGGGCGGTGACCGGCTTGGATGAGGCTCAGGAGTTTTGCGTCGAAGGGGCCACGGGCAGCCTGCGGGGCGGGGCGGCGTTGAGCCAGTTGGCCAGCAGCCGGGTGGACAGCGGGATGAAGAAGTAGACCATCAGTGGGGTCAGGGCCAAGGTGCTGACGAACACCCGGGGCAACATGCCCAGGTCGTTGAGCAGCGGGCCGAGGACGAAGTTGAACAGCAGCGAGACCGGGAAGAACGCCAGCCAGATCGCCACGGCCTGCTTCCAGCGCGGCGGACGCTGTCCGGCGGCGCCGAACCAGCCATCGATACCGCTGACCCGATGTTCCAGCGGATGGGCGAACAGGTCGCTGCCGCGGGCCAGCCAGGCGGTGCGCGAGGCGGAGTGTTCCCAGGTGTGCAGGGTCTGTTCGTCGACGAAGCGGAAGATGATCTGGAATTCATCGTCGCCGGGCGGAGGGGCCAGGACGCCGGAGCCCAGGTAGCCGGGAAAGTCGGTGGCCAGTTGCTCGCCTTCGCGCAGCCAGGCGATCAGGTCCTGGTAGCGACCATCGGCAACGCGCCGGGCCACCATCAGGGTGACGGGTGAGGTAGACATCATGTATCTCCGTAAAACCAATACGCTGCCTGGGTAAGGCAGTCGTTGACGGGGCACCGGGGTGTCGGGCCGCACCTTGGACAAGCAAGGATTATTCCTGATTGGCACGGATGTACCAATGACAGTGGTCGGATATTCCCGCCCTTGAAGCTTCGGCACCCTGGGAGAGTAGAATGACGGCCATCTTGTCCATCGGTGTTCTCTCCCCCAGATGCCCGCCACCACTGCACCTTCCGCCACCCACCAGGCTCCGGACGCCGTCGCGCAGGACGAGCTGTTCCCGATCCGCGAGGTTTCCCGCCTGACCGGCATCAATCCCGTGACCCTGCGGGCCTGGGAGCGACGCTACGGTCTAATCCAGCCGACGCGCACCGAAAGTGGGCACAGGTTGTATTCCATGCACGATGTTGAGGCGGTGCGCGAGATCCTCGGCTGGATCGAGCGCGGCGTGGCGGTGAGCAAGGTCGGGCGGATCATGGCCAAGAACCGCGCCGTCCAGGCCCAGCTCAAGGCTTCGGCGGACGATGGCCAGCAGGATGAATACGCCCAGTGGCGCGATCAGTTGAAGCTGGTGGTCAATACCTTCGATGAAGAGCAGTTGGAGCGGATCTACGGCCAGGTGTTCTCCAGCTATGCCCTGCCGGTGGTGTTCCAGGACATCTTCCTGCCGTTCTGGAAGCAGCTGCTGCAGCAGCGCGACACCTTCGGCCATACCAGCGAGTGGCTGTTCCTGGATGCCTTCCTGCGCTCGCGAATCAGCCAGCGCCTGTTGTTGCAGCGCACAGGCTCGCAGCCGCTATTGCTCACCGCATTCAACCAGCAATGCCGCGAGCTGGAGCTGCTGGTGGCGGCGCTGCTGCTGGGGCACGACCAGCTCGGCGTACAGGTGCTGGGGCCGGGAGTACCGCTGGAGGAATTGACCCTGGTCTGTGAAAAGCTCAAGCCCCAGGCCCTGGTGGTGTTCTCCAACCATGCGCCGACGGCCGAGCTGCCCAAGCGCCTCAAGCGCCTGGCGCTGACCCTGGACTGCCCGCTGATGCTGGCCGGGGATGCCGCGGACCTGGCCCAGGACAGCCTGGCGGAGTCGCCAGTGGCCTGCCTGGGTGGAGAGGGACGGTTGATGCAGCAGCGCCTGCGGCAATTCCTCGGCGGGCACCTGGATACCTGACACCGCACGCGGATGCCTCAGGCGTGCAGGGCGGGGTGGGAATGGCGGTGTTGCTGGAGAATGAACTGGCGCAGGCGCTCGGTTTCCTCGGCATCGTCCTGCTCCAGGCGATAGGCGTAGAAACCCGCCTCGGTCTCGCGCTGCAAGTGCCCGCGCAGGGCGATCCGCTCGTATCCCGAGGGGCTGAACCACTGGGCGAACTGCCTGGGCGGCCGGGTCCTGTTGCGGACTTCCAGCAGCACCCCCTTGAACGACACTTCCCGCACCCACAGGCGCCCGGGCTGGCCCTTGGCATTCTCCAGGGCCACCGGTTCTTCCAGGGCCAGGCGCCATGGCCGCACCATGGGGCCGTCCTCGAAGATGCTCGGTACGCCCAGGCGCAGGTGCAAGGCGTGGAATTCGTCTTCCACCAGGTGCAGCGGGAAGGTCATCTGCTGATTGTCGAAATGCGCCTGGATGGTGACCTTCTCGTTGGCCGCCAGGCGTGTCAGCAAGTCACGGATCTGCGAGCCGCCGTTGACCAGCAGGCTGGATGTGGTGTCGCGCACATTGAGGTGCGGGTTGTGCTGGATGCTCCGGATGAAGTCCAGTTCATCCTGAGTGAGAAGGGCGTCGCGCTGCATGATGTTGCTCGGAAGGTGGAAGACAAGTCAGCGGGGATACCCCTACGACCACTAAACCTGCGACTTATTAGGGCCGTTGGTCGCCTTGAGGGCGGCCAGTTCAGCCCGGGCCTGGGCCAGTTGCTGCTCCACCTGCGAGAGGCGCTGCTGGGCCTTGACCTGTTCGGTGACGTCCTTTTGCACCCCGATGAAATAGTGCAGCCGGTCGCTGTCGTTGAATACCGGGGTGATCGACAGCTCGTTCCAGAAGTGGCTGCCGTCCTTGCGATAGTTGCGCAGCACCTCGCGGCACGGCCGGCCCTCCTTCAGGGCCTGGCGGACCGCCTGCAAGGCTGGCTGGTCCCGATCGCCCGATTGCAGGAAACGGCAGTCCTGGTACAGCACTTCATCGGCGCTGTAGCCGGTCAGCCGCTCGAAGGCCGGGTTCACATAGATCAGTATGGTGTCCTCGCCTTCCTGCTCGGCGACCACAATCCCGTCGTTGGAGGCGTTGATCATCCGTTGCAGCAAGTGGGCGTTGATCATCCCGGAGTCCCGTCTTCGATCGGCAAGGGCTGGATTCTAAGGCATGCTGGCATTGTGTCTACAGCTGCTTTGCAGCCTGAGGACGAGCGAAGACGGGATTTTACTCCGTAGCTGTTAATATCCCAGGCTTTTAGTCAGCTTCAGGACCAGATTGATGAAAGTCGCCATCCTTTCCGGCACGGTGTACGGCACGGCTGAAGAAGTCGCCCGGCATGCCGCCAAACTCCTCGACGCCGCGGGCTTCCAGGCCTGGCACAACCCCCGTGCGACCCTGGCCGATGTCCAGGCGTTCGCGCCAGAGGCGTTCCTGGCCGTGACCTCGACCACCGGCATGGGCGAGTTGCCGGACAGCCTGCTGCCGCTGTATTCGAGCATTCGCGATCAACTGCCGGCCGCCTGGCGCGGTTTGTCCGGGGCGGTGATCGGCCTGGGTGACTCCAGCTATGGCGATACCTTTTGCGGTGGCGGCGAGCAGATGCGCGAGCTGTTCGCCGAACTGGGCGTACGCGAGGTGCTGCCGATGCTGCGCCTGGACGCCAGCGAGACCGTGACCCCGGAAACCGACGCCGAGCCCTGGCTGGCGGAGCTGGTCAGCGCACTGCGGGGCTGACTGGCTGTTCCCGTAGCAGCGCCAGCCAGGCCTGCGCGGCCTTGGACAGGTAGGCCCCTTCGCGCCAGATGAAGGCAATGTCCCAGCGCAGGTACTCCGGGGCCTTCAGGGTCAGGCGCACTACGCCCGGGCGTACCAGGGCCCGGGCCACCACGCTGGGCAGCAGCACCACGCCCTGGCCCGCCGCCACCAGCGCCGCGAGGAAGTCCGCCTGGCCGCTGCGCCCACCTTCCCTGGGAGTGAACCCCAGCTGCTGGCAGGCCTGGAGCAGGCGGTCGTTGAGCACGAAGCTGCGCTGGTAAAGCAGGAACGGGGTATCGGCCAGTTCCTCCAGGCGCACCTTGGCATTCATCGCCAGCGGATGATCGGCGGGCAGCAGGGCATCCAGCGGTTCATCGCAGAACGGCTGGTAGGCGAAGGCCGGGTCCTTGGGAGTCAGGCTGCCGCCCAGTTCCAGCTCGCCGCTGCGCACCGCCTGCTCGACGTTCAAGCTGCCGCCCTCGAGCAAATGCACCTGGATATTCGGATAGCGCCGCCGGTACTCGGCGAAGCGGCTGGCGAACAGCGTATCGCTGCCCAGCATCGGCAGGCCCAGGCGCAGCTCGCCCCGGGTCATGTGGCTCAAGTCGTCCAGTTCGCTGAGCAGCTCGTTGCGCAGGCGCAGCATGCCCTCGGCCCGTTGCAGCACCACGTTGCCAGCGGCGGTCAGGTGGATGTGCGAACCCTGGCGCTCCAGCAACGGCGTGCCCAGGCTCTGTTCCAGCTGGGCGACCTGCTTGCTCACCGCCGACTGGCTGATATGCAGGGTCTTGGCGGCCTGGGTGAAGCCGCCCTGGTGGATCACTTCGACGAAGCTGCGCAGTTGCTTGAAATCCATGGTGGTAATTCCAGTTTGGAATGGCTTCCAGTCTAACAATTCGCTTCGGTGATGAAGGGGCTTTTCATAAAATAGGACCCCGAGAGGACCGAACCACCATGAACATTCCCACCTTGAAACGCTTAGGCCGCCTGCTTTGCGAGCTGGCGGTGCTGCTGGCCATCTATTTTCTCGGCTGCCAACTGGCTACCTGGCTGCCCTGGCCGATTCCCGGCGGTGTCATCGGCCTGGCCATGTTGTTGCTGGCCTTCGCCCTGGGCTGGGTCAAGCCGGCAGCCCTGCAACTGGGCGCTGGCCTCTTGATGGCGGAGATGCTGCTGTTCTTCATCCCGGCACTGATGAGCCTGCTGGACTACGGCGGCCTGCTGCGCCAGGACGGCTGGCGGATCCTGCTGGTGATCGGCGTCAGCACCCTGCTGGTGATGCTGGTGACCGCGCTGACCGTGGAACTGGTGTGCCGCTGGAGGATGCGCCATGAAGCTTGAGGCGATGCCGATGTTCTGGCTGGCGCTGACCCTCGGCGCCTATCTGTTCAGCCGCTGGATCTACCGGCGCACCGGGCGCTACCTGTTGTCGCCGCTGATCCTGGTGCCGGCGCTGCTGCTGGCGGTCGCGGTGCCGTTGCACACCGCCTACGCCGAATATGCCGCCAATACCCACTGGCTGATGCTGGTGCTGGGCCCGGTGACCGTGGCCTTCGCCATTCCCATCTGGCAGCAGCGCCAGTTGCTGATGCGCCATTGGTCGGCACTGCTACTGGGCATGCTGGCCGGTAGCGCGGCCTCCATCGGCAGCTCCTTCGGCCTGGCCCGGCTCTTGGCCCTGGACAGCTCGGTGACCCTGTCGCTGGTGCCACGCTCGATCACCACTCCGTTCGCCATGCCCCTGGCCCACGACCTTGGGGGCGTGCCCGAGCTGACGGCGGTATTCGTGATGTTCACCGGCGTTTTCGGTGCCATGCTCGGCGGCGTGCTATTGCGTTGGCTGCCCCTGCGCAGCGCCCTGGCCCGGGGTGCGCTGTTCGGGGTCGGCGCCCATGGCGCCGGGGTCAGCCGGGCCCACGAAGTCGGCGGCGAGGAAGGCTCGGTAGCGGGGCTGGTGATGGTGCTCACCGGGCTGTTGAACTTGTTCGCCGCGCCTTTGCTGGCGTCGTTGCTTTGACGTGAAGGCCCGGCGGCGCGGCTCGGCCGCCGGCTGACCCGCTCGGCCATCAAGCTGGCTGCCAAGGCGACTCCGTGGTGCGCCAGGGGTGTCTAGACTCCGAGGGTCCTCCTTCCAATAAAAGCCAACATGAGGTCCCAGCCGTGAGCCTAGCCCCCGTTCAATCCACTGCGAGTGTCAAGGACCAGGTCAGCGCCCAGGAGTGGCAAACCCGCCTGGACCTGGCCGCCTGTTATCGCCTGGTGGCGATGCATGGCTGGGATGACCTGATCTTCACCCACATCTCGGCCAAGGTGCCGGGCACCGACGAGTTCCTGATCAACCCGTTCGGCATGATGTTCCATGAGATCACCGCGTCCAGCCTGGTGAAGGTCGACCGGGCCGGCAATAAGCTGATGGACAGCCCCTACGAGATCAACCCGGCGGGCTACACCATCCACAGCGCGGTCCATGCGGTGCGCCACGATGTGCTTTGCGTGTTGCATACCCACACCGCGGCGGGCGTGGCGGTGTCGGCGCAGCAGCAGGGCGTGTTGCCCATCAGCCAGCAGTCGCTGTTCGTCCTTGCCAGCCTCGGCTACCACCCCTACGAGGGCGTGGCCCTGAACCCCGAGGAGAAGGCCCGGCTGCAGGCCGACCTGGGCGACAACAATTTCCTGATGTTGCACAACCACGGCCTGCTGACCTGTGGTGCGAGCATCGCCGACACTTTCCTGATGATGTTCATCTTCCAGCGTGCCTGTGAAATCCAGGTGCTGGCGCAGAACGGCGGTGCCGAGCTGATCGCCATTCCCGCGCCGGTGCTCAGTGGAGCCAAGGCGATGATCGCCGGGGTCACCCGCAGCGCCCAGGGCATGGGCGGGGTGTTGGCCTGGCCGGCCCTGCTGCGCAAGCTCGAGCAACTCGACCCGGGGTACAAAGCCTGATGCCTCTCGCCGAGATTCCCCTGAGTGTCTGGCGCACCCATGGGCAGGACTTGCAGTTTCGCGGCCAGGCCGTTCGCTACTGGGTGGCCGGGCAGGGCGAGCCGCTGTTGCTGATCCATGGCTTTCCCACCGCCAGCTGGGACTGGCACTACCTATGGCAACCCCTGGCGCGGCGCTACCAGGTGATCGCCTGCGACATGCTCGGTTTCGGTGATTCGGCCAAGCCCCTGGATCACGACTACAGCCTGCTGGAACAGGCGGACCTGCAGCAGGCGCTGTTGGCGCACCTGGGGATCGCGGGGCCGCTGCACGTGCTGGCCCATGACTATGGCGACAGCGTCGCCCAGGAACTGCTGGCCCGGCATTACGAGGAGCGCATCGAGATCGCCAGTTGCGTGTTCCTCAATGGCGGCCTGTTCCCGGAAACCCATCGTCCGGTGCTGAGCCAGAAACTGCTGCTCAGCCCATTGGGCTGGATGCTCGGGCGCGTGTTCAGTCGCGAGGGCCTGGCCAGGAACCTGCAGCAGGTGTTCGGTCCGCAGAGCCAGCCCAGCGAAACGGTGCTGGACGACTTCTGGAGCCTGGTGCAGAGCAACCGGGGGCCGCGCATCCTGCACAAGTTGATCGGCTACATCCCGCAGCGGCGCCAGCAGCGCGAGCGCTGGGTCGCGGCCATGCAGCACGGCGAGGTGCCGCTGCGGGTGATCGATGGCGCCCAGGACCCGATCTCCGGGGCGCACATGGTCGAGCGCTATCGCCAACTGATCCCGCAGCCGGACACCGTGCTGCTGCCGGGCATCGGTCATTACCCGCAGATCGAGGCGCCGCGGGCGGTGCTCAAGCACTACCTGGCCTTTCGCGATGCACTACAGGCTCCGGTCAGCCGCGCCGTAGGCTCCTGAACCCTGCGGGGCGCAGCCTCGCTGCGGCCCCGGCTCGACTATCCCGCTGTCTTATCGCGCACCATTCAGCTGCGGCCCTGTTCGTTGTAGGCCCCGGCCGGCTGCCCGACACTCGGGTTCTTGTCCATTGGCCCTGCTGGAGTTCGGTATGAGTGAGTCTGTGCGCTTGGAAGACAAAGTGGTGATCATCACCGGGGCCGGTGGTGGCCTGGGGCGCGCCCACGCCTTGTTGTTCGCCCGCCACGGCGCCAAGGTGCTGGTCAATGACCTGGGTGGTTCGGCCCAGGGCGAGGGCGCCAGTGCCTCGGCGGCCGATCGGGTGGTCGCGCAGATCCGTGAGGCGGGCGGCATCGCCGAAGCCAACCACGACTCGGTGACCGACGGCGAGAAGATCGTGCAGAACGCCCTGGATGTCTTCGGCCGGGTCGACGTGGTGGTCAACAACGCCGGAATCCTGCGGGACAAGACCTTCCACAAGATGGACGACACCGACTGGGACCTGGTGTACCAGGTGCACGTCGAGGGGGCCTACAAGGTCACCCGCGCCGCCTGGCCGCACCTGCGCGAGCAGGCTTATGGGCGGGTGATCTTCACCGCCTCCACTTCGGGCATCTACGGCAACTTCGGCCAGTCCAACTACGGCATGGCCAAGCTGGGGTTATATGGCCTGACCCGGACCCTGGCGCTGGAAGGGCGCAAGAGCAATATCCTGGTCAACGCCATTGCCCCCACCGGCGGTACGCGGATGACCGAGGGCCTGATCCCGCCCCAGGTGTTCGAGCAGCTCAAGCCGGAACTGGTCAGCCCGCTGGTGGTGTACCTGGGCAGCGAGCAGTGCCAGGAAACCTCCGGCTTGTTCGAGGTCGGTGGCGGCTGGATCGGCAAGGTGCGCTGGGAGCGCAGCCTGGGCGCCGGCTTCGATCCGCGCCAGGGTTTCTCGCCGGAGGATGTCGCGGCCCATTGGCGAGAGATCTGCGATTTCGACGGCGCGGTCCATCCCAAGGACAACCTCGAGGCCCTCAAGGAGATGATGCAGAACCTGCAAAAGTACGCGATCTGATTGCGTCCGGCCGCCGCTTCGAACGCTTTCTCCCGGGCCATGTCCGTGCCCTGGAGCGGCGGCCGCAACCACCCTTCACGGGCGTCCTGCCCGGTCATTTTCCCAGGCATAAAAAAGGCCGCTGCAAGAGCAGCGGCCGAAGTAAGACGTTAGATCAAGGAGCTACAAAATCAACGTCAGTGAACCTGGGTGGGCGGCTTGAATCGAGTCGCTTCAAGCCTGCCGGAATCGGTTGCCGAGAAGCCCTGCACAGCACTTGTCTCGGTGGTGGAGCCAGGCTGTTTGCCGTGACTGCGAAAGAAGAATAAGCCCTGGCCGACCCCGGAAAAATAGCGATTCAGGACAAGGACTATTACAGCCAGAGCAATAGTCGGCGCGAATGGCTGCACCGTATCGATGTTCCTGATGAGCCTCTATCCAGGCCATGGATGCACCCTTGGTTGGCCCGACCGGCAAGGGCACTCACTCTTTGGAACGACACGGCGAATACCTCCTTGGTGCGCTTATCGTCCCCGCTATCCCGGCAGTAGGGTGGGGCCTCCTGTCACTCACCGGGGAAGACGCATGACAAGAATAACAATGCGCGCCATCTTCAAACCGCAGGCCCTGGCCGCTGCGCTAGCGCTGGGTTGCAGCGTCCAGGCGCAGGCGGTGTCGTTCACCATCGGGGAAATCGAAGGGCAGTTCGATTCGTCGTTGTCCGTGGGCGCCAGCTGGGGAATGCGCAACGCCGACCGGGACTTCGTCGGCACCGCCAACGGCGGTACCGCGCAGTCATCCACCGGCGATGATGGCCGGCTGAATTTCAAGAAGGGCGAGACCTTCTCGAAGATCTTCAAGGGCCTGCACGACCTGGAGCTCAAGTACCGCGATAGTGGGTTGTTCGTGCGTGGCAAATACTGGTACGACTTCGAACTCAAGGACGAGGGGCGCGAGTTCAAGCCCATCAGCGACCACAATCGCAAGGAAGGCGCCAAGTCCTCGGGGGCGCAGATCCTCGATGCCTTCGTCTATCACAACTATTCCATCGCCGATCTGCCGGGCACCGTGCGGGCCGGCAAGCAGGTCGTCAGTTGGGGCGAAAGCACTTTCATCGGCAACTCCATCAACAGCATCAACCCGGTGGATGTCTCGGCCTTTCGCCGTCCCGGCGCCGAGATCAAGGAAGGCCTGGTGCCGGTGAACATGCTGTTCGCCTCCCAGGGCCTGACCAACCAGCTGACGCTGGAGGGCTTCTACCAGCTGGAGTGGGACCAGACCGTGGTGGACAACTGCGGCACGTTCTTCGGCAGCGACGTGGTGGCGGACGGCTGCACCACCGGCTACACCGTCGGTAACCCGGCGATCGCGCCCCTGCGCCCAGTGGCGGCGGCCTTTGGCCAAGGCTTCCAGGTGACCCGCGAAGGCGTGGTCCTGCCTCGGGGCGGTGACCGCGACGCGCGGGACTCCGGGCAGTGGGGCGCGGCCTTGCGCTGGCTCGGGGACGACACCGAGTATGGCCTGTACTTCATGAACTACCACTCGCGCAGCCCCGTGGTCAGTACCACCACGGCCAACATCAGTGCGGCGACCCTGGGCGCCATCGCTGGCGCCGCCAACGGCATCGCCCCTGGCTCCGGCAGCGGCCTGGTGCAGAGTGTGATGCTCGGTCGTGGCCAGTATTACCTGGAGTACCCCGAGGACATTCGCCTGTATGGCGCCAGCTTTTCCACCACCCTGCCCACCGGCACCGCCTGGACCGGCGAGATCAGCTACCGGCCCAATGCACCGGTGCAACTCAACACCAACGACCTGACCCTGGCCCTGCTCAACCCCATTACCGGGGGCGCGGCGTCGCCGATCAGAACGGCCCTGGGTGCCGACAACACCGGTTACCGGCGCAAGGAAATCACCCAGGTCCAGAGCACCATGACGCAATTCTTCGACCAGGTGCTGGGGGCGGACCGCCTGACCCTGGTGGGTGAGGCGGCGATCGTCCGGGTCGGTGGCCTGGAGGACAAGGGCAAGCTGCGCTACGGCCGCGACTCGGCTTATGGCCAATACGGTTATGGCGGGGACACCGCAGGCTTCGTCACGGCCACTTCCTGGGGCTATCGCGCCCGGGCCATTCTCGACTACAGCAACGTGCTCGCCGGGATCAACTTCAAGCCCAACCTGTCCTGGTCCCATGACGTCAACGGTTATGGTCCCAACGGCTTGTTCAACCAGGGAGCCAAGGCCCTGAGCGTTGGCGTCGATGCCGACTACCGCAACACCTACACCGCCAGCCTCAGCTACACCGACTTCTTTGGCGGACGCTACAACACCCTCACCGATCGCGATTTCCTCGCGTTGAGCTTCGGCGTGAATTTCTGAATCGGCCCAAGAAGGAGTACTGGAATGCGCAAGATGATCCTGCAATGCAGCGCCCTGGCACTGGGACTGTGGGCGGCTAACCTGATGGCCGCGGTCAGTCCGGACGAAGCCGCCAAGCTGGGCACCAGCCTGACCCCGGTGGGTGCGCAAAAGGCCGGTAACGCCGACGGTACTATCCCGGCCTGGACCGGGGGTATCGCGAAGAATGCCGGGGCGGTGGACAGCAAGGGCTTTCTCGCCGACCCGTTCGCCAATGAAAAACCGCTGTTCGTCATCACCGCAGCTACTGTTGACCAGTACAAGGACAAGCTGTCGGCCGGCCAGGTGGCTATGTTCAAGCGTTATCCGGACAGCTACCGGATACCGGTCTACCCCACCCACCGCAGCGTTGGCCTGCCACCTGAGATCTACGAGTCGGCCAAGCGCAGTGCGCTGGGCGTGACTACCACCAACGACGGCAACGGCCTGGCCAACTTCACCGGTAACCGCTACTACGCCTTCCCGCTTCCGAAGAACGGCATCGAAGTGCTGTGGAACCACCTGACCCGCTATCACGGTGGTAACCAGAAACGCATCGTCACCCAGGTCACCCCGCAGACCAATGGCAGCTACACCTCGATTCGCTTCGAGGAAGAAGTGGCTGCCCCGCAGCTGATCCCCGACCTGGACCCGGCCAAGGCTGCCAACGTGCAAAACTTCTTCAAGCAGTCGGTAACTGCTCCGGCACGCCTGGCGGGCAACGTGCTGCTGGTCCACGAGACCCTGGACCAGGTCAAGGAACCGCGCTCGGCCTGGATCTACAACGCCGGTCAGCGCCGGGTGCGACGAGCACCGCAAGTGGCCTATGACGGGCCGGGAACCGCTGCCGACGGCCTGCGTACCTCGGACAACTTCGACATGTTCTCCGGGGCTCCCGATCGCTACGACTGGAAGCTGGTAGGCAAGAAGGAGATGTACATCCCCTACAACAGCTACAAGCTGGATTCGCCGAGTCTCAAGTACGACGACATCGTCAAGGCCGGGCATATCAACCAGGACCTGACCCGCTATGAGTTGCACCGGGTCTGGGAAGTCGTGGGTACGGTCAAGCCGAACCAGCGCCATATCTATGCCACCCGGCATATGTACATCGACGAAGACAGCTGGCAGGTGGCCCTGGTGGACCACTACGACGGTCGCGGCCAGCTGTGGCGGGTTGCCGAAGGCCATGCGCAGTATTACTACGACCATCAGGTGCCGGCTTACACCCTGGAGGCCCTGTATGACCTGAACGCCGGCCGCTACCTGGCCTTGGGCATGAAGAACGAGGAAAAGCACAGCCTCGAGTTCGGCTTCCAGGCTAAGGCCGCCGACTACACTCCCGCGGCCCTGCGTGCTGCCGGGGTGCGCTAGGGCGCGCCTGGATCAGGGTTTGACGCAGCAGGATCGAAGGCGACCAGGCGGTCGCCTTTTTATAGTCGGCGATCAGCGTGCTGAATACTTCTTCAACAGGTCGCAAGGTCAGGGCTAGGGTGGGAGCAAGCTGGCCACAACTATAAAAAGGCACGCCGCAATGACCGTCATGACTCGTTGTCCCGAGCGTTCCGGGTTCATGCCCCGTTTGTCCTCCCATCATGTCTCGCGCCAGCGCCTGAGTGCGCCGCTGCTGGCTTGCGCCGCGCGGGTACGCCTGCTGTGCGCACCGGCCGGTAGTGGCAAGACGGCTCTGCTCGTTGAATGCCTGTTGCAGGCGCCGGTTGGTTGCCGGGTCATCTGGTTGCCGTTGGGTGGAACTGCGCAGGCCCCCCGGCAATTGTGCCGCACCTTGGCCATGGCCCTGGGCCTTGCGGACGACACTGAAGAAGCGGTGCTGCAATGCCTGCTGCACCTGGACACGCCGTTATGGCTGTTCATCGACGACTACTGCCGAGCCAGCGCAACCGACCTCGACCTACTGCTGGATCGCTTGCTGGGCCTGGATAACCCGCAATTGAGCTGGTGGCTGGGTTGTCGCCGGCGTCCTCAGTGCAATTGGCCCCGGCTGTTGCTGGATGACCAGTTGGTCGAGCTTGCTGGGCCTGCCCTGGCCTTCAGCCAGGACGACATCGAACAGCTGCTGCGCCAGTTGCCGCAGCCGTTGTGCGGCCAGGCCGCCGGGCGCATCCTGCAACGCAGCGGTGGCTGGTGTGCCGGGGTACGCATTGCCCTGCTCGAGGGCAGCGAACTGGCCAGCCAGCCTTGCAAGCCTGGACGGCCCAACACTTTGCTGGAATACCTGGAACACGAGTTGTTCAGCGTGCTGCCCGAGGAGCTGGCGCAAACCTGGCAAGTGCTGGCACACCTGCCACGGTTCAATACTTCGCTGTGCGAGCATTTGTTCGGTACAGGGGAGGGCGGCCAGTACTTGCGTACCCTTCAAGACCTGGGTTGTTTCATCGAGCCCTGGGTGGGTGGCGGTGGCTGGCTGCAGGTCTTTGCGCCCCTGGCTCGGTTGATGCGCGACGAATCCTGGCCCACTGGACGCTCCTGGCATCGGCGCGCCTGCCAGTGGTTCGTCGCCCGGCAAGATTGGCAATCGGCCTTCGAACATGCATTGCTGGCCGAAGAGTACGAGGTGGCAGTCAGCCTGCTGGAACATTTGAGTTTCGAGTTCCTGTTCCAGCAGCACAACGCGCTCTTGCTGTTGCAGTTGCATGAGCGCCAGGGGGCCGAACTGCTGCTGGGCAGTCCGCAGTCGGTGGCCTTGCTGGTGGGGGCGATGTTGTTCGCCGGGCGCTTCGAGCAGGCCGAGCAATGCATGGCGCAGATGGCCCGGTTCGCCCCCCAGCCTTCGGCCGCCGCCCAGGTCCAGCTGCTGGCCCGCTGGCAGGCCCAACAGGGCTGGCTGCTGCATCTGGAGGGGCGGATGGAGGCGGCGCGCGAGCATTTTCACCAAGCCCTGGCCGAACTGGCCGACAGTGCCTGGGTCACACGCTTGCTGTGCCTGTCGGGACTGACTCAGCAAGCACTGCTGGGAGGCGAGCTGGACGTGGCCCAGGCGCTGAATCGCGACGCCCTGTGCCTGGCCAGGGCTCATGACGCGCTGCTGTTCGAGGCCTTGCTGGAGCTGGATCACGCACAGTTGCTGGAGCAGCGTGGGGCGCCCCATCGGGCCGAAGTCTTGTTGGCGCAGGTGGCCGAGCGCCTGTGTGCTCAAGCCCTGCGAGCTGCACCGCTGCTGGGACGCATTGCCTTGCGTCGTGGTCGCCTGGCGCTGCGCCAGGGGCGGGAACCGCAAGCTGCCGGTTTTTTCCACAACGGCCTCGAGGATTGCCTGCACAGTCATGACAAGCGAGCCTTGTATGGTTTCATCGGCCTGGCCCAGCTGGCGGCCAATCAGCGCGACTATGCCCAGGCCTTCGTGCACTTGCGCGACGCCGAGCGGTTGATGCAGCAACGGCAGATTCCCGACACTGTGTATCGAGGCGTGCTGTTGCAGGTCAGCAGCCAGTTCTGGTTGCAGCAGGGACGCCCGGAACTTGCCCATGCGGCCTTGAGCCGGGTCGTGCGGCACATCCGCGGACCCGGAGCCTTGCAGGCGCCGCCGGCGACCCTGGAGATGATCCCGGGCATCGAGTACCTGCTGGTACTGGCCGAGGTTCACCTGGGATGCGCCCGGGAACCGGTGGCCAGGTTGCAACGGCTACTGGAACCCGCCCGGATCAATGGCATGCAGGGGCTGGAGACCGAGCTGTGGCTGGCCCTGGCCGAGGTGGCCCATCTGCAGGGGCTCCCGGAGTTGGCGGCCGAGGCATTGCTGGCCGGGCAAGCACTGGCGGTGCGCTGCAACTTGCCCCAGGCCATGCACGAATTGGGCTTGCGGCAACCGGCGATGATGCCGATGACCAGTGGGGCGGAGCCGGCCCGGGAGGATCACGACAGCCTGCTCAGCCTGCGTGAATTGCAGGTGCTGCAGTTGATTGCCCAGGGCTGCTCGAACCAGCAGATTGCCGAGCGCCTGTTCATATCCCTGCATACGGTCAAGACCCATGGTCGGCGCATCCACAGCAAACTTGGGGTGGAGCGGCGGACCCAGGCGGTGGCCAGGGCCCAGGCCCTGGGGCTGATGAACTGAGCGGCGATTATCCCTGGGGCTGATAGCCCATGCGCCAGCTCACCGCACGACAGGCCGCCAGCAGGCGTTGCGCCGCCGGGCCGTTTTCGTCGGCATGGAACATCGAGGCCGGCCCGACCACCGTCAGCACCGCGGCGATCTTGCCAGTGGCATCGAACACCGGCGCGGACAGGGCATCGACCCCGGGCATCAGCAGCCCGTGGATGTGGTGCAGGCCGCGCTGGCGGATCTGCTCGGCCAGGGCATCGTGGACGTGGCTCTCGGCCAGGGGATGGGCGTCGGCCTCGGCCAGCTCCTCCTGCCGCAGGTCGAGGGTTTCCCGCAGCGGCAGGTAGGCGTTGAACACCAGCCCGGTGGACGAGCTGAGCAGCGGCAGCACCGAGCCCAGCTGGGTGACCACGGTCATCGCCCGCACCGCGGGTTCGATGTGCACCACGGTGGCGCCCTGGTTGCCCCACACCGCGAGGAAACAGGTTTCGTTCAAGTCATCGCGCAGCTCGGCCAAGGGCAGGGCGGCGACTTTCAGCACATCCATGCTGCCCAGGGCCGCGAGACCCACCCGCAAGGCTTCGCGGCCCAGGCCATAGTGGTTGGTAGCGGTGTTCTGCTCGGCGAAGCCGCTGGCGATCAGTGCCTGCAGGTAGCGATGGACCTTGCTCGCAGGCATTTGCACATGTTCGGCCAGGCGCGATAGGGACGTGGACGGCGAGAGTTCGGCAAGAGCCTTGAGGATGTCGGTGCCGACCTCGGCCGAGCGGACTTTCTGTTTACCGTTGCTGTCGCTGGTGCTGCGCGGCTTTTCCATGGAGGTGTAGGGGTCCCGTGACAAGTGGCGGTCTTTATAGCTTGACGCTCCTGGGCAATCAAATTACGTTATGCGTAATTGGATTACGATAAAAATAACCCAGGCGTGCCGATAACTCTTGCGAAGGAGTGGTGGGCCCCTGCCTATTCCAACTTCCAGGAGGCTCCATGAACCTCGATTCTTCGGCGTCCGCCCTCAGCTACCAATCCGGTTTCGGTAACGAATTTTCCAGCGAAGCCCTGCCAGGCGCACTGCCCGTCGGCCAGAACTCCCCGCAGAAAGCCCCCTACGGCCTGTACGCCGAATTGTTCTCCGGCACGGCCTTCACCATGACCCGCAGCGAAGCCCGGCGCACTTGGATGTACCGCATCCAGCCTTCGGCCAAGCACCCGTCCTTCACCCGTCTCGAACGCCAGTTGGCGGGCGGCGACCTGGGACAAGTGACGCCCAACCGCCTGCGTTGGAGCCCGTTGTCGATCCCGGCGGAGCCTACGGATTTCATCGATGGCCTGGTGGCCATGGTGGCCAACTCGCCGGCGCAGAAACCGGCCGGCATCAGTGTCTATCACTACCGCGCCAACCGCTCCATGGAGCGAGTGTTCTTCAACGCCGACGGCGAGTTGCTGCTGGTGCCCGAGCTGGGCCGCCTGCGCATCCTCACCGAACTGGGCGTGCTGGAGCTCGAACCGCTGGAGATCGCCGTGCTGCCGCGCGGCCTGAAGTTCCGCGTCGAGCTGTTGGACCCGCAAGCCCGTGGCTATATCGCCGAGAACCATGGCGCGCCGCTGCGCCTGCCCGACCTGGGGCCGATCGGCAGCAACGGCCTGGCCAACCCCCGGGACTTCCTGGCCCCGGTGGCCCATTACGAAGACCTGCGCCAGCCCACCGCCCTGGTCCAGAAGTACCTGGGTGAGCTCTGGGGCTGCGAGCTGGATCACTCGCCGCTGGACGTGGTGGCCTGGCACGGCAACAACGTGCCGTACAAATACGACCTGCGCCGTTTCAACACCATCGGCACCGTCAGCTTCGACCATCCGGACCCGTCGATCTTCACCGTCCTGACCTCGCCCACCAGCGTGCCGGGCATGGCCAACCTGGATTTCGTGATCTTCCCGCCGCGCTGGATGGTGGCCGAGAACACCTTCCGTCCACCATGGTTCCACCGCAACCTGATGAACGAGTTCATGGGCCTGATCCAGGGTGCCTACGACGCCAAGGCCGAAGGCTTCCTGCCCGGCGGCGCTTCGCTGCACAGTTGCATGAGTGCCCATGGCCCGGATGGCGAGACCTGCACCAAGGCGATCAACGCCCAATTGCAGCCAGCCAAGATCGACAACACCATGGCCTTCATGTTCGAGACCAGCCAGGTGCTGCGCCCGAGCCGTTTCGCCCTGGAATGCGCCGAACTGCAGAACGACTACGATGCTTGCTGGGCTTCGCTGCCCGTCACCTTCAACCCGAATCGGAGATAACCCATGACCTTGTCCACCATCACCCGCAGCTGGGTCGAGTCTGCCAACGGTCACCCCGACTTCCCGTTGCAGAACCTGCCCCTGGGCGTCTTCAGCACCCAGGGCTCGGCACCTCGCAGCGGCGTGGCCATCGGCGAGCAGATCCTGGATCTTGCGGCCGCGCTGGATGCCGGCCTATTCGAAGGCCCGGCCAAGGCCGCGGTGGAGGCTACCCGTGGTGGCCAGTTGAACGCCTTCTTCCAGCTCGGTCGCCCGGCCCGCGTGGCCCTGCGTGAGCGCCTGCTGGAACTGCTGGCCGAAGGCAGCAGCCTGCAAGGCAAGATCCAGGCCCTGGGGGCGAAGCTGCTGCCCCAGGCCACCGATTGCCAGATGCATGTGCCGGCCAGGATCAATGACTACACCGACTTCTACGTGGGCATCGAACATGCGCAGAACGTCGGCAAGCTGTTCCGCCCCGATAACCCCTTGCTGCCCAACTACAAGTACGTGCCGATCGGCTACCACGGCCGGGCCTCGACCATCCGCGCCTCCGGTGCCGACGTGCGCCGGCCCAAGGGCCAGACCCTGCCGGCCGGGCAGAGCGAGCCGACCTTCGGTCCTTGCGCGCGCCTGGACTACGAGCTGGAACTGGGGATCTGGATCGGCCAGGGCAACGAGCTGGGCGAGTCGATCGCCATTGGCGACGCCGCCGAGCACATCGCCGGTTTCTGCCTGCTCAACGACTGGTCGGCGCGGGATATCCAGGCTTGGGAATACCAACCGCTGGGGCCATTCCTGTCCAAGAGCTTCATCACCAGCATCTCGCCCTGGGTGGTGACCGCCGAGGCCCTTGAGCCCTTCCGCAAGGCCCAGCCGGCGCGCCCCGAAGGCGACCCGCAACCACTGCCGTACCTGCTGGACAAGCGTGACCAGGCCAGTGGTGGCTTCGACATCGAGCTGGAAGTGCTGCTGCTGACCAGGACCATGCGCGAGCAGGGCTTGCCAGCCCATCGCCTGACCCTGAGCAACAGCCAGTACATGTACTGGACCGTGGCGCAGATGGTGGCGCACCACAGCGTCAACGGTTGCCAGTTGCAGGCCGGCGACCTGTTCGGTTCGGGCACCCTGTCCGGCCCGCAGAGCGGCCAGTTCGGCAGCCTGCTGGAGATCACCGAGGGCGGCAAGAAACCGGTCGAGCTGGCCACTGGCGAAGTGCGCAAGTTCCTCGAGGACGGCGACGAGATCATCCTGCGCGGGCGTTGCCGCCGCGAAGGCTTCGCTTCCATCGGCTTCGGCGAATGCCGGGGTACCGTCCAGCCAGCCCGCTAGCAGGCTGCTGAAAAACGTAGGCGAGGCAGCCAGCGCAAGGCAAAAACAGGCGAAAAAGCGCAGTTTACGAGTGGTAAATGAGCATTTTGACCGGGCTGGCGCACCAGTCTGTTTTTAACGCAGCGATGACAACGCAGGTAGATTTTCAACGGCCCGCTAAGGGGAGTGCAGTATGGAGCTTTATACCTATTACCGTTCCACCGCGTCCTACCGGGTGCGGATCGCCCTGGGCCTCAAGGGCCTGGACTACCAGGCCATCCCGGTCAACCTGCTGGTGCCCAAGGGCGGCGCCAACCGCCTGCCGGAGTACCTGGAGATCAACCCCCAGGGCCGGGTTCCGGCCCTGCGTACCGACCAGGGCGACCTGCTGATCCAGTCGCTGGCGATCATCGAGTACCTGGAGGAGCGTTATCCACAGGTGCCGCTGTTGCCCGAGGACCTGGTCGGCCGTGCCCGTGCCCGGGCCGTGGCGTCCATCATCGGTTGCGACGTGCATCCCTTGCACAACTCCAGCACGCAGAACCTGCTGCGTGAATGGGGCCATGAGGAGGCGCAGTTGCTGGTGTGGATCGACCACTGGATCAGCCAGGGCCTGGCAGCCCTGGAACAACTGATCGGCGATGCCGGCTTCTGCTTCGGCGAGCAGCCGGGACTGGCCGATGTGTTCCTGATCCCGCAGCTGTACGCCGCCGAGCGCTTCAAGGTGTCGTTGGAGGCCTACCCGCGGATTCGCCGGGTGGCCGCGCTGGCTGCCGAGCATCCGGCGTTCCAGGCCGCGCACCCGGCCAACCAGCCCGACACTCCGGCCTGACCCTGGGCGCCCTGGCCCAGGGCGCACCCGGCCCCTGCAGCCGCTTTGGAGCGGCTGCAGGATCTTGAGTCCCACCACCAGGGGATCTGCCCAGGCGCCTCTCGCATCACCTTCCATAACCATAAGAAACCGAACAGGTACCTTGCGATGCAAAACCAGATTGCCAGCTTTCGCGCTGCGCTCGACGCCCGCCCGGTGTCCGGCTACCAGTGGTCGTTGTTGTTGCTCCTCGCCTTGCTGCTGGTCACCGATGGCTACGACGCCCAGGTCCTGGGCTACGTGGTACCGGCCCTGGCCCAGGACTGGGGCCTGGAGAAAGCCGCCTTCGGCCCGGTGTTCAGTGCCAACCTGCTGGGCCTGACCCTGGGCTCCCTGGCGGTGACGCCCCTGGCGGATCGTTTCGGCGTGCGCCGGATCCTCCTGGGCTGCGTGCTGATCTACGCCAGCCTGACGGTGTTGATGGTGTTCAGCCAATCCCTGGACAGCCTCATGGCCGCGCGCTTTATCTGCGGCATTGGCATGGGTGGGGCGATGCCCAGCGCCATGGCGCTGATGTCCGAATATTCGCCGCCGCGCCTGCGCACCCTGATGGTGACCCTGGCCGCCTGCGGTTTCTCCTTCGGTGGTGCGGCCGGCGGTTTCGTCGCGGCCGGCTTCATCGATCGCTTCGGCTGGGAGGCGGTGTTCCTGGCGGGCGGCGTGACCCCGTTGCTGCTGTTCCCGTTCCTGCTCTGGCGCTTGCCCGAATCGCTGCCACGCCTGCTGCGCGATGCGCCACCCTATGCGCGCCTGCGCAAGCTCAGCGCGCGCATGCTGCCGGACTGGCAGCCGCCAGTGGCGAGCGGCGATGAGGGCCAGCAACAAACCGGTGGCAAGTTCACGGTGGTGGAACTGTTCCGCCAGGGGTATGCGCGGCCGACGCTGCTGATCTGGTCGACCTTCTTCGTCAGCCTGATCCTGCTGTATTTCATGATCAGCTGGCTGCCGACCCTGCTGCTGGAAAGCGGCCTGGCCTTGAAGCAGGCCAACCTGGTGACTTCGATGTTCCTGTTCGCCGGAACCTTGGGGGCGATCTGCATGGCCTGGGTCGCCGATCGTCTCAAGCGCAAGGTGCGGCTGTTGTCCGCAGTGCTCGCCCTGGCGGCGCTGTGCACCGTGCTGCTGGGGTTGAACCACGACAACCCGCGGTACCTGGTGGTGTTCGTGTTCGCCGCGGGCTTTTGCATCATCGGTGGGCAGCTGACCCTGAATGCCTTTGCCAGCAATTTCTATCCGGCCCAGGTGCGCGCCACCGGTACCGGCTGGGCGCTGGGAGTGGGGCGCTTCGGCTCGATCCTCGGGCCGCTGCTGGGCAGCATGTTGCTGGCGATGCATATCCCGGTGCAGCAGATTTTCTTCTTTTGCGCGGTGCCGGCCCTGCTGGCGGCGTTGCTGATCATCCAGGTCCGTGGACCTGGCGAAGCGACCGGCAGCGGCACGGGAGCGGCCGGGCCGTTGCAGGCGCCGCTCAAGTCTTGAGGTGGGGCCGGGTCAGCGTGCCAGGTGCTTGATCATCGGCACACAGGCCAGGGTCAGGCCCCGGGGTGACTGGTACTGGGCGACGCGCTCGCCGACGAAGCCGCACTGGCGGTAGAAGTCCGCGGCATTCAGGGTCGAGTCCAGGATCAGGTGCGACAAGCCGGCCTGTAGGGCCTGCTGTTCGATGTAGTCCATCATCTGCCGGCCGATTCCACGGCCCATGTAGGCCGGGTCGACGAACACCGCATCGACCTGGCCTGACTCAAGGTCGAGGATGGCACTGGCGGCGACCTGGCCGTCGATGACCGCCACATGCCCGCTGCTTTCCAGCCATTCGATGAAGGGCTGGCCAAGGTTGCCAGCGGTCCACACTTGCAGGTCGGCAGCCGGGTAGTACCCCGCGCATTGATGGTTGATGGCCTGGTTACGTATGTCGAAGACTCTTTGCGCGTCGCCGCCGTGGGCTTTTCTGATCAGCATGCTCGATCCATTCCTTGGAGTGGGCCGGCCATCATGCCTGGGCGCCAAAGGCGCTGTCATGCCTTGCCGGGCTCAGTGCACCACTTTGTTCGCCGGCGGCAGGTGCCCCAGGCGTTCGGTCAGGCGCAGGCGCTGGATCGGATCCTCGCTGAGCAGCAGGGCGCGTTCCAGGTCGAAGCGTTCGGCATTGGGGCATTCCAGGCGCTGGTAGAGGCTGGCCCGGGCCAGGTAGTCGGCGGCGTTGCCATCGCCCAATTCCAGCACCCGCTCGGCGTCGACCAGGGCGCCGAGCAAGTCGTCATGGGCCAGGTGCAACTGGCGCAGGTTGCGCGACAGGCGCTGGAACATCTGTCGTGGTTCGGCGCTGGCCAGGTGTTCGGCCTTGAGCTTGAGGTGATCGCCGTATTGGCGTTGCAGCAATTCGCGGCAGTCGTTGGGGTACAGGCGGCGCCCGCCGCAAGGGTCCAGCAGGTGGTCGGCGCCGGGCACCCGCAGCAGGAAGTGGCCGGGAAAATTCACCCCCACCAGGGGAATATGCAGCCGCTGCGCCAGTTCAAGGGCGATCAGGGCCAGGGCCAGGGGCTGCCCGCGACGCCGTTCGAGAACCTTGTCCATCAGTGCTGCCTGGGGCCGCAGCGGCAGGTACTCGTCCTGCTGGAATTCCAGGTCGTTCATCCGCCGCAGCAGGGGCTGGCCCAGTTCGCTGGCAGGCAGCGACGGCAGGCTGCCGCCGATCTGCTGCTGGATATGCTTGAACTCCTCCAGCAACTGGCCCGGCACCAGTTGTGGTTCGTGTTCGGCGGCGATCCATAGCGCGGCCTCCAGCAAGGCCGGTGGCGAGCGGTGCAGGCAGGCGAAAAAGGCTTGGCGCGGGTTCATGGCAACCTCCGGCGAATGCCTCGTTTTAGCCCCGTCCCGGCGCTTCGTCCAGTGTTGTGACCATCGCCATTGGTTATTTCTCCAAGGTTGCAAAGCCGGGCGGCTTATTCCTGCGCGGCGCAGCAATTTTCAGGCGCAAGCCTATACTGGCGACTACAAGAAGTGATTCGGGAGCCCGTCGATGTTCGCTCTCATGCACAGCACCCGCCTTGAATCGCTGCATCTGAGTATCGACCCCGCGACCGGGTTGAAAGCAGTGATCGCCATCCACGACAACCGCCTGGGGCCTGCCTTGGGCGGTTGTCGTTATCTGCCCTATCCCGACGATGCCAGTGCCGTGGCCGATGCCGCGCGCCTGGCCCAGGGCATGAGCTACAAGGCGGCGCTGGCCGGCCTGCCCCAGGGCGGCGGCACCGCCGTGATCATTCGCCCGGCCCATGTGGAGAATCGCGCAGCGTTGTTCGAAGCCTTCGGCCGTTGCGTCGAGCAACTGGACGGACGCTACATCACCGCCATCGACAGCGGCACCTCGGTGGCCGACATGGACTGCATCGCCCAGCAGACTCGTTACGTCACCAGTACCAGCGCCGCTGGCGACCCGGCGCCCCATGCGGCCATGGGGGTGTTCGCCGGTATTCGCAGCACTGCCATGGCACGCCTGGGCAGCGATAACCTCGAGGGCTTGCGGGTAGCGATCCAGGGGCTGGGCAATGTCGGTTATGCCCTGGCCGAGCAGTTGCATGCCGCTGGCGCCGAATTGCTGGTCAGCGACATCGACTCCGGCAAGGTCCAGCTGGCCATGGAACAGTTGGGCGCGCATCCGGTGGCCAACGACGCCTTGCTCAGCACCCCTTGCGACATCCTCGCGCCCTGTGGCCTGGGTGCGGTGCTCAATAGCCGCAGCGTGGCGCAGCTGCGCTGTTCTGCAGTGGCCGGTTCTGCCAACAACCAGCTGACCAACCTGCAGGTCGCCGACCAGCTGGAGCGGCGTGGCATCCTCTACGCTCCGGACTACGTGATCAATTCCGGAGGGCTGATCTACGTGTCGCTCAAGCACCATAACGAGGAACTGCCGGTGATCACCGCCCACCTGTCGCAGATCAGCCTGCGCCTTACCGAGATCTTCGCCCATGCCCAGGCGCAAAAGCGCTCGCCGGCACGCATCGCCGACGAATTGGCGGAGCGGGTGCTCTATCGCTAGGCAGCGGTAACCCGATGCTGGCTTTATGTAACATCGGTATCTGCAGCGGTTGGCGGGCAAGGGGCCAACCATCGCTGCGACCGACCACCCGGGGAATGCATTGGACGATGGCTGAAGTGCTCGACGACGGATTGGATCAACAGCTGACCCGGGTGCTGCACAGCGCTCTGGATCTTCAGGCGATCCGCCAGGTCCTGGTGTTGTACAGGGAGCGCGGGTTTTCAGCTCAGGCTGTATACGACCGTCTTGCCCACCTTCGGCTCGAGGCGGTTGGCGCTGAAGAAGAGCGCATCCTCGAGGCCATGGACATCGCGTCCGGGTACTGCCCGGCACGGTGCAGGGTGTGGGAACCTGCTCCGTGAGCGTGGCGAGTACGCAAAGGCGTTACAGGGCGAACGCCATCGGATGGCAACTCCATTCCCAGGCATGAAAAAAAGCCCTGTGTCGTGGACGCAGGGCTTTTTGATCGGGGCAAGCCTATTTCGCGGCCTTGGCCGCTTTCGCCGGCTTGGCTGGCGCCTCCACCTCTACGGGCTGCTCCTTCTCGACCGGCGCCACGGCTGGCGCCGCCTCGCTGAGCAGTTCGTTCAGCGCATCCGGCTGGCTCTTGAAGGCCTTGGCGAATACATCGCGATTCTTGGCCATGTAGATGCCGGCTTCTTCCACTTGTTGCTCGGTCAGCGACGGCACCGCTTTTTGCAGCACCTGCGCCAGCACTTCAGCCAGTTCGAGCATCTTGTCATGACGGTCAGCTTCGGCTTTATCCATGAACAAGCGCTCCAGATCTCGGCTGCTGCGGTATACCACTTCGACGGCCATTCACCACCTCACATGCCTTCACGATAATGGGTCGATACAAATACTGTATCGATATACAGGTTCGAGAGAATAGGCGAAACCTTTTCCCTTGGATAGTGGCTTTTCAATGTAGACGGATTTTTTTCCCCGGCCATCGATCCCAGCAGTAGTTGCTGTCAGGTACGTGCCTCGTCGGCAATGCTCGCCATCTCAATGACGTGCCCCTGGCCTTTTTTCTGCATGCAGGACAACCGTCACGTCCCTTGCGCATCATCCGGTCGAAACGACCTAAGGAATAACCATCGTGAAAATCAATTGGGCCGAAAACCTGCGGCAGAACGTCCATCAGTTGGCCGAGTCCCTGGGCAACCTGTTCGTCGAATCGTTCCACTACCTGGCGCTGTTCGCCATCGGCGCGGTGACCGCCTGGGCGGCGGTGATGGAATTCCTGCAGATGCTCGAGGAAGGCCACATCAAGATCGACGACATCCTGCTGCTGTTCATCTACCTGGAATTGGGCGCGATGGTCGGTATCTACTTCAAGACCAACCACATGCCGGTGCGTTTCCTGATCTACGTGGCGATCACCGCATTGACCCGGCTGCTGATCTCCAACGTCTCCCACCACAATCCGCCGGACCTGGGGATCATCTACCTGTGCGGCGGCATCCTGCTGTTGGCCTTTGCCGTGCTGGTGGTGCGCTACGCGTCCTCGCAATTTCCCTCGGTGAAGATCGAACACCCGCAACGCAAGGTCGGCGAGGGTTCCAGCGAGCACCCGGAAGTGGAGAAAGGCGAGATCTAGTGAGGTCGCGCCTGCGCCTGGGCTGCCTGGTTTGCCGGTGGCGGCAGGGGTAGGCGGTCGCCGTTGGTCATGGCCTGGAGGATCGCCATGGCGCTGTGGCCTTGCTCGATGGCGATACCAAACTGGATGCTCTGTACCAGGCGTTCGATGCGTTGCGGGTCGCTGCGCTGGGCCGAGCTGATCAGGCGCTTGGCCACCACCTGGCCGGCCTGGGACAGGGTCAGCATCATGCTGCCGTCCAGGCCCTGGATGCTCAGGTTGACCTGGTACTGGGGAGCGAAAGTGTCGGTAATCAATTGCAATGGGTTGTCCATGTCGCGTCACCGCCTGCTGGGATCGTGCAGACATTGACCGGCCGGGTGCGAGATTAGTTCGCAATTGCGGACCACTGGCCGGTCGTTCGTCGAGGCTTGCCGGCATCCGTGCGCCTCTCGGGCGATCAAGCAAGGGGCATGCCGCGGTCGGCGCCGGCCAATGAATCCGTGAGCAAAAAAAAGCGGACCGCAAGGTCCGCTTTTTCGTTGTCGCCCCGTTTCAGGGCAGGAAGGAGAAGATGATCGCCGACAGTGCGATCAGCCCGATCAGTACCACGAACAGATTCGACAGCTGGCCCGAGTACTGGCGCAGCGACGGTACGCGCTGGATCGCATACATCGGCATCAGGAACAGCAGGCAGGCGATCACCGGGCCGCCCAGGGTCTCGATCATGCCCAGGATGCTCGGGTTGAAGGTCGCCACTGCCCAGCAGCTGAGCACCATGAACAACGCGGTGAGCTTTTCCAGGTGGCTGGAGGACAGGGCGCGGCCGCGACCGCGCAGGCTTTTCACGATCAGCCCCTGGAAGCCTTCGCTGGCGCCGATGTAGTGGCCCAGGAACGACTTGGTAATGGCTACCAGCGCGATCAGTGGCGCGGCGTAGGCGATGACCGGGGTCTGGAAGTGGTTGGCCAGGTACGACAGGATCGAGATGTTCTGCGCCTTGGCTGCAGCCAGGTCCGCCGGCGATAGGGCCAGCACGCAACTGAAGCAGAAGAACATCACCGTCAGCACCATCATGGCGTGGGCCATGGCCAGGATGCCGCTGCTCTTGCGTTCGGCCTGCTGGCCATAGTGGCGCTTCTGGTCCACGGCGAAGGCCGAGATGATCGGCGAGTGGTTGAACGAAAACACCATCACCGGGATCGCCAGCCACAGGGTCTTGAGGAACAGCGGCATGGGCATGCCGTCGCCGGCCGAGGCGAAGAACGCGCCGTTCCAGTTGGGGATCAGGCTCAGGGCCAGCAACAGCAGGGCGGCGACGAAAGGGTAGACCAGCAGGCTCATGGCCCGCACGATCACGTCCTGGCCGCAGCGCACGATGGCCATCAGGCCCAGGATCAGCAACAGCGACAGCACCGCCCGCGGCGGCGGGGCCATGTGCAACTGGTGTTCCATAAAGCTGCCCAGGGTGTTGGTCAGGGCCACGCTGTACACCAGCAGGATCGGGAAGATGGCGAAGAAGTAGAGCAAGGTGATCAGCTTGCCGGCGCCGACCCCGAAGTGTTCTTCCACCACCTCGGTGATGTCCCCGGAGCGTCCGGACAGGACGAAGCGGGTCAGCCCACGGTGGGCGAAGAAGGTCATGGGGAAGGCCAGCAGTGCCAGCACGATCATCGGCCAGAAGCCGCCGACCCCGGCGTTGATCGGCAGGAACAGGGTGCCGGCGCCGATGGCGGTGCCATACAGGCCGAGCATCCAGGTGGTGTCGTGCTTGCTCCAGCCCCGGGAGGCTGGCGCGCTGTCGCGGGGTGTCGCTACGGCAGGATGTTGAGTAGCAGGTGTGGGTACATCGGTCATCGGTATCGCCTCGTTATTATTCTTGCTCGGGCTCACGTGTTACGGACGGTCAGGGAAGGCTCCTCAGCATTCCACCCAGCTCACCGCCAGGCCGCCCCGTGAAGTCTCTTTGTATTTGTCATGCATGTCGGCGCCGGTATCGCGCATGGTGCGGATCACCCGGTCCAGGGAAATGAAATGCTGGCCATCGCCGCGCAGGGCCATCTGGGTGGCGTTGATCGCCTTCACCGCGGCAATCGCGTTGCGCTCGATGCAGGGCACTTGCACCAGGCCGCCCACCGGATCGCAGGTCAGGCCGAGGTTGTGCTCAAGGCCGATCTCGGCGGCGTTTTCCAGTTGTTCCGGGGTGGCTCCCAGGACTTCCGCCAGGCCGGCTGCGGCCATGGCGCAGGCCGAACCCACTTCGCCCTGGCAGCCGACTTCGGCGCCGGAGATCGAGGCGTTCTTCTTGCACAGGATGCCCACCGCGGCGGCGCCGAGGAAAAAGCTCACGACATCGTCGTCGCAGGCTTGCGGGTTGAATTTCATGTAGTAGTGCAGCACCGCCGGGATGATCCCCGCCGCGCCGTTGGTGGGGGCGGTGACCATGCGTCCGCCGGCGGCGTTCTCTTCGTTCACCGCCAGGGCGTAGAGGTTGACCCACTCCATGGCCGACAGGGTCGAGGTGATGACGTTGGGCTTGCCGATCTCCAGCAGGTTGCGATGCAGCTTGGCGGCGCGGCGTGGCACGTCGAGACCGCCGGGCAGGATGCCTTCGTGGCTCAGGCCCTGTTCCACGCATTCGCGCATCACCGACCAGATGTGCAGCAGGCCGCTGCGGATCTCGGCGTCGCTGCGCCAGGCCCGCTCGTTGGCCATCATCAACTCGCCGACCCGCAGGTTGTGGGTCTTGCACAGGGCCAGCAGCTCGGCGGCGCTGTTGAAGTCGTAGGGCAGTTGCACGCTGGCGCCGGCTTCGGTCCCGGCCTCGACCTGCGCGGCCTCGACGATGAAACCACCGCCCACCGAGTAGTAGGTCTGTTCCAGCAGGGCGCCGTGTTCGCCCAGGGCGACCAGGGTCATGGCGTTGGGGTGGTAGGGCAGGCTTTCGTCCAGCAGGAGCAAGTCCTGCCGCCAATCGAAGGCGATGCTCGAGCGACCGCCCAGCAGCAACTGGCCGCTTTCGCGCAGTTGCTGGATGCGTGGACCGATGCTGCGCGGGTCGATGCTGTCCGGCCATTCGCCCATCAGGCCCATGACGCTGGCGCGGTCGGTAGCGTGGCCGACACCGGTGGCGGAGAGGGAGCCGTAGAGGCGGATCTGCACTCGCCGCACCTGCTCTTGCAGGCCCTGCTCGAACAGCGCCTGGGCAAAGGTCGCGGCGGCGCGCATCGGGCCGACGGTATGGGAACTGGACGGACCGATGCCAACTTTGAACAGATCGAAAACACTGATAGCCATGCTAAAGCCTTACAAGCAATGGAAGGTAGATCGCTGCCATTTTTTGTAGGCCAAGCGCAATGTCGGCGATACTGCCAACCTCGGTCAGCAGTGACCAACGAAATTTCCTAAGAGATCCTTTAGCAGGACTAAACGATGAGCCGTCAGTTTCATGCCCAGACCTATGTCTGGCTGCATGTGTTTTCCTGTGCCGCGCGGCACCTGTCCTTCACCCGCTGTGCCGAGGAGTTGCACATCACTCCCGGGGCGGTGAGCCAGCAGATCCGCCAGCTCGAAGAGCGCCTGGGGTTTCGCCTGTTCCACCGCCGGGCCCGGGGTGTCGAACTCAGCGCCGAGGGCCAGCGCCTGGCCCTGACAGTGAGCGAGGCCTACGGCAGCATCGACGCCGAATTGCGCCGCCTGGATGCGGGCATGATCGGCGGTACCTTGCGCCTGCGCTCGATCCCCTCGTTCCTCGGCAAGTGGCTGACCCCGCGTTTGCCGCGCCTGCAGCAGCGCTACCCGGAGATCCAGTTGCGGCTGGTGGCGGAGGACAGCAGCGTGGCGCTGCATGAGGGTGACTTCGACCTGGCCATCGACCTGAACGACGGCAGCTATCCGGGCCTGCAATCCACCGCCCTGCTGGACGAGCAGATCTTCCCGGTGTGCGCGCCGAGCCTGCTGCGTGGGCGGCCACCGTTGCACGGGCCGGCGGACCTGGCGCACTTTCCGCTGCTGCACGACATCACTGCCTGGCGTGGCAGCTACGAATATGCCGAATGGGAGTTCTACCTCAATGCCATCGGCTTCGAAGGCGCCGATGTGCGTCGCGGCCATACCTTCAACCGCAACCACCTGACCATCGAAGCGGCGATCGCCGGCATGGGTGTGGCGATCGCCCGGCGCACCCTGCTCAACGACGAGCTGGAGCGCGGCACCCTGATCGTGCCGTTCGGCCTCGCGGTGCCCAATCACAAGCGTTACGTGCTGCTTTATGCGCCAGGCGCACTGAGCCACCCCGGGGTGCGGGCGGTGCATGACTGGCTGGTGGAGGAAGCGGAGATATTTCGCGGCCTGCACCCCCTGGGAGAGGGGCAGGAATGAGCTGTTTCAAGTCGTGTCGCAAGCGCGGCTGACTCCCCACACTAACAGCGCCCTGGCGGTTTGTCCGGCTTTATTTGCGTATGAATATTTATATTTTTCCAGGGGTTGAAATGTTCTTCGCCGTGCCTAATTGTGTAATCAAGAGGTCACGAAATGCTGGTCACAGCCAGGTTCCAGGCCTCTTGCGAGCAAGCTGAAATAAGGGAAGAACTATGCAAATCCAAGTCCATAGCGATAACCATATTCAAAGCAGCCTTCGGATGGAGGAGTGGGTGCGCAGCACCGTTGAAAGCACGCTCGAACGTTACGAGGAAGACCTGACCCGGGTGGTGGTCCATCTGCGTGACGAGAACGGCGGCAAGTCGGGTCCCGATGACCTGCGTTGCCAGCTCGAGGCCCGGCCCAAGGGGCACCAGCCGATTTCCGTGACCCACAAGGCCGATACCCTGGAGCAGGCCATCGACGGCGCCACCGTCAAGCTGGAAAGTGCCCTGGAGCACATGTTCGGCAAGTTGCGCGCCAAGCGCCCGGCAGCAGTGTCCGACAATGACGGCAGCGAGGCGGATGCCCTGCTCGAAGAAGAATTCCTGGAAAACCAGCAGGCTGCGCTCAATAGCTGATAGCTGGATTTTCCCTCGACCTGACGGGCCTGCATTGCAGGCCCGTTTTCTTTTGTGGGGCCTTAGAACGCGACCGACGTCTGCACGTACAGGGTCCGCGGCTCGCCCACGTACTTGCCCTTGTTGTTGTCGTCGAAGGAGCGGGTGAAGTACTGGTGGTTGAAGATGTTCTTCACCCCCACCGCCACGTTCAGGTCCGACAGTTGCGGCCCGAAGTCATAGCCGGCGCGGGTGCTGAACAGCATGTAGCCGGGAATGCGTCCATTGCTGCCGTCGAGGCTTTCGCGGGAGGTGTTGGCGTTGTCGGCGAACTGGCTGCTCTGGTAGCTGCTGTCGAAGTTGAGCTTCCACGGACCTTCGGTGTAGCTCACCCCCAGGGTGCCCTTGTGCTTGGATGAGAAGGGCACGCGATTGCCTTTGTTCGGCCCGTCCTCGCGGATGGTGGCGTCGACGTAGGCATAGGTGGCATAGACATTGAACCCGGCCAATGCCGGATCCAGGCCGTCGAGGGCGTAGTTGATGCTGCTCTCGATGCCCTGGTGCCGCGTTTGCCCGCGGGCGATCACCGTATCGTTGGTCTGGTTGCTGTCGTACTGGTTGTCGAAGTTGATCAGGAAGGCGCCCAGCTCGGCGCGCAGGGTGCCATCGTCGTAGCGAGTGCCGATTTCCCAGGTGCGGGCCTTTTCCGGCTTCACCTCACCGCTGGCCACCCGGTTGGGCATCTGGCTGTACTGCACGCTGCCGAACGAGCCCTCGGTGTTGGCGTAGAGATTCCAGTTTTCGTCGACGTGGTACATCACGTTCAACGCCGGCAGCGCGGTGTTGTAGTTGCCCTTGTACTTGACGTTGCTGAGGTTGTTGCTTTGCTGCGACTCGATCATTTCGTAGCGGATGCCCGGGGTCAGGGTCCACTTGCCGATATCGATGCGGTCATCGACGAACAATGCGTGGGCCTCGGTGCCGCCACGGGTGTCGCGGTCGTTGCGGCTGTTGCGGGTGGGCAGCTGCTGGTTGGCGCTGATGGGCGTGCGGTAGCGCAGCTCGTGCCCGGCTTCGTTGATGTAGCGATAGCCGATCCCGACTTCGTGGCTACTGTTGCCCAGGTCGAAACCCTGGGCGAGGCGCGTCTCCAGGCCGCGCACCCAGTATTCCCGGGGCGACAGGGAGAGGAAGCTGCCCTGGTCCAGGTAGCCGCTGCGCAGGGTCTTGGTGAAGAAACTGTTGACGGTGAATTCGCGGCGATCCTCCTGGTAGCGATAGCCGAGGTTGAACATCGTCCGCCGGCCCCAGAACTTGTCGTAGGGGCGGGTCGACTGATAAGGGTTGGCCTTGTAGTCCGCCACGTTGAGGCCGCCGGGCATGTCGGCCTCGCCTTCATAGTATTGGGCCGTTGCGTTGAGGCTGTTGGCCTCGTCGATCTGGTACTTGCCCTTGAGGATCAGGTCGTCGATCCGCGTGCCGCTGTGTTCGCGCCAATCGCCGCCGCGGGTGCCGGAGTACAGCAGCGCGCCGCCCAGGCCATTGTCGGCAGTGCCGCCAGCCAGCAGGTTGGCGTTGGTCTTGAAGCCGTCATGGCTGGAGGAGGGGCTGGTCTCGGTCTGGAAGCCGCCCTTGACGGTCGGCGTCTCGGGAATCGCCCGGGTCACGAAGTTGACGATGCCGCCGACGTTCTGCGGGCCGTAGCGCACGGCACCGCCGCCGCGCACCACGTCCACGGCGTCCATGTTGCCCATGCTGATGGGCGCGAACGACAGCTGGGGCTGGCCATAAGGGGCGAACGGCACCGGGATGCCATCCATCAGCACCGTGGAGCGCGAAGCCAGGCGTGGGTTGAGCCCGCGGATGCCGAAGTTCAGCGCCATGTCATGGCTGCCGGTGCCGTTGTTGTCCGGTGCGTTGACCCCGGGAATCCGGTTGAGCACGTCCCGCGCCTGGGTGGCGCCCTGGCGCTCGAACTCTTCACGGCGGATCACGTCCCGCGCCCCGGCATGCTCGAAGACATCGACCTGGCGGGCATCGCCCAGCCAATCGCCAACCACGCTGGAGGCGCCCAGTTGCAGGGTGGCTGCTGCGCCGGGTGTTGCCGGTTGCAGGCTGAAGGCATTGCCGCCCTCGGCCCGGGCTTGCAGGCCAGTACCCTGCAGGAGGATCTGCAAGGCCTGTTCGGTGCTGTATTGCCCATCCAGGCCGTGGCTCTGCACGCCATGGGTGAGTTGCGAGCCGAAGGAAATCAGCACGCCTGCTTCACGGCCGAACTGGTTCAGCGCGCTTTCCAGGGACATCGGGGCGATGTGGTAGGACTTGCCCGCAACCTCGGCGGCCTGGAGCTGGGACAGGCTGGCCAGACCCAGGCTGGCCCCCAGCAGCAGGTGACGCAGTGAGCGGGCCAGGGGCGTGGGGCGAGAGGGTTGCTGAGTCATCGATGGCGATCCTGAGAAGGAAGAATCAAGGTGGCTTTCCCTTCTTGTCACCCGAGCCTGGCAAAACGGCTCATCGATCATGAAAAAAATTTCCCAAGGCAATGCGCGCTTGGTTGGCTCGCCGATCCATCGGACTCCGTCGCTGGTAAGCAAGGTGGCTACGAGGTTCAGGCGCGAGCCTCGACGTTGACCCAGTAACGGGTGAAGCGTCGCACCCGGACTGGCAGGCTGACCTGCAACAGGTCGAGGATCCGTTCGCTGTCATCCAGGGGGTAGCTGCCGGAAATCAGCAGGTCCGCCACTTGGGCATCGCAATGCAAGCGGCCCCGGCGATAACGTCCCAGCTCGTCGAGGAAGTCCGCCAGGCGCATGTGGGCCGCCACCAGCATGCCCTCGCTCCAGGCGCCGCTGCCGGCCTCCAGGGCGCGGGGAGCGTCCCAGCCGTCGCGGCGAAAGTCCAGCTGCTGCCCGGCCGCTACCTGGGAAGGCGCGGCGCTGTAGGTCCCGGGCTCCACGCGGGCGGCGCCGGCATACACCGCCAGTTGGCTGTGGCCGCTGAACTGGCGCAGGTTCAAGCGTGCGGCGCTGGTCTTCACCAGGCCCTCGGCGCTTTGCACCACCAGTGGCCGTGGGTCCTTGCCGGCGCTGAGCATGATTTCGCCTTCCAGCAGGCGGATCAGCCGTTGCTGGCTGTCGAAGCGCACATCCACCGCGCTGCTGGTGTTGAGCTGCAACTGGCTGCCGTCGCTAAGCTGCAGCTTGCGCCGCTGGCCCCGGGCGCTGCTGTAGTCCGCCAGCAACGGCGGTAGCGGGTTGTGCTCGCGCAGGTTCCAGGCCGCCGCGGAACCGACCCCCAGGACCAGCAGCAGCTTGAGAGCCTGGCGCCGGCCGCTGGACCTCGGGGTATTCAAGGCGGCATGGGCCAGGGGCGAGGGCAAGCCGCGCAAACGCTGGTTGACCCGCAGGATATGGGCCCATGCCCGCTGATGTTCGCTGTGGGCGTCGTGCCACTGCTGCCAGGCCTGCTGCTGGCGCGGATCCAACGGGCCGTCCTGCATCTGGATCAACCAGTGCACCGCCTGCTCGGCGACCTGGTTGCTGAACTCAGCTTGGGCATTGAGGTGGGGATTCATCGGCGCTCTCAAAGGGCGAAGTAGCAGCGCATGGCCGCCTTGTTCAGGTGGCGCTTGACCGTGGCGATGGAAATACCCAGTTCGCGGCCGATCTCGGCGTAGCCCAGGCCATCCAGTTGGCACAGCAGGAACGCACGCTTGACCTGGGGTGGCAGGCCATCGAGCAGGCTGTCCAGCTCCTGCAGGGTCTGCAGGATGATCGCCCGTTCTTCTTCCGCAGGCGCGACCTGCTCGGGCAACTGCGCCAGGGCTTCCAGATAGGCGCGCTCCAGGTCCTGGCGCCGGTAGTGATTGCACAGCACGCGCTTGGCGATGGTGGCGAGGAAGGCCCGGGGTTCGACGAGGAGCGGGGTTTCCCGGGCGCCCAGCACCCGGATGAAAGTGTCCTGGGCCAGGTCGGCGGCGCTGTCGGGGCAGCCGAGGCGGCGCCGCAACCAGGTGTTCAACCAACTGTGATGGGCCAGGTAGAGGCCTTCGACGGTAGCGGAATGGGACAAGCCGGAGGCTCCTGCACTGACAAGACGCATAAGGTAACGAGAATTGTTCGCATTGTAGTGGGGCGATATGAGCTTCGGCAATTGGCGCGGATGGACGGGCAGGGCGATGACTCTCAGCGCTTTTTGCGTATGAGAATATTTATCATTAATATTGTCCGCCTTCTGTGCCCGGGCATGCGCGTCCGGGCTTTCTTTTGCTGCAAGGTCCGAACATGAAAAGCAAGGCCGGCGGAATTCCCGCTTCCTATCGCCTGGCGGTGGCATCGCGGGTTTGCGCCGCGGTCCTGGGCGGCTACCTGCTGGCGGCGCTGGCCTGCGCCTGCCTGAGCTTGCTGCTGCCGTTGTCCAAGGTCGACGCGGTGCTCAGCGCGATGATGAGTTCGTTCCTGTTCTACCTGCTGGCGGTGATCTGGTGCTTCGCCTGCCGCAGCGCCTGGCATGCCTGGTTCGGCTTGCTCCTGCCTTGCCTGGTGCTGGCGTTGGTGGCTGGCAGCGCCTATTGGGCGGCCCTGCCATGAAAGAGGGTTTGCGCCAATCCATGGCCTGGTTGCACACCTGGAGCGGATTGCTGTTCGGCTGGCTACTGTTCGCCATCTTCCTCACCGGGACCCTGTCCTATTTCAAGCACGAGATCAGCCACTGGATGCAGCCCGAGATCCCGGCCCGGACCCTGGACGCCGAGACCAGCCTGGGCCTGGCCCAGCGCTACCTGGAGCAGCATGGCCAGGGCGCGCAACGCTGGTTCATCGGCCTGCCCGACGCCCGTGAGCCGGCCCTGTCGGTGGCCTGGCAGGCACCGGGCAAACCCGGCGAGCGCGGCGCCTTCAGCGAGAAGCTGCTGGACCCGGCCACGGGCAGCGAGCTGCATGCGCGAGCTACCCGGGGCGGCGAGTTCTTCTATCGCTTCCACTTCCAATTGCAGATGCCCTATCCATGGGGTCGCTGGCTATCGACCATGGCGGCCATGGTGATGCTGGTGGCGCTGGTCAGCGGGATCATCATCCACAAGAAGATCTTCAAGGACTTCTTCACCTTCCGCCCGCGCAAGGGCCAGCGCACCTGGCTCGACGGGCACAACGCATTGGGCGTGCTGGTGCTGCCGTTCCACCTGATGATCACCTACAGCAGCCTGGTGATCTTCATGTCCATGGTCATGCCGGCGGGCGTCTTGATCGCCTACAAGGGCGACAACAATGCCTTTTTCCAGGACCTGCAACCGGCAGCCCGCAATACCCCGGCTGCCGGTGAGCCAGCACCGCTGGCGCCCTTGCAACCGATGCTCAGGCAAGCCTTGCAGCACTGGTCGGGTGGGCGTGCGCAGCGGGTGGTAGTGAACAATCCCGGGGATGCGAACGCTTCGGTGCAGGTCATGCGCCATGGGGCCGACCAGGTGGCTCGCAACTTCGGCAGCGCGCTGGCGTTCAACGGCGTCACCGGCCAGCCCTTGTCGGAAAGTCCCGGGCAGTCGCTGCCCAAGGCCATCGGCGGCAGCTTCTATGGGCTGCACATGGGGATGTTCGCCGGGCCGGTGCTGCGCTGGTTGTACTTCATCTGTGGCCTGGCCAGCACCGCGATGATCGGCACCGGGCTGGTGATCTGGCTCGGCAAGCGCCAACTCAAGCACGCCAAGAGCCCGGTCATGCCCTTCGAGCTGCGCCTGGTGGAGGTGCTGAACATCGCCAGCATGTCCGGGCTGGTGCTGGCGGTGGCGGCGTTCTTCTGGGCCAACCGCCTGCTGCCGGCCGGCTTCGCCGAGCGCGCCGACTGGGAGGTCAACAGCTTCTTCAGTGCTTGGGGCCTGGGCCTGTTGCATGCGGCGTTGCGTCGTGGGCGCCGGGCCTGGATCGAGCAGTTGGCGCTGGCGGCCCTGTTGCTGGCCGGCATTGCGCTGCTCGATGCCTTGACCGCGCCGAACCTGGCCGATGGTTTCCTCAGTCGTGGGGACTGGACCCGGGCCGGCTTCGACCTGGCTTGCCTGGCCAGTGGCCTGTTCCTGGCCTGGGCCGCGTACAAGATGCAACGCGCCGCCCGGGCTCCTGTCGCCAACCCGTCCCGGGCCCGCTCTCGGGCCGCTGAAACCGAGGTGGATTGAATGCTCCTGGCCCTGTTGCTCTGTTATGCCGGCTTCACCGGTTTGTGCCTGTCCCTGGATCGGCACCACGGTGAGGTGCTGGGCAGCAAGCCCAGCGCCCGCCGTCGCCAGGGCCTGCGCCTGGGTGGCTGGCTGCTGCTGGGGCTGTCGCTGGTGGCCGCAGTGCAAGACACCGGCTGGAGCCTGGGGCTGGTGCAGTGGTGCGCGGTGTTGATGTGCAGCGCCTTGCTGCTGGTCTGGCTGCTGCCGTACCGCCCGCGCCTGGTGCTGTCCATGGCGGGCGCGAGCCTGTTGGCCAGTCCGCTGGCGGCCCTGGCCCAATTCTGAGTACCGCGCCTGCGATGAATATCCTGCCGCCGGAACCCACAGAGCTGGATCGCTCCGACCCGCAGGGCACTCGTGCGCATTTTCTCCAGGTGTTCCTGTCCCAGCGGGCGCAGATGGAGGCCCTGGTCAGTCGCCGGGTCGGTTGCCGGGCCACCGCCGCGGACCTGGTGCAAGAGTTGTTCCTGCGCTTCTGGCGCCGGCCCCTGGTCCAGGTCGAGGAACTGAGCACCTACCTGCTGCGCTGCGCCGGCAATATCGCCATCGACCACCTGCGTAGCGAAGGCGCGCGGGTGCGGGTCAGCGCCGGCTGGGTGCCGGAGCAGCAAGACCAGCACGCTCTCGAGCCCCAGGCCGTGCTGGAGGCCGGTAACGATCTGCGCCATGTGGAGGCGGCCTTGCGCGGCCTGCCCCAGCGTACCCGGCAGATCTTCCTGCTCAATCGCATCCATGGGCGCAAGTACGCCGAGATCGCCAAGGCGATGGACCTGTCCCAAAGCGCCGTGGAAAAACATATGATGCGCGCCCTCGAAGCCTGCAAGGCCAGCCTGCGGGAGCCCTCGACCACGCGTACGCCAAGGAATGCCCCGTGAACCAGCGCTCCACCGTCACCCCGACGCCTGCCCAGGAACAGGCCGCCCTGGCCTGGCTGAGCCTGCTCCACGACCAGCCCAGCAGCGGCGACCAGGCGACTTTCAGCCAATGGCTGCAAGCCGACCCGGCCCATGTCGAAGCCTATGCCCAGGTCCAGGTGCTATGGGAGTTGAGCGAGCAGCCGGCGCGGACCCTGGCCGCCGAAGAGGACCAGGCCCTGCAAGGCTTGCTGCGGCAGATGGACGGGGCCAGGGGCCGGGCCCGGCGCCGCTGGTCGGTGGGCCTGGCGCTGGCTGCCAGCTTGTTGCTGGCCGTGACCCTGGGCGCCGGGTGGCAGCCGGGGCGTTGGGTCGACGACCTGGGCGCCGACTATGTATCGGCCCCGGGCCAGGTGCGCACCGTGACCCTGGCCGATGCCAGCCAAGTGACCCTGGACGCCGACAGCGCCATCGCCGTGGACTTCAGCCATGGCCAGCGGCACGTCCAACTGCGCCGTGGCGCCGCGTTCTTCCAGGTCAGTCATACCGGCGAGTCTTTCGTGGTGAGCGCCGAGCAAGGCGAGGCCCGGGTCCTGGGCACCCAGTTCGAAGTGCGCCTGCAATCCCAGGGCGCCCAGGTCACGGTGCTGTCCGGACGGGTCGGGGTCACGCCGGCCGCGGGCGCGCCCCAGCAAGTGCTTGGCGCCGGCCAGCAAGTGGCCTATGGCCAGGGCCAGGCCGCGCCGTTGCATGGGACCGACAGCGAAGCGCAACTGGCCTGGCGCCAGGGTTGGCTGAACTACTACCACGCGCCATTGGCCGAGGTGGTCGCGGACCTGCGGCGTTATTTCCCGGGGCGCATCCTGTTGCTCGACTCGCAATTGGCCCAGCGCCGAGTCAGCGGCAGCTTCTCCAGCAAGGACCCGCAAGCGGTCCTCGACTCCCTGCAGGCAGTGTTGGGTTTTCGCCAGCACAAGATGTTCGGCAGGCTGCTCGTCCTGCGCTGAGAAGCCTGTCCCAGAGCTCCCGAACATTCATCGATATCACTTCGTTCTGTCACTAAACCGTTACACGAGGCGCGGATGATCTGCGCATTCCTGAGCACATGGTCAGGATCGGAGAGGGTTGTGATTCAGCTCTCGTAGGGGAGGGATGGCTGAAGCAGGAGCAAGTCGATGCGCAGCTGGGATGTAGCTAAAAAGAAAAAAGCCCATATCGAAATCATCCCGATGATCGATGTGATGATGTTTCTCTTGGTGTTCTTCGTACTCATCAGTCTCAACGTGATCCCGGCCGTGGGGATCAAGACGCAGTTGCCGGTCGCCAGTACCGCGCAACAGTTGAAACCGCAAAACAAGGCGGTCATCACCCTGGGCCTGCAGGAGCGCCTGCAACTCGATGGCCAGGACCTGGATGAAGGTGCCCTGCTGGCGCAACTCAAGGTGCTCAATACCGGCAGCGAAAAGCTGGTGATCATCATCAACAGCGACCAGGGCGTGGAGGTCAAGCGCCTGGTGGCGGTGATGGACCTGCTCAAGGGCAATGGTTTCTCGTCCGTCTCCATCGCCACGCGCAAGTCCTGACGCCATGTTCAGTCTCTATCGAACCCGCAAGCTGCTGGCATGCCTGCTGCCGGCCGGCCTTCTGTTGCTGGTGATCTACAGCAGCCAGTTGCAGCGATTGCAGATCACGCCGGTGTACGACGAAAGCACCGTGGAAGTGGCCCTGGTGGATGCCAGCGAACTATTGGCCGTGGCCGAGCCGCCACCGCCCGAGCCGGAGCCGTTGCCCCTCGCGCCCGAGCCGCCGGTGGTGGCGCCGGATGAAGAGCCCCTGGTGATCGAGCCGCCCAAGCCCAAGCCGGTGGTCAAGCCCAAGCCCGTGGTACCCAAGCCGCTGGTGGCCAAGCCCGAGCCAGCCAAGCCCGTGGCGCCTAAACCGGCCCCGGCGCAAGTGGCCAAGAGCACCCCGGCGCCGCAGCCCATCGTGGCCGAGGCGCCAAGGCCCCCGGTGGCGACACCGGCCCCAGCACCGGCCCCAGCGCCAGCCCCCGCGGCGCCGGCCAGTGCCATCAAGGAAAGCCTGTACACCGCCGCTTTGCGCAAGGAACTGGAAAAGCACAAGCAATACCCCAGCGGCCGCGAGGCCTCGTTGCAGCGTCCCCAGGGCGATGTGGTGATCTGGCTGGAAGTCGATCGGGCCGGCAACGTGCTCGACAGTGGCATCGAAAACAAGGCGCCGAACATGTTGCTCAACCGTGCCGCGCAAACCAGTTTGCGCCGTGTGGAAAAGGTCTCGCCGTTCCCGGCGGACGCCTTCTCGGGCAAGAACAAGCAACGGTTCACCGCGACCTTTAGCTACAACGTGGAATAACCCATCACCTATTAACGAAAGTTGTAAGCAAGGGATTGACCCGTGAAGATCAATAAACTTTATGCCCTGCTTCTGGCATCGGGCCTGGGCAGTTTTGCGCCATTGGTTCTGGCCGACGATACCGTGGACGTCGGTGCGGTGAACGTTGTCGGCAAACAGTCCCTGGGCAATGGCCACATGATCAAGGAAGAAAGCGCCAAGGCGCGTTCCACCGTGACCAAGGAAGCCATGGACCAGATGGCGCCCACCGCCAACGCCGTGGACAAGCTCAAGTACACCCCGGGGATCAACGTCTCCAGCACCGATGCCACGGGCCTGAGCGGCACCAGCTTCACCATGCGCGGGATGAACTCCGACCAGGTGGGCCTTTCTTCCGATGGTTTCCCGATCAACGATTCGGGTGACTACTCCATCTATCCGAACCTGATGGGCGATTCGGAAAACTTCAGCGAAGTGTTCGTCACCCAAGGCTCGTCCGAGGCCGACGGTCCGCACATCGGTTCCAGCGGCGGCAACATCGGCCTGGTGAGCATGCGCCCGACCAAGGATTTCGGGGTGTTCGTCAAGCAATCGGTGGGCTCGAACAACCTGCGCAAATCCTTCGCCCGGCTGAACACCGGCGACCTGGGCGGCTTCAAGACCTGGGTCTCGGCTTCTCATACCGAAGGCGACAAGTGGAAGGGCAAGGGCACCTTGCGTGCCGACAAGATCGAGTGGAACACCCTGTTCGAAGACGGCAACGGCAACTCCACCAACGCCATCTTCAAGTACAACAAGCAGGAGAACTACAACTACAACAGCGTCAGCAAGGCCCAGTTCCAAACCCAGGGCCGGCGCGTGGACTACTCGCAAAGCACCGTGTTCAAGAACGGCAGCGTGTCCCAGTCCTACAAGCTCAACCGCAACCCCTTCGAAAGCCTGACGGCTTCGGTGACCCAGCGCTTCCAGCTGCGCGACGACCTGAGCCTGACCTTCAACCCGTACTATGTGTGGTCCAATGGCGGCAGCTTCAGTGGCCAGACCGCCACTACCTTGTCCAGTTCTTCCAGCAAGGCTGGCAACTATGACCTGACGGGCCTGCCCACCGGCAGCTACTACCGGCCCTCCTGGACCGAGACCTGGCGCCCGGGGATGACCACCAAGCTCAAGTGGGACCTCAACGAAGAGCACAGCCTGGACTTCGGCTACTGGTACGAGCGCGCCCGCCAGCGCCAGACCCAGCCCTTCATCGGCATCAAGGCCAATGGCGCGCCGGAGAACGTCTGGGGTGACTACAACGGTTCCGACCAACTGGTGGACCGCAATGGCACCACGGTCCAGGGCCGGCACCAGTACACCGTGACCCCGGCGCAGAAGCTCTGGGTGCAAGATACCTGGCAGGCGACCCCGGACCTGACCCTGACCGGGGCCCTGGCGTACCAGCATGTGGAGCGTGATGGCAACAACCTCGGCAGCCTGACCGACAAGGCGGAAAAACGGAACGTGCGTTATCACCAGTTCCTGCCCAGCTTCAACGCCAAGTACCAGGTCGACCCGAACAACCAGGCGTTCTACAACGTCACCCGCAACATGCGCACGCCACCCAACTACGTGCTCTACAACAAAGGCGACTCCATCAGCCTGAAACCCGAGCTGAGCTGGAACCAGGAGTTGGGCTGGCGCTACAGCGAAGAAAAGATGGCGTTGAGCGCGACCTTGTTCTACATCACCTTCAAGGACCGGCAGATCTCCACCACCGACGTCAATGGCGACTACGTGGTGGCCAACGTCGGCGAGGTGAAGAACCGCGGCCTGGAGCTGGAGTGGAGCGGCCTGTTGCCGCACAACTTCAACTACTACGCCTCGTACACCTACACCAAGTCCGAGCAGATGGACGACCTGACCAACAAGAACGTGCTGCTGCCGACCTCCGGCAAGCAACTGGTCAACGTACCGGAGAACATGTTCAACCTGAGCCTGGGCTACGACGATTCGCGCTACTACGGCAACGTCGTCGGCAAGTACGTAGGCGCCTTCTACGGCGACCTGACCAACGACGAGAAGATCTCCGGGCGCACCGTGTTCGACCTCAACGCCGGCATCCACCTGCCGGTGGACAAGAAGGTGCTGAAGTCCGCGACCCTGCGTTTCTCGATGCTCAACGTGTTCGACAAGGAATACCTGGCCTCGACCCGCACCGTGTCGTTCAACTCGGTGAAGACCAATGGCCTGGCGCCGAGCACCGCCTACTACAACGTCGGCGAGGAGCGGACCGCGATGGTCTCCCTGGAAGCCGCGTTCTGATTCGTTTCAGGTACAAGAGGACATGACGATGGACATGAATCTGCTGCACGACATCACCTTCTACACCATGTACGGTGCGGCCGCGATCGCCGCCTTCATCGCGGTGGAGCGGGGCATCTACTTCAGCTTCAGCCTGCGCCAGGCAAAGAAGCTGGAGACCGTGCTCAACCCGAAGATGCACAGCGTCGACGACCTGCCGGCGCAGTTGCGCGAGCGCAACAGCCTGCCCCTGGAAATGGTCGCCGAGCTGTTCGCCCACAAGCAGGGGCTGGCCAGCCACAAGGACCTGGAAGACCTCAGCGAGTCGATCTACATCGCCACCCGCAGCAAGCTGATGCATGGCCTGTGGCTGCTGGAAACCGTGGTCACCGCGGCGCCGTTGCTGGGCTTGCTGGGAACCATCCTGGGGATCATCGACACCTTCAAGGCCCTGGCCGAGACCGGTGTCTCCGATCCGGGCGAGGTCTCCAAGGGCATCGGCACCGCGCTGTACGCCACGGCACTGGGGATCGCCATCGCCCTGGGCAGCATGATCTTCCACAACCACTTCCAGGATCGGGTCGAACGCATCACCGACCACCTGAAGATCCTGCTGCTGCGCGCCGGCATGGGCACGGCCCTGAAAACCCCGGTGGCGCAAGCGGTGCATGGCACCCTGCAACCTGCCTGATAAGCTACGCGCCGTAGCCGCTGCCCAAGGCCGCGGGCGATGACCGGGCGGGCGCTCCCAGAGCGTCCGCCAGGCTCGCCGCGCCGCCTGCGCCAGCGGCTTTTTCTTGCCGACAATACAAGGACTTTTCAATGTCGCGTCTTCGTCCCGTACCCCTGTTGCTGGGTGCGCTGACCCTGGCCCTGGCCACCCTGGCCGGTTGCAACTCGGTCTCCCACGAACCGCAACCGGTGGCGGTGAATATCGTCGCCATCAACGACCTGCACGGTAACCTGCAGGCCAACCCCTTCAGCTTCAAGGACCCAACCGCCCCCGGTGGCGTGCGCAAGCTCCAGGCCGGCGGCATCGCCACTCTCGGCGGCATGCTCGGCCAATTACGCCAGGAAGATCCGCAGCTGTTGTTCATCGGCGCCGGCGACCTGGTGGGCGGCAGCCCGCCGCTGTCGGCCATGTGGGCCGACGAGCCGACCCTGGACGCCCTGCGCCAGATGGGCCTGAAGCTCAGCGCCATCGGCAACCACGAACTGGACCAGGGCAAGGCCGAGTTCCTGCGCCAGGTCAACGGTGGCTGCCAATCGCCACGGCCGGACAAGGCCTGCCAGTTCCGCCCGGACTACGCAGGCAGCGGCTTTCCCTACCTGGCCGCCAACCTGATGGACAGCGACACCGGCAAGCCGTTGCTGCCGGCCTATCGCATCGAGGAGGTACGCGGGGTCAAGGTGGCCTTCGTCGGCGCGGTACTGCGCGACGTGGCGGCGATGGTCAGCGCCAAGGGCATGCGTGGCCTGCAAGTGGCGGATGAAGCCGATTCCATCAATAAACTGATTCCCGAGCTCAAGGCCCAGGGCGCCAACGCCATCATCGCCGTGGTGCACCAGGGCGGCGCGACCCCCGAGCCGTTCGACAAGCCCGACTGCTCGCAACTTGGCGGCGACATCATCGACGTGGCCAAGCGCCTCGACCCGGCGGTGGACGTGCTGGTCAGCGCCCATTCGCACCAGGGCTACCTGTGCAAGGTCGGTTCGCTGCTGGTGACCCAGGGCAATTCCTATGGTCACCTGCTGACCCACCTGACCCTGCAAGTGACCCCGGGCCAACACCGGGTCACGGACATCAAGGCAGTCAACCTGCTGGCCGACCCGGCGCGTTATCCACAGGACCCGGCCCTGGCCCGGTTGCAGCGCGACGTCGAGGCGCGCAGCAATGAGGTGCTGCTCAGCCCGGTGGCGGCGATTGGCGCCCCGTCCATCACCCGACGCGCCGATGGCGCCGGGGAAATGCCCCTGGGCGACCTGATCGCCGACGCCCACCTGGCCGCCGGCCAGGCCAATGGCGCGAAGATCGCCTTCATGAACACCGGCGGCATTCGCAGCGACCTGGCCCTGGAGCCCGGGCAGGCCAAGCTCAACTACGGGCAACTGGCGACCTTGCAACCCTTCAACAACGCCCTGGTTGCCTTCGACCTCACCGGCCGGCAGTTGCAACAGGTGCTCAACCAGCAGTGGAAGGGCACGGACGATGCCAACATCCTCCAGGTCTCCCGGGGCTTCAGCTACCGCTGGGACGCCAAGCGCCCGGTGGGGGATCGCGTGGTGCCGGGCAGCTTGCGCCTGGATGGCCAGCCACTGCGTGCCGATGCCCGTTACCGGCTGGTGATGAACGCCTTCCTGGGCGAGGGCGGTGATCGCTTCAGCCTGTTCAAGGACGGCACCCAGCGCAGCGACCTGGGCATCAGCGACCTGGACGCCATGTTGCAGTACCTCAAGGACATGGAGCACCAGGGCAAGCCGGCCGGCTCCGCCACCAGCGCAGGAAGGATCCAGCGCAGCAACTGAGGTGTCCGGGCGGCCGCTGCGCAGCGGCCGCCGATCGGGCGCCGAAGGTCCTGCGGACCTTGTCGCAGCTTCGCAGGCTCAGCAGCGGCTACAGGTGCGTGCGTTCGCTCGCTTCGTGTGGCCGCTGCCGCAGGCTGCGCCCGGTCGCGCAGCGGCCGTAGATCCGGCTTGCCAGCTCCGCTCGTCGACTCACTCCAGCGCGGCTGAAAATATTTTCAAAAAATTGCTGAGGTCTTTGCCCTCGACATCCGTGTAGTGCTTGAAAGTGCGATCAATTCGCATTCAATGTGCTCCTACACACGAGTCTCAAGCATGAAGTCCAGGGCAAGTTCGGCGGCAAACGCTTCGGTAAAACGTTGGTTCGGCGCATCCGCGCTGATGGTGTCGGGGTTGGCGCTGCTGCCTCTGGGCGTGGCCCTGGCGGCCGAATCCGGCAGTGCCCAGCACAGCACGCTGTTCAATTTCGCCATCGCGGCCAAGCCACTGCCCCAGGCCCTGAGTGATTTCACCCGGGTCACCGGTATCAGCGTGGTCTACACCTCCGAGGCGCCCTATGGCCTCAAGGCCCCGGCGCTCAACGGCCAGTTCAGCGCCGAGCAGGCCGTGCAGCGCCTGCTCGGCAACTCCGGCTTCAGCTACCGGCGCAGCGATGCCCATACCCTGGTCCTCGAGCCATTGCCCCAGGGCGCAGCCTTGAACCTGGGCGCCACCAGTGTCACCGCCGTGGGCGCCGACGACAGCACCAGCTACCAGCCGCCGGCCACCACCTCGGTGGCGCGCAGCCAGGCGCTGAACCAGGAAATCCCGCAGATCATCAACGTGGTCCCGGCCCAGGTCCTGAAGGACCAGACCCCGCGCAACCTGGACGACGCGCTGAAGAACGTCAGCGGCATCACCCAGACCAACACCCTGGGCGGCACCCAGGATGCGGTGCTGCTGCGGGGTTTTGGCGACAACCGCAACGGCTCGATCATGCGCGACAGCATGCCGGTGGTGCAGGGCCGCGCCCTGAACGCCACGGCCGAGCGGGTCGAAGTGCTCAAGGGGCCGTCATCGCTGCTCTACGGCATCCAGGACCCGGGCGGGGTGATCAACGTGGTCAGCAAGAAGCCCGAACTGCAGCAATCCACCGCGCTGACCGTGCGCGGCTCGACCTACGGCTCGGGCAAGAACGGCAGCGGCGGCAGTCTCGACACCACCGGGCCGATCGGCGATTCCGGGTTGGCCTATCGCTTGATCGTCGATCATGAGGACGAAGATTACTGGCGCAACTTCGGCACCCATCGCGAATCCCTGGTGGCGCCGTCCCTGGCCTGGTATGGCGAGCGCACCAAGGTCTTGCTGGCCTACGAGCATCGCGAGTTCCTGACCCCGTTCGACCGTGGCACGGCCATCGATCCCAAGACCAACCATCCACTGGACATCCCGGCCACCCGGCGCCTGGACGAGCCGTTCAACAACATGGAAGGGCGCTCGGACCTGTACCGCTTCGAGGTCGACCACGAACTCGGCGACGACTGGAAGGCCCACTTCGGCTACAGCTGGAACCGCGAGACCTACGACGCCAGCCAGGTGCGCCTGAGCGCAGTGAATGCCAACGGCACCCTGACCCGGACCATGGACGGCACCCAGGGCGCCCTGACCACCGACCGCTACGCCACCGCCAGCCTCGAAGGCAAGGTGCAGCTGGCCGGCATGCAGCACGACCTGGTGTTCGGTCTCGACGACGAGTACCGCAAGATCTATCGCGCCGACCTGATTCGCGGCAAGAACACCAGTTTCAACTATCGCAACCCGGTGTATGGCCAGCAGGTGGCGGGCACCAACGTCAGCGCCCCGGACAGCGACCAGACCGATCTGCTGCGCAGCGATTCGCTGTTCTTCCAGGACGCCATCCACCTCACCGACCAGTGGATCCTGGTGGGCGGTGGACGCTTCCAGGAATACGACCAGTACGCCGGCAAGGGCCGGCCGTTCCATGCCAACACCAACAGCAACGGGCAGAAGTTCGTGCCCCGTGCCGGCCTGGTGTATCGCTACACCGACCAGCTGTCGTTCTATGGCAGCTATACCGAATCGTTCAAGCCCAACTCCAGCATCGCCCAGCTGGCCGGTGGCACCGCGGTGCTGGACGGCTCCATCGAGCCTGAAGAAGCCAAGTCCTGGGAGCTGGGGGCCAAGCTCGATATTCCCGGGCGCATCACCGCCAGCGCGGCGCTGTTCGACATCACCAAGCGCAACGTGCTGGTGTCCACCGCCACGGCGACCGAGACGGTCACCAGCGTGGCCGGCGAGGTGCATTCCAAGGGCCTGGAGCTGGACCTGACCGGCCAGCTCAGCGACCAGTGGAGCCTGATCGGCAGCTATGCCTACACCGATGCCGAAGTGACCAAGGACACTAAGTACAAAGGCAAGCAATTGCAGAACGTGGCCAAGAACAGCGGCTCGCTGTCGGCGGTCTACGACTTCGGCAGCCTGCTGGGCGGCGATCGCCTGCGGGTCGGCGCCGGTGCCCGTTATGTCGGCGAGCGCGCCGGCGATGCGCCCAACAGCTTCGACCTGCCGGGCTACACCGTGGCCGACGCCTTCGCCACCTACGACACCAAGCTCGAAGGGCAGAAGGTCAAGTTCCAGCTCAACGTGAAGAACCTGTTCGACAAGACCTACTACACCTCGTCGGTGAGCAAGTACTTCGTTTCCCTGGGCGACTCACGGCAAGTGTCGCTGTCCAGCACCCTGGAGTTCTGATGAAGATCCGTCACCTGTGGTTCCTGGCCCTGGGGTTCTGCCACCTGGCCCTGGCGGCGCAGCCCGAGGGCGCGGCGGCCGATGCCCGCTTGTATCACCGTGAGCACCAGGCGCTGTTGCCGGGCGCCGGTTCGAGCTGGGGGTTCATCGCCCTGGACCCGGTCCGGCCGTACCTGTTCCTGGCTCGGCGCGACAACGGCCTGAGCGTGTTCGATGTGGACAAGCAGCGCCCGCTGCGGACCCTGGAGCAGTCGGCGGGGGCCAATGGCGTGGTGTTCGTGCCCGAACTGGACCGGCTACTGGTGCTCAACATCGATGGCAGCCTGGGCGTGGTGCAGTTGTCCACACTCAAGCCGCTCAAGCGCATCGTCGTGACCCAGAGCAACCTCAACAGCGCGGTGTACGAGCCGAAAACCGGCCAGGTGATCATCGTCAGCGGGCGCCGGGGCGATCGCTCGACGCTGTTCGTCTTCGATCCGCAGCAGGAGCGGATCGTCGCCGCCCATGACCTGGCGGTGAAGAAGATCGACCCGCTGCTGCTCAAGGGCGATGGCAGCTTCTTCTTGCCGATGCGCGACGAAGGCGTGCTGGCGCGGCTGTCGTCCAGCAGCTTCGAGGTCATGGATCGCTGGCAGTATCCCGATTGCCAGCGACCCAGTGCCCTGGCCCAGGATGAACAGCGTTCGCGATTGTTCGTCGCCTGTCGCGGTGAGCGCCCACGGTTGCTGGTGCTCGATCGCGACAACGGCGCGCTCAAGGCCAGCCTGCCGATCACCCGGGACGTCAACGCCCTGGCCTACGACCCGCAGTCCCGCCGGGTGCTGGTGGCCAGCGGGGTGGACGCCAACCTCAGCCTGATCGCCCAGCTCGATGCCGACCACTATCAGGCGCTGGGCAGCGTCAGCACCCAACCCATGGCCTACAACATGGCGTTCGACCCGCGTAGCCGGAAGGTCTACCTGGCGGCGATGGACTTCACCCAACCGGCGCCGGTCCCGGGTGAGCCGAAGGCGGATCCGTTGTTCCACGCCAATACCTTCAGCGTCCTGACCCTGGCGCCCTGAGGCCAGGGTCAGCCGGCGAAGGCCTGGCGGTATTCGCCCGGGGTGCCGCCCAGGGCCTGGCGGAAGCGGTTGGTGAAGTGGCTGGCGCTGGCGAAGCCGCAGGCCAGGGCGATGTCCCCCAGGGGCCGGGCGCTGCTGCGCAACAGCAGGCGCGCCCGTTCCAGGCGCCGAGCCAGCACATATTGGTGCGGCGGCAGGCCGAAGCTTTCACGGAACATCCGCGCGAAGTGGTACTCGGATAGGGCGCACAAGCCGGCCAGTTGGCCCAGGCTCAGGGGCGTGTCGAGCTGGCTGTCGATGTAGTCCGCCAGCAGGCGCCGTTGGTGGGCGGCCAGGCCGCCCTTGAGGCGCAGGCCCTGGCGCAGGCCGGCCTGGTTGAGCAAGGCGTGGCCGAGCATTTCGTGGGCCAGGCTGCTGGTCAGCAGGCGTTCGCCGGGCTCGTCCCAGTTCAAGCGGATCAGGTGCTGGAAGTGCCGGGTCTGCTGCGGGTCGTCGAGGAACACGCTCTCGCGCAGTTGCATCTCCCGGGGTTCGCGGTCCAGCAAGGTGACGCAACCCAGGGCGAACTGCTGTGGGCTGAAGTACACGTGGGCCAGGCGAATGTCGCCATTGATCACCCAGGCCGACTGGTGCTCGGCGGGCAGGATGCACAGCTTGCCCGGGCCGCCCATGGTCCCGGGCCGGTCGCGGCGGAAGGTACCGGTGCCGCCGGCGATGTAGCAGGACAGGGTGTGGTGGCTCGGCGCGGCATATTCCTGGGCGTCGTGATGGTTGCTCCACATGGCCGCCCACAAGCCGTCGCCCAGTTCGGCGCTGTGCTCCAGGCGCGCGTTGGGCGAGCGGTTCAGGGCTTGAAAGACTTGCAGGCTATCCAGTGCGGACATGATGGTCGAATCGCGAGGTTCGTGTACCGATTTTGCGCATCCTACTCCGTCGCGTCCGGGCTGCCAGCCGGTTGCCGATAAAAACCGCAAGTTTGTGCAAGCGCAGGCCGGGTTCCGGGCGCGAGACTGTGTTCCTTATACGAGGAGCCGTGCCATGAACCTGTCGTTGTACTTGTTGACCGTGCTGATCTGGGGCACCACCTGGATCGCCCTGAAGCTGCAGTTGGGCGTGGTGGCGATTCCGGTATCCATCGTCTATCGCTTCGCCCTGGCGGCCCTGGTCCTGTTCGTCCTGCTCCTGGTCAGTGGCAAGCTGCAGGCGATGAACCGCCGCGCCCACCTGATCTGCCTGGCCCAGGGCCTGTGCCTGTTCTGCCTCAACTTCATGTGTTTCCTGCATGCCAGCCAGTGGGTGCCCACTGGCCTGGTGGCGGTGGTGTTCTCCACCGCGACCTTGTGGAACGCCCTCAATGCGCGGGTGTTCTTCGGCCAGAAGATCGCCCGCAACGTGCTGCTCGGTGGCGGCCTGGGCCTTCTGGGGCTGGGGCTGCTGTTCTGGCCGCAGCTGGCAGGACATAGCGCCAGCCCGCAAACCCTGCTCGGCCTGGGGCTGGGCCTGTTGGGCACCCTGTGTTTCTCCGCCGGCAACATGCTCTCCAGCCTGCAGCAGAAGGCCGGGCTCAAGCCCATGACCACCAATGCCTGGGGCATGGCCTACGGGGCGACGATGCTGGCGCTGTACTGCCTGGCCCAGGGCATCGCCTTCGATGTGGAGTGGAACACGCGCTATATCGGCTCGCTGCTGTACCTGGTGATTCCCGGCTCGGTGATCGGCTTCACCGCCTACCTGACCCTGGTGGGGCGCATGGGACCGGAGCGGGCGGCCTATTGCACGGTGTTGTTCCCGGTGGTGGCGCTGAACGTCTCGGCGGTGGTGGAAGGCTACCAGTGGACCGCCCCGGCCCTGGCCGGCCTGGTGCTGGTGATGCTGGGCAACGTGCTGGTGTCTCGCAAACCCAGGGCCTTGGCGGCAATTCCCGGGAAGCTGGCCTGATTCTCCACGCCGGCCTGTCGCTGCCGGCGGAGGGCGATCACGTCGGTGGGAGCGTTACTGGCAAGGATCGGACCCATAGTCCTGATGGCCCCGGCCCGGGTAGCATTTCACCTGGGTCGTCTTGTCGGTCACGGTCCAGCGCTCGTTCTCGATGGACAGGTTGAATATTGTCTTTTGCGCGAACACCGAGTCATCCAGCAACCCTGACTCCTCGATCTCGACCACCGCCTCGGTCGGGGACTCGCCGGTGACTTTCTGATTCACCATCACGTTGCTGGGTTCTTGCTGGAAGTGGCTGCCCATGGACTCCAGGGCCACTATCAGCGGCGACTTGGCCGTGGGGCTGGTCGCCTGTGCTGGCGATTGCTGATCGCAGGCCGCGAGGAAGAACGCCGGGGCCAGGAGTAGATATTTCAACTTCATGCAGGATCTCTCTGAGACAGTGGCCAGCCTGCGGGCATTGCCTTGGCAGGGCAGGTTGGCCAAGCGGGCTTGGCCATCTGACTGGTGGCGCAGGTTTTCGTTCATCGCCCGCCGGCTGTGCCTGGCTATGCGGTTGTGGGCGCGAAGTGGGCCGGGGGTATCGTTTGCCGGCTGTTACTGGGCCTTCCACACCTGCGGGTTGACCAGGTCCTGGGGGCGCTGGCCCAGCAGGGCGCTGCGCAGGTTGCTCATGGCGCGCTCGGCCATGGCGTCGCGGGTCTCGGTGGTGGCCGAGCCGACATGGGGCAGGGTCAGGGCGTTGGACAATTGGAACAGCGGCGATTGCGCCAGCGGTTCCTTCTCGTACACGTCCAGGCCGGCACCGCGGAGCTGGCCGTTCTGCAGGGCTTGGACCAACGCCGGCTCGTCCACTACCGGGCCACGGGAAATGTTCACCAGGATCGCGCTGGGCTTCATCAGCGCCAGTTCGCGCTGGCCGATCAGGTGCCGGGTCTGCTCGCTCAGCGGCACCACCAGGCAGACGAAGTCGGCCTCGGCCAGCAACTGCTCGAGGCTGCGGTACTGCGCCCCCAGCTCCTGTTCCAGGGCGCTCTTGCGGCTGTTGCCGCTATAGAGGATCGGCATGCCGAAGCCCAGGCGACCGCGGCGGGCGATGGCCGCGCCGATATTGCCCATGCCGACTATCCCCAGGGTCTTGCCATGCACATCGCAGCCGAACAACGCCGGGCCGACGCTGGCCTGCCACTGCCCGGCCTTGGTCCAGGCATCCAGCTCGGCGATCCGGCGCGCACTGCCCATGAGCAGGGCGAAGGCCAGGTCGGCGGTGCTTTCGGTGAGCACATCGGGGGTGTTGGTGAGCATCAGCCCGCGTTCATTGAAGTAGTCCAGGTCGTAGTTGTCGTAGCCCACCGAGATGCTCGACACCACTTCCAGCTGCGTCGCGTGCTCCAGCTGCGCGCGCCCCAGCTTGCGGCCGACGCCGATCAGGCCGTGGGCCCGGGGCAGGGCTTCGTTGAATTGGGCGGCGATATCCCCCTGCTTGGGATTGGGCACTATGACTTCGAAGTCCTGTTGCAGGCGTTCGGTCATCTGGGCAGTGATGCGGCTGAAGGCTAGTACGGTCTTTTTCATCGCGAAGCGGCTCGTCAGGCGGGGGAAAATGCTTGGCACGCTAACATCAAACAGCCCGTTCCATGGGCTTTTTCTGGCCTGGCCCCCGCGCCAGGGACCGGTTGTTCAATGCCCGGAGCGGGCGCTGGCCAGGGTGCCGCTCAGCTCATAGGACGCCAGCTCGGTCTGGTTCGCGGCGAGGATCTCGGGCAACGAACCGCGCAGGTACTCGACCCAGGTCTTGATCTTGGCGTCCAGGTACTGGCGCGAGGGGTAGATGGCGTAGAGGTTCAGCTCCTGGGAGCGGTACTTGGGCATGACCCGCACCAGGGTGCCGTTGCGCAAGGCCTCGATAGCGGCGTACACCGGCAGCACGCCGATGCCCATGCCGCTGATGATCGCGGCCTTCATGGCGTCGGCCGAGTTCACCAGGAACGGCGAGCTGTTGATGGTGACCATCTCCTGGCCTTCCGGACCGTCGAAGGCCCACTTCTCCAGGGGAATCACCGGGCTCACCAGGCGCAGGCAGGCATGGTGCAGCAGGTCGCTGGGCTTCTGCGGGCAGCCGTGGGCCTTCACGTAGGCTGGCGAGGCGCAGACGATGCTGTAGGTGATCCCCAGGCGCTGGGACACGAACCCCGAATCGGGCAGCTCGCTGGCCAGGACGATGGACACGTCGTAGCCCTCGTCCAGCAGGTCCGGCACGCGGTTGGCCATGGTCAGGTCGAAGGTCACGTCCGGGTGCGACTTGCGATAGCGGGCGATGGCGTCGATCACGAAGTGCTGGCCGATGCCGGTCATGGTGTGGACTTTCAACTGGCCGGCGGGACGGGCATGGGCATCGCTGGCCTCGGCCTCGGCTTCCTCGACGTAGGCCAGGATCTGCTCGCAGCGCAGCAGGTAGCGCTTGCCGGCCTCGGTCAGGGCGATACGTCGGGTGGTGCGGTTGAGCAAGCGGGTTTGCAGGTGCGCCTCGAGATTGGAGACGGCACGCGAGACGTTGGCCGTGGTGGTGTCCAGTTGCACGGCCGCGGCGGTGAAGCTGCCGGCTTCGGCGACACAACTGAAGGCACGCATGTTTTGCAAGGTGTCCATGGGGTGCTCTCAAAGGAGATTGCAAATTGTGACACGAAGTTTCTGTTTTTACAGGCGTCTGGGGATACGACCAAGGGATTATCGCGTTTACGGTAACAAAGATTCACAGGAATCCCAGCTTATCGCCGAACCGACCGCCCCCTAGAATTGCGCCGATCCGCAGGAGCCTTGCCGACGAAGCGCCGTCCGACCCGATATCCGGGCCTGGACCGTTGGCCTGCCGGCACCTGCGAGAGATTTGCCTTCCCCCTCGATCTCAGGAATTCGCAGCAGTGCCGCGTCGCATCAGCAGAGGGTTCAAGACCCTCAATGTTTGGGCTTTATCGTTAGCAATCAGCGGCTGCATCGGAACCGGAGGCATTGCCCCACAAGGCAAGACACTTCCCGCTAATACATTGGCCACCGACGAGGCGATCCAGAGCGCCGCGCGGGATGCCCACTGGCCCACTGCCCAGTGGTGGCAGGCCTATGGCGACCCGCAGCTGAACCGTTGGATCGACCTGGCCATACAAGGCAGCCCGAGCATGGCCATGGCCGCCGCCCGGGTGCGCCAGGCCAAGGCCATGGCCGGTATCGCCGAGTCGGCCGAGTCGCTGCAGGTCAAGGGCGACGCCACCCTCAAGCGCCACAACTGGCCCACCGACCCTTTCTACGGCCCCGGGGCGCTATCCAACAGCACCACCTGGGACAACAACGCCGCCCTGGGCTTCAGCTATGCGCTGGACCTGTGGGGCCGGGAAAGCAACGCCACCGAGCGCGCCGTGGACCTGGCCCACATGAGCGTGGCCGAGGCCCGCCTGGCCCAGCTGGAGCTGGTGAACAACGTGGTGCGCAGCTATATCCAGCTGTCCCTGCACTTCGCCCAGCGCGATATCGCCCTGGCTACCCTCAAGCAGCAGCAACAGATCCTCGAGCTGGCGCAACGGCGCCTGGACGCTGGCATCGGCACGCATTTCGAGGTGAGCCAGGCCGAGGCGCCACTGCCGGAGACCCATCGCCAGATCGACGCCCTGGATGAAGAAATCGCCCTGGCCCGCAACCAGCTGGCGGCCCTGGCCGGCAAGGGGCCGGGGGAGGGCGCGCAATTGCAACGGCCGAGCCTGGCCCTGGGCGCGGCGCTGAAACTGCCCTCGGCCCTGCCCGCCGAGCTCCTGGGCCAGCGCCCGGACGTGGTGGCCAGCCGTTGGCAGGTGGCGGCCCAGGCCCGGGGCATCGATGTGGCCCATGCCGGGTTCTATCCCAACGTCGACCTGGTGGGCAGCATCGGCTTCATGGCCACCGGCGGCGGGGCCCTGGAGTTCCTCACCGGCAAGAAGCTCAACTACAACGTCGGCCCGGCCATCAGCCTGCCGATCTTCGACGGCGGCCGCTTGCGTTCGCAACTGGGTGAGGCCTCGGCCGGCTACGACCTGGCCGTGGCCAAGTACAACCAGACCCTGGTGGATGCGCTCAAGGGCATTTCCGACCAGTTGATCCGTCGCGAGTCCATGGACAAGCAGCAGTCGTTCGCCGCCGAGTCGGTGGCCGCCGCGCAGAAGACCTACGACCTGGCCACCGTGGCGTTCCAGCGCGGCCTGACCGACTACCTCAATGTGCTCAATGCCCAGACCCTGCTGTTCCATCAGCAACAAGTGCAGCAGCAAGTCCAGGCCGCGCGCCTGAGCGCCCAGGCCGACCTGGTGACTGCCCTGGGCGGTGGCCTGCAAGCCGGTCGCGACGTGCCCTCCGACAAACAGATCCAAGCGCCCAAGACCCCGGCGGCCCTGGCCGTCTTTGATCACTGAAGCAGGTTCCGATGACTTCCTTGCCCGCACCCTTGCGCTGGCTGTATTCCCTTGAGTGGCGCCGGGGTTTCTTCGACTGGGCACGCAGCGATGGCGTGACCTGGGTCTATATCTTCAAGGTGCTGGCGGCGGCGTTCCTCACCCTGTGGCTGGCCATGCGCCTGGAGTTGCCGCAGCCGCGCACGGCGATGATCACCGTGTTCATCGTCATGCAGCCGCAGAGCGGCCAAGTGTTCGCCAAGAGCTTCTATCGCTTCCTCGGCACCCTGGCCGGCTCGGCGGTGATGGTGGCGCTGATCGCCTTGTTCGCCCAGAACACCGAGCTGTTCCTGGGCTCGCTGGCGATCTGGGTCGGCATCTGCTCGGCTGGCGCTGCGCGCTATCGCAACTTCCGCGCCTATGGTTTCGTCCTCGCCGGCTACACCGCGGCCATGGTCGGCCTGCCGGCCCTGGCCCACCCGGAAGGCGCCTTCATGGCGGCGGTCTGGCGGGTGCTGGAGATCTCCCTGGGGATTCTCTGCTCGACCCTGGTCAGCGCCGCGATCCTGCCGCAGACCGCCAGTGCCGCCATGCGCAACGCCCTGTACCAGCGCTTCGGGGTGTTCGCGATGTTCGTCACCGATGGCCTGCGCGGGCGCAGCCAGCGCGACATTTTTGAAAGCAGCAACGTGCGCTTCATCGCCGAGGCGGTGGGCCTGGAAGGGCTGCGCAGCGTCACCGTGTTCGAAGACCCGCACATGCGTCGGCGCAACGGTCGCCTGAGCCGCTTGAACAGCGAGTTCATGGGCATCACCACGCGCTTCAACGCCCTGCACCAGTTGCTCGAGCGCCTGCGCAGCAGCGGTGCCGATCACGTCGTGGCGGCGATCAAGCCCGGGCTCTACGACCTGGCTGAGCTGCTGGACGGGTTCTCCGGCCGGGCCCTGACCAGCCCCGACGCGGCCCGCCTGGCCACGGCGCTGGCGGCTTATAAAGGCGAACTGCCGGCACGGGTGCGCAGCCTGCGCGCGGCGTTCCAGGAAACCGTCCCCAGCGATGCCGAGCAGCTGGATTTCCATACCGCCTACGAGCTGCTGTACCGCTTCGTCGACGAACTGCACAGCTACGCCCAGACCCACGCCTCCCTGGCCGAGCACAGCCATGAGCGCGAGCGCTGGGACGAACCCTACACCCCGCAGACCAACTGGCTGGCCTCGGCCGCCTCGGGGATTCGCGCCGCCTTCGTCCTGGTGGTGCTGGGCAGCTACTGGGTCGCCACCGCCTGGCCCAGTGGCGCCACCATGACCCTGATCGCAGCCGCCACCATCGGCCTGTCGGCCGCCACCCCAAACCCTAAGCGCATGGCATTCCAGATGGCCTGCGGCACCTTCATCGGCGCCCTGGTGGGGTTCGTCGAGATGTTCTTCGTGTTCCCCTGGCTCGACGGCTTCCCGCTGCTGTGCCTGACCTTGGCGCCAGTGATCGTGCTGGGCTCGTTCCTGGCCTCGCGGCCCAAGTACGCCGGGGTCGGCCTGGGCTTGCTGATCTTCTTCAGCACCGGCTCGGTGCCGGACAACCTGACGATCTACAACCCCTACACCTTCATCAACGACTACATCGCCATGGTCATGGGCATGCTGGTCTGCGCCGCGGCCGGGGCGATCATCCTGCCGCCCAACAGCCGCTGGTTGTGGCGCCGCCTGGAGCAGGACCTGCGCGGCCAGGTGGTGTATGCCATCAGCGGCAAGCTCAAGGGCCTGGCGTCGAGCTTCGAGAGTCGCACTCGCGACCTGCTGCACCAGGCCTATGGCCTGGCGGTGGGCCAGCCCAAGGTGCAGAGCGAGCTGCTGCGCTGGATGTTCGTGGTGCTGGAGGTCGGCCACGCCATCATCGAGCTGCGCAAGGAGCAGGCGATCCTCCCGGTGCACCCGGCCTATGCCGAATCCCAGCCCTGGCGCCAGGCGATCCGGGTCATGGGCCGTTCCCTGGTGCGGCTGTTCCTGCAGCCTAGCCAGAGCAACCTGGAGCGCGGGCTGATCGCCGTGGACCATGCCATCAGCCGGGTCCAGGCCACCGACGAACCCTTCGCCCCGCACTTCGACACCTCGGCCCTGCGCCGGGTGAAGAGCTACCTGCATTTCATCCGTACTTCGTTGCTCGACCCGCAATCGCCGCTGGCGGCCTATGCCGTGGCCAAGCCGGCGGTGCCTGCACCCCAAGGACCTGCACATGCCTCGTGAAATCGCCTTCCACGGCGTTTACATGCCGACCATGACCCTGATGTTCTTCATCGCCGCGGCCCTGGCCTGGGCCCTGGACCGGTTCATCTCCGGTTATGACCTGTATCGCTTCTTCTGGCACCCGGCGCTGCTGCGCCTGAGCCTGTTCTGCTGTCTGTTCGGCGCCATGGCGCTCACTGTCTACCGTTGAGACCCCCGCAATGAAAAAGTTCTTCAGCCTGCTCGCCACCCTGCTCGTGCTGGCCCTGGCCCTGTGGATCGGCCGTACCCTGTGGGAGCACTACATGTACACCCCCTGGACCCGCGATGGACGAGTGCGCGCCGACGTCATCAATGTCGCCGCCGACGTCACCGGCGAGGTGGTGGACGTACCGGTCAAGGACAACCAGCTGGTGCACAAGGGCGACTTGCTGATGCAGATCGACCCCGAGCACTACCAGATCGCGGTCAAGCAGGCGCAATCGCTGGTGGCCTCGAAAAAGGCCACCTGGGAGATGCGCAAGGTCAACGCCCGGCGCCGCGCCGACCTGGACAGCCTGGTGATCTCCAAGGAAAACCGCGACGACGCCGGCAACATCGCCGACTCGGCCCTGGCCGACTACCAACACGCCCAGGCCCAGCTGGAAGCCGCCGAACTCAACCTGGCCCGCACCCAGGTACGGGCGGCGGTGGACGGCTACGTCACCAATCTCAACGTGCACCGTGGCGACTACGCGCGCATTGGTGAACCGAAGATGGCGGTGGTGGACATGAATTCGTTCTGGGTCTACGGCTTCTTCGAGGAAACCAAGCTGCCCCACGTGCGCGTGGGCGATAAAGCCGACATGCAGTTGATGAGCGGCCAGGTGCTCAAGGGCCATGTGGAAAGCATTTCCCGGGGGATCTACGACCGTGACAACCCCGAGAGCCGCGAGCTGATCGCCGACGTCAACCCGACCTTCAACTGGGTACGCCTGGCCCAGCGGGTGCCGGTACGCATCCATATCGACGAGGTGCCCGAGGGCGTGCTGCTGGCGGCGGGCATCACCTGCACCGTGGTGGTCCGCCAAGACCCGCAGGACTGAGCCGCCAGCCGCCGGCGAAACAGCGGCTGGCGCGGGAGTGCGCTACTTGTAGTGCTTGTCGAGGATGACCTGGGCCTTGTCCAGGATCTGCGCCACCGTCAGGTCGTCGTTGCCCAGGAGGGCGACGATCTGCTTGTTCTGCAGCACGTCGGCGTTGGCTTGCTTGAGCTGCGCCCGACGGCTGATGACCATGTAGCTGGTGATCTGGCGGCGGTTGTGGATGTACGGCAGGTCGATGCCCTTGAGCATGGCCTGGCGGACGAAATCCCGGCGTTCCTGGCTGGCCATGCCACGGAAAGTGTCCGGGTAGGCCTGCTGGATGGTGGCCGAGTAGCGGCCGATATCTTCTTCCCGGGCTTGGGCGTACATCGCATCCTTGCTGGTGACCTGGCCCAACAACTGGTTGTAGTGCTGCTCGGCGGCCAGCAGTTGCTCGGGGCTCAGGCGTGCCTTGAGTGCTTCGCGCTCACCGCTGGCATTGCGGTCGTCGATGATCTTCGACCAGGCATAGGCGCTTGCCAGGTCACCTTGTTCCTCGTGGATCTGGACCAGGGCCTGTTGCGACACCGGGTAGCCGTGCTGGGCCGAGCGTTCCAGCCAGCGCTGGGCCAGGGCCCGGTCCGCGGTCATGCCCTTGCGGCCGAAACGGTACACCTGGTACAGCCCGTATTCGGCGCACCAATCGTTCTGGCTGGCGGCGTAGGCCAGGTAGTCGAACGACTGGCGGTTGGGCGTGGCATCGCTGGCGTCGCTTTCCTGTTCGGCGATCATCGACAAATAGCAGAACGCCCGGTGCTGCTCGGGGGCGGCCAGTACCAGGCAGCTCTTGGCCGCCGGATAGTCGTTGTCGTTGAAGTGCGCCATGCCGATGCCGTAGAGCACATCGCTGTCCATCTGGCGGTTGCAGTCCTGGGTGTCGGGTACCTGCGGCAGCAGGGTCTGCAAGCTCAGCTTGGGCAGGCTGTCATTCAGGTCCGGGACCTTGGGCGCGGCAGGTTGCGGGGTTTCGGGAGAACATGCGGCCAGTACGGCGAGCAAGATCAGTGGCAATGCCTTGAGCAATTTCAAAGGATGTTCCCTGGTCGGTGATGGAGAAAAGACAATGACGCCGTGCAGCCTATGAGCCGCTTGGCGCAAGGATCGCCAGGGCCTGGGTCACGGTTGGCTCCAGGTCCAGGTCGGGGTTCTGCAACAGGGCCAGGACCTGGGGGTTTTGCAGGATGTCCAGTTGCGGGTCCCGCAGTTGCGCCTGGCGGGCGATGATCGCGTAGGTATAGAGCTGCAGCCGGTTGGTGAACGCAGGGAGCGCGCTGACCCGGCTCAGGGCCCGGTCCATGAAGGCATGGCGCTCGGCTGCCGGCATGCCCTCGAAGGCCGTGGGGCGCAGTTGATAGACGCCCGCCGTATACAGCGCGATGTTCTGTTCGCGGTTTTGCTGGCGCACGCTGTCCTGGCTGGTCAGCTGTGGGCTCAGCCGCTGGTACTCCTGCTCGCCTTCGCCCAGTTGCTGCGCGCTCATCTTCTGCTTCAGACCCTGGATCTTCTGCTGGTCGTCCAGGGCCCTGGCCCAGCTGTAGGCCAGGGCCAGGTTGCCCTTGTTGGTATGCAGGCGCACCAGGGTCTGCTGGGCGTCGGTGTCGCCATGGCGCGCCGAGCGCTCCAGCCAGCGCAAGCCCAAGGCGGTGTCCGGGGTTTGCCCGCGCATCCCGAAGGTGAAGTTCTGGAACATGCCGAATTCGGCGCAGGAGTCGTTCTTGCGTGCCGAGTAGGCCATGTAGCCAAAGGCCTCGCGATCACGCTCGGCACTGTCCTTGCTGCTGTCTTGCTCCGCGATCTTCGCCAGGTAGCACAGCGCCCGGTCGTAGCTGGGCGCGGCCATGATCAGGCAACTGCGCGCCAGCTCGGGTTGGTCGTGGTCGTACAACTGGTAGCCGAGGCCGAACAGCAGTTCGCTGTCCAGTTGGGTGGTGCAGTACTGGTTGGGCGTGGCTTGGGGCAGCAACTGGTCGAGGCCGACCTGGGGCAGGGTCGCGTTCAGCGCTTCGTCCGGCGACGGTTCGCCACAGCCGATGAGCAAGGTGGCCAGGGCCAGTGGCAGCAAGTGTTGGGGCTTCAATGACGGATTCCTGGTCTGCTTTGGGCGAAGTAGCGCATGGGCGGGCAGGAAAGGGCGGGAGGAGCAGCTTCAGCAGTTCCGTGCTTGAGACGCCAGCGATTCCATGCGGCTTGATCGAGGCCCGGGGCCTTGAGTGCGCGCATTCTACTAAGATTGCGCCGGGCTACAACCTGGGGGGCGCTGTTTCGAGAGGGCCCGAGGCAGATGCCTAGGTTGCAGGTTCCGGGCCCCGGACATCACGGGGGTCAGAGCTTGGCGGCCAGGCCGAAGCGCTTCATCAGCCCCTTCTCCAGCAAGCCCTTGGGCAAAAGGTTGGCCAGTAGCGGCAGGGCGCGGCTGCCGTTGCCCAGGCGGACCAGGCGCGGCGGGTTGGGTTGTTGCACGGCCTTGAGCAGGCCGGCGGCGAATTCGCTGGCCGGGGTCGGCTTGTCCTGGGAGGCCTTGGCCCGGGAGCGGATGCCCTCGCGCAGCGGCCACCAGGGCGATTGTTCGTTGAGCAACTGTTCGGCTTCATGCCCGGCGTTCTTGGCAAAGCTGGAGGCGATGGCCCCGGGCTGCACTTCCATGACCTTGATGCCGAACGGCGCCAGCTCCATGCGCAGGGCATCGCTGAGCGCATGCACGGCAGCCTTGGAGGCGCAATAGGCGCCAGCAAATGGCGTCACCAGCACCCCGGACACACTGCCGATATTCACCACCAGGCCACGGCTGCGACGCAGTACCGGGAACAGCGCCCGGGTCACCCCGACCACTGCGAACACGTTGGTTTCGAACTGGCGCTGCATGGCCTCCACGCCGCCATCGAGCAGCGGGCCCATGGCGCCGTAGCCGGCGTTGTTGATCAGCACATCGAGGCCGCCGTGCTGTTGGTCGATGTCCTCGGCCAGGGCGGCCAGGGCGGCGCCGTCATTCACGTCCAGCTGCACCGCGTGGAAGCCGGCGGCTTGCAGGGCGGCGACGTCCTCGGCCTTGCGGGCGCTGGGCAGGACGGTGTAGCCGGCCTGTTTGAAGGCATCTGCCAGGGCGCGGCCGATGCCGCTGGAACAACCGGTGATCAACGCTACGGGCATGGCGCGGTCCTTGTGCTGGGCGATGGGAAGGGGATCAGCGAGAGAAACTACCCTGCAAACGCTCGGCGCGAAACTCCAGGGTTTGCGGGCGATAGCCTGGGCGTAGCGGTGGCAGGGGCAGGCAGTCCTGCCAGTTGGCGCCGGCCTGCAATTCGCCGGGGCCGCGATAGCGTGGAGCGCTGTACTGGTTGTCGGCGAGGTTCACCGTGTCGCCCGGGGCGTAGGCGGCGACGCGCCAGCGCAGTTCGGTCAGGGGGACTTTGTTGCCGTTGTTGAGCTTGACCTGTAGCGGGCGGTCGGCGGGGCAGTGTTCGGGGGCGTAGGCCAGGCGCAGTTCCAGGCGGGCCAGTTGCTGGGCTTCGCGGTTGTCCAGCCAGACCACCCAGCCGGCCACCAGGGCCAGGCCGCAGGCGGCGGCCAGGGACACGGGCAGGGCTTTGGCGGGGTAGCGCAGGAGCAGGATCAGCCAGGTAATGATCAGCAGGACGCCGATGAACATGACGCGAACCTCTGGGGAATGTGGGTGCATCCTACCTAAGCGTAGGTGGGGTTGGCGATGCAGGAACTCGACTCTTGATATTCACCTATTTGTTGGCGACCGGAGGCAGATGATGATTGAGCGCGTGGCTTGTCATGGGTGAATGGCCTTTGACGAACCGCTATTACAACCTGATGTGACGATCATCAGCTCTGTATGAAGAGCGACAGAGTGGTCTCTTTGCTAAGCGTGTGGATGCCCCATGGGGTGTATAATTTCCAGGCTTTGATAAAAGTCATGGGGTCGAATGATGGACGTATCGCTGCAGCAGATTTTCCAAACTGCACAGGTTGACGATCTGAAAGCATTGGGGAAGTTTCTCGAAATAAAACGCTTTGTCGAGGCCCAGCTTTACTTGAAGCTAGGCGCCAAAGGGTGGAACTCCTTGTTGCTGAAACTGAAAGCCATTCGTGCCTTGGAAAAATCGAGTTGCGAGTATGAACATTATTTTTGTACTACCACTTCTTATCCAGCCGCTCGAGCCAACGCAGCGAAAATGATTGGTTTTGAAATAACGGCAAAAAACTGGACGGAGTTGAAGGATGCGCTTCACGGGATCTCGACATGCGTCACTCCCCGCGAACTCGACCTGCATGAACGTTTCGAAAAGAAGAAACGCAAGAACTTCATGAATAGTTCAAGGCTTGAAGGCATCGAAATTCCTGCTTTTGACGAGAAACTCTCCCTGGAAAAAATCCTGGCCAAACATGGACGGCAGTTGAATGGATAAGTATGACGCCTCTAACGATCATTACTGCTATCCCAATTCATCGGTACTCAAGAACAAGCTGGACATCCAAGAGATGGCAGCCCTTGAGGCAGCTGAAAGGGAAATTACCGCGATTACAGTGAGTCGGGTCGTCTATGTTGCCCCTCCCTACAGCTTGGAGAATTTCAAGCTATTGCACCGGAAACTGTTTTCTGATCTTTATGCGTGGGCTGGAGAAATAAGAAATATTGATATCTCCAAGGGCGGAACTCCTTTTTGTCATTGTGGGCGAATTGAAGCCGAGGCACTGAAGATTTTTTCCGCTCTTCAGAAAGACAGTTGGTTGGGTGGTCTCGATAAAGAAGAGTTCTGCAAGAAGCTGGCGGAGTTCTATTGCGAACTCAACATGATTCATCCATTTCGTGAAGGCAATGGTCGAGTCCAACGACTATTTTTCGAACATCTCGCTTTATCTGCGGGCTATGAACTCGATTGGGAGGATGTCAGCCAGTCTGAATGGCTCGAAGCCAATATCAATGGGGTCTATGTGAACTACGCCCCCATGACAGAAATATTCAAGCGCATCGTAATCTCCCTGTAGCCGCTACCGCAGGCTGCGCACGGGCGCGCAGCGGCCGCCTGGATCTTGAATTCGCTGAAGGTCCTGCGGCCCTTGTCGCAGCCTCGCGGGCTCGGCAGCAGCTACATGAGGTGATGTGCTTTCCAGGTCAATAAACTGCGACGCCTTTGTCGTTGCTCCGTGTCGAACCCGGACTGGCCTTTGAGCGTCGCTGCCCATTCAGCGACTGGGCTTGGTAACCCATTTCGATACAGGCGCAACAGCGCCACATTTCACTATTGCAGGCGCTTTTTTGTATCTGCACACTCGTGCAATGGCAGCTGTGCGTGGGAGGGCTCGTCCCTGCCGGGTTCCTGTATCTCCGGTTTACCAACCTGCGCGCAGCTGCCCCCCCTTCGCTTGGCAGCCCGTTTTGATACAGCTGCCGCAGCGCCCCCTTTCGCTATTGCAAGCTCGTTGTGCGCCTGTGTATTCGTGCAATGGCGGCTGTGCGTGGAAGGGCTTCAGCCCTGCCGGGTTCCTGTATCTCCGGTCGACCAATCCGCGCACGGCTGCCACCCACAACAGGGCTATGCATTTTCTGATGCAGAGGGGGACGGCAGTGATCAATGAGGTGGGGTTGGAGATGAAGAAGAGGGGATAGGCCTGCAGATCGTTCCCCCCGCATTTGAAGGAGGGAACGATCACGGGGCGTTTTAGTTCAGGTACTGACTGCCACGAATCCGTCGACCCAACACATCCAGCAGATCACAACCATCGCGCAGCAGAATGGCGCTGGCGTGGGCGATCTGTGTCAGGTCGGTGGCATCGGCATGGCGGCTGTCCATGTGCACGATGCTTTCCATCAGTTGAGTCACCGCGAGGATGCGGTAGGCGGCGCTGGCATGCAGTTCGTCCAAGGGCGCGCGGGTGTCGATAAACAGGGAGGGAGTGGAGGATTCGTTGCTGGTTAGTGCGATACGGTCCGTCATGGTGTGTTGCTCCGTGAGTTATCAAGAGCTGCCATCGGCTCGCCGTCAAACGAGTTGGGTGGCAACTGTACGCAGGTTGACGGACCGGTCTCACGTAACCCGGCGCACCCAAAGGTGCCCCACGCACAGTTGCCATAACGCAATGCTGCAGGCACAGGTGTGCCCGAGCGTAGAGATGAGGCAATGCACGTCGTGAGAGATGTTGCGGGCCGTCAAACCCGATCACGAATGAGTCGTGACAGGCGCGAGGATAGGGAGCGAGAAGAGGGCGGTCAACCCGATATGTGTAGCCTTGAACGACCTTTTGCATCCACAGGTGGCTGCTGATCTGGCTTGCCGCTTGAGGCTTGGCACTTGGCACTGCTTCTGAAAAAAATCCCCCTGTCCAACCGCCTGCGGATAGGGGACGCAGGCGACCGGAAGGGGGTTGAAAGGACTCGCTGACAACGACTATCTGCTTCTACTTGCAGCTTGTCGCTTGAAGCTTACGGCTGCTCTTGCTTGCAGCTTGCCGCTGCTCTTACTGAGCGATAGTTTTCACCGAAACACCACGTTCCACCGGAGTAGAGCGGCCGTAGATATCCTCGAACCGCTCAATATCGTCCTCACCCAAATAGCTGCCCGATTGCACTTCGATGATCTCCAGGGGGATCTTGCCGGGGTTGCGCAGGCGATGCACCGAGGCGATGGGGATGTAGGTGGACTGGTTCTCGGTGAGCAGGAACACGTTCTCGTCACAGGTGACTTCGGCGGTGCCGCTGACCACGATCCAGTGTTCGGCGCGGTGGTGGTGCATCTGCAGGGACAGGCACGCGCCCGGCTTGACCGAGATGTGCTTGACCTGGAAGCGCCCGCCCATGTCCACCGAGTCGTAGGAGCCCCACGGACGGTAGACCTCGCAGTGGTTCTGGGTTTCGCTGCGGCCTTGTTCGTTGAGGGTGTTGACCATCTGCTTCACGCCTTGGACCTTGTCCTTGTGGGCGATCATCATGGCGTCCTTGGTCTCGACCACGACGATGTTCTCCAGGCCGATCACCGACACCAGCTTGCCGTTGCCGTGGATCATGCAGTTCTTGCTGTCCTGGATCACCACATCGCCCTTGCTGACGTTGCCGTCGGCGTCCTTTTCATGCACGTCCCACAGCGACGACCAGCAGCCCACGTCGCTCCAGCCGGCACTGAGCGGCACCACGCAGGCGCGCTGGGTCTTTTCCATCACCGCGTAGTCGATGGAGTTGTCCGGGCAGCAGGCGAAGGTGGCTTCGTCGATCATCACGGTGTCCGGGTCCTGCTGGCTGCGCTCCAGGGTCAGCAGGCAGGTGTCGTAGATGTCCGGATCATGTTTTTTCAGCTCTTCGAGGAAGCGGCTGGCGCGGAACAGGAACATGCCGCTGTTCCAGAAGTAGCCTCCGGCCTGGACGAACTCGGTGGCGCGTTTTTCATCGGGTTTCTCGACAAAGTGCGAGACCCGGCTGACGCCCTCCGGCAGCAGCGCATCGTGGGTCGACTTGATGTAGCCGTAGCCGGTTTCCGGCTTGGTCGCCGGTACGCCGAACAGCACCATCTCGCCGCGCTCGGCGGCCACGGTGGCCAGGGCCAGGGCCCGCTGCAGGGCTTTCTGGTCGTCCATCACGTGGTCGGCCGGCAGTACCAGCATCAGCTCGTCGCGACCTTCGTTGACCAGCATCATCGCGGTCAGGGCCACGGCCGGCGCGGTGTTGCGGCCGAAGGGCTCCATCAGGATGCGCTGGGATTCGAGGCTGCGGTTGCTCAATTGCTCGTTGACGATGAAGCGGTGGTCCTTGTTGCAGACCACGATGGGGGTGTCCATGCCTTCGAACACCAGGCGCTCCAGGGTCTGCTGGAACAGCGTGTGTTCGCCGGTCAGGGCGAGGAATTGCTTGGGGAATTGCTTGCGCGAAAGCGGCCAAAGACGTGAGCCGCTACCACCTGACAAGATCACCGGAATCATGTTGTTACTCCTAATAAATGCAGTTGGGAGCCGCAAGCTGCAAGCGACAAGTTAAAAGCTCTTCACTTGCCGCTTGAGGCTTGTGGCTGATAGCTCGCGCGGTTAGCGCGTTGAGACTGGGCGTTTCACCCACACCGGCGACAGGTTGCTGCCGTTGCCGGTGACGTAGAGCACCGCCGCTTCGCCGCGCTCCAGGGCCACGGGCTTGAGGTCGCTGACTTTCTTCTGGCCGTCGTACAGGGCGAAGCTGACCTTCACCGGGTTGATTTCGCGTTCGCCGCGGCCCTTGGCGGCCACGGCCTGGACCACGTCGGTCTTGCCGTCGGCGGTCTTGAGCGTCAGGGCCTGGTCGCTGAGGTTCTGCACTCGCACCAGGGATTTCTGCTTGTTCTTGAACGGCGGCTCCTCGATCAGTTGCAGTTGGCCGCTGGCGTTGTTGACCAGGGTGTAATAGTGATCGGCGGCCAGTTTCACCGGCACGCTCTGGCTGCCCAGCTTGGCGGTGTAGTCGCCGCCGGGCATGAAGCTGAAGTCGCTGCTGGCCAGGGGCGCGACGTCGTTGACGTTGGTGCTGCCGATGGTGGCGCTGACTTCGCTGTTGCTGGCGTTGTAGATGCGTACGAAGGTCGAGCCCTTGGGCGCGGTGGGGCCGTACAGCGCGGCGTCGCCCCCGGCGAAGGCGGGCACGGACAGGACGCTCATGCCGGCAGCCAGGGTGATGGCCTTGGCGAGACGACGCGGATTGATAGTGAAAGTCATGGGTGTCACCTCTCTTTTCAGTTGTGTGCCCGGTCGGGCGTCTCGGATGTGTTGAGTGCCACAGTTTGTTGGCCGGGCTGGATAGAAGCTGCTGCGCTCGGCAATCCAGCGTTAAAAACAGGCTCGGACCGCTCATTTACAGCTCGTAAACTCCGCGTCCTCGCCTGTTTTTGCCTTGTCTTGCCTTCGCTCGCGACGCTTCTATCCGGCCCAGCTTGGGCACCGGTTTGCTTGAGCTCTGCGACCCACTGCGGGTCGGCGTCGCCAATTTCGTTGTTCACCGGCAGGTAGCGCTCAGGGAATTCCCAGATCAGCACCTGGGGCGGGTGGTTCTTGAAGTCGTCGCTTTTGAGGTAGCTGAGCATCGGCAGGATCGGGCCGTGGCCGTCCTCGGCGTAGCTCAGCACATCGCTGTGCAGGGCCTGCTTGAGGGCGCCGACGAAGTTCCAGTTGGGGTTGGCGCTGTAGCTGGTGCCCACCAGGGTCACGGGTACTTCGTGGTCGGCGAACAGGTTGTCTGCGGCGCCTGCCTGTTCCCCAGCGGCGTGGGTCTCGCGTTTTTGCAGGGGCTCCGGGGCTGGCATCAGGTTCTCGAACAACGGGTCCAGGGGCAGGAAACGCCGCAGGTCGCCCTTGTGCTTGACGGTCTCCTGGGCCTGGGTGACGAAGCGTTGTGGCTGGCCACTGAGCGGGGTCTTGGCGGCGATGGCCTGGGCCAGTTGGTGGGCGACGACTTCGGCGCCGGCCGGCGTCCAGTGGGTGTCGGTGCGCAGGAACACTTGCTGGCCCTGTTGCTTGGCCTGTTGCAGGGGGCCCAGCAGGTCGGGGGCGAGGATCTTGTCGGCGGCCACCCGGGCATGGAAGTCCTGGTAGAGGTTGGCGTGGATTCGCGCCGGGCGCACGGTGTCCAGGTGTTCCGGATACAACCGCACCTTGGCCGGGACTATGGCCATCACCAGTTTCACCCCGTGCTGCTTCAAGGTCTGGCGCACGCCCTCGACCAGGGCGTAGTTGCCCTGCAGGTTGAGTTCCTCGTTGACCACCGGATGGAATTCTTCATCGCTGTACAGCCACTGGTCGCGGCCTAGGATCACCCCCGGACGACCCTCGTTGAACAGCTTGAAGTCCAGTGCGGCCCAGAGGTTGGTGCCCAGGCGCTTGATCGGGAACTGGTCGTCGTAGTGGGTTTCCACCGCCTTGGTCCAGCGCCCGTCGAGCACGGTGGCGTCACTGTTGGTGCTGAAGCCGAAGAAGCTGCGCGCCGACCACAGACCCAGGACCAGCAGGGTCACCAGGAACAGTGCGACGTAGAACAGGCGTAATGAGCGGGTCATGAGCGGCCTCCTCAGAACTGGAAGTACAGGAACGGCGAAAAGCTTTGCGCCGAGAGTTTGAGAATCGAGGCAATGAACAGCAGCAGCACCAGGGCGCGCATGGCATAGCGCGACCAGTCGGCGCTCCAGTAGGCCGGTTGCACCTGGGCCTCGCGGCCGACGATGTAGCCCGGCTGGTGGATGCTGCCGGGGTTGTCGCCGGGTGCTGCCTTGATCAGGCCGGGTTGGGCGGTGGCCGGGCCATCGGCCTGGGTGTCCAGGGCCGGGCCGGCTTCGGGCTTGCTTTTGGTCGGCGCCGGGTTGCGATACAGGTCGCGCAGGCCGAAGAACGCCAGGGTCAGGTAGGCCACGACCAGGGTCGCCACTTGCAGGCCGGTGAGGCTGGCGCGGTTGAGTTCCGACAGCGACCAGTCGCCGAAGCTGAACATGGCGCCGTACATGCGCCCGGCCACGTGCAGGTTCTCGGCGCGGAAGATCACCCAGCCCATCACCACCAGCAGGAAGGTCAGGACCCAGCGGATCGGGTTGAGGCTGCGTGGGCTGGTGTTGATGCCCAGGGCCTTCTCGATGGCCAGCCACATGCCGTGCCAGGCGCCCCAGACGATGTAGGTGAAGTTGGCGCCGTGCCACAGGCCGCCCAGGAGCATGGTCAAGAACAGGTTGCGATAGGTGATCAGGGTGCCTTTGCGATTGCCGCCCAGGGTGATGTACAGGTAGTCGCGCAGCCAGGTGGACAGGCTGATGTGCCAGCGCCGCCAGAACTCGGTGATCGACTGGCTGATGTAGGGCTGCTTGAAGTTCTCCATGAAGCGAAAGCCCATCATCAACCCCAGGCCGATGGCCATGTCGCTGTAGCCGGAGAAGTCGAAGTACAGCTGCGCGGTGTAGGCCAGGGCGCCCAGCCAGGCATCACCCGTGGTGGGGTGTTGCAGGGCGAAGCAATGGTCGGCGACCACCGCCAGGGTGTCGGCGATGAACACCTTCTTGATGAAGCCCTGCATGAAGCGCGTGCAGCCTTCGGAGAACTTGTCCAGGGTGTGGGTGCGATGGTTGAACTGGTCCGCCAGGTCGCGAAAGCGCAACACCGGGCCGGCGATCAGGTGCGGGAAGATCGCCACGAACGCCGCGAAGTCGATCAGGTTGCGGGTCGCCGGGGTGTCGCCGCGGTAGACGTCGATGATGTAGCTGATGGACTCGAAGATGTAGAACGAGATACCGATCGGCAACAGCACGTGGGTCAGGATGAACGGCTCCAGGCCCATGGAGGTCATGATCGCGTTGAGGCTCTCGACGCCGAAGTTGGCGTACTTGAAGTAGCCGAGGATGCACAGGTCCACCGCCACTCCCAGGAGCAGCCAGCGCTGGGCGGGCTTGGTCCTGACGCCGGCGGCGCCGACCTTCAGGCCGATCCAGTAGTTCCACAAGGTGACCGCGGCGAACAGCGCGAGGAAGTCCACCCGCCACCAGGCGTAGAACACGTAGCTGGCGATCAGCAGCAACAGGTTGCGATAGCGTTGCCCGCTCAAGTAGTACAAGCCGAGGAACACCGGCAAGAACAGGAACAGGAACACATTGGATGAGAAAACCATCCCGAGCTCTCCATGTTTAACCAATAGTCAGGGGCCGCAGCCCCCCCAAACCCCCCCGTGGAAAACCATGGGAGGCGTATTGCATTCATCTCGCCCTGTAGCCGCTGCCGGGGCGCCGCTCTTGAGGGCCCTGGAAGGCTCTTCGAGCCTTGGCGCAGCCTCGCTGGAGTTCGGCAGCGGCTACAGGTATTGCGTCTTGAGGTCCAGGTATCACGAGCCCTTCTTGCCCTTCTCGAAGGCCGGGTCGTAGACCTTGGTCAGGTCACCGCCCAGCCGGAAGGTCTTGAACGGCTGCATCTGGTGCTTGCGTTCCAGCACATCCGGGGCGCAGGTGTAGAGGCTGCAGAAGGGCTCGAGCCAGGCGAATTTCGCGTCGACCTTGAGGTCGGTCATGTCCTGCTGCTTGCCGTTCTTGCGCTCGAAGGTGTCCGGGTCCTTGACCCCGGCCAGCACCCGCTCGCCCAGGCGCTTGAGCGCGCTGTTGTTTTCCTGGCGCAGATCGACGCCGTTGACCTGGGCGAAGCTGGCGATCATCGCCAGCGGCGGCAGGGCGTAGTTGTGGTAGGCCAGGGCCCGTTGCTGGCGCTTGAGTTCGTTGGGCAGGTAGCCATCGGCGTCGACCTGGCCTGCGCCGACCTTGTATTCCTTGACGGCCCAGTCGAACAGGTCGCGGCGGTTGGTGGCCACGGCGGTGGCCATCACCGACCAGGCGGCCCAGTAGGAATGGTTGTTGGTCTTGTCCAGGGGCAGGTTGTCCCAGTCGCTGACCACCTGGTCAGCCATCTTGCCGAACCAGGCCTCGATCTTCTGCGCCTGCTCCTGGTGAGTGGCCAGGGGATGGGAGTCGGAGAACTTCAGCCGCAGGTAGGCCGAGGCCATGCTGCCCAGGGCCCATTTGCGCATGGACTTGCCGGTGTGGTTGAAGTCCCTGGACATCAGCGCGTCGGCCTGGGCCCAGGCACTGAGCCAGTTCAGGGTGCAGTCCAGCTGTTGCGGACGACCGTCGCGCATGAACTGCATGACCTGCTTGCTGGTGCCGCGCTCGATCTTGGTGATGTCCGCGGTGCTGTCATGGAAGGCCTGCTGCGATTGCACGTTGAGAGTCGCCCGCGCCTTGTCCGAGCCTTCGTACTTGCTGCGAAACTGCAGGGCGCCGGTGTAGGGCGCCGGCATCGCATCGCAGCCGTCGCTGTTGTCGCTGGTCTTGAACTTGTCTACCGGGGCGTAGTAGCCCTGGGGCGGGCGCAGCGGCGCGGCGGCCTGGGCACTGCCGGCGACCATCGCCAGGCCCAGCAGGCCCGGTATCAGTAGTTGTGTCACGCGTGTGCTTTGCATGGATAACCTCACTGCCCGATCTGCGCGGTACGTTGCTCGGCGCTCGGGAACACATTGCGTTTGCAGATTTTCGCTTCGACCTTCTGCCCGGCGGTGCCGGCCTCGGGGCCCTGGATTTCCACCGCCAGCAGGTTTTGCGCGGCCCAGTCCTCGTCGGTACGCAGTTCGAAGGCGAAGCGCCCGTCGGTGTCGGATGTCTCCGGTTTTTCGATCTTGATGTCCTCGTGCCGGCCGTTCATGTACCAGAGGGTGGCCTGCAGGGTTTTCACCGAGGTGTCGGCGAAGCGGATGTCCACCTGGTGGGCGCTGTTGCGCAGGTCCTTGTTCTGGCTGTTGACCAGCAGCTCGTTCTTGCCGGGCTTCAAGGTGGTGCTGGCGCTCATCTGCGCCGGCTTGCCTTCGCAGCCGTTGTCCAGCAGCGCCATCATCTGCCGGTAGATGGTTTCCTGGTCCAGGCGGTACAGCGGCGAGAACTCCCAGATCAGGATCTTCGGCGGGTTCTTCTGGAACTCCTCGCTGCCCAGGTATTGCAGCATCGAACCTTCCAGGCCGCCGCCGGGGAAGGCGACGTTGAGGATGTCGGCACCGATGGCCTCTTCCAGGAAACCGGCGAAGTTGTAGTTCTTGCCGCTGTGGCTGGTGCCCACCAGGGTGATCTGCGGGTTGCCGGAGTCGCCGAACAGATCGCCATCGCCGGCTTCGCCCTTGGGCTCGGTGGTGAACTGGTCCATGTACTGGATCGCATAGCTGGTGCCGCACAGCTGCCCGGCCATGTTGTGCAGGGTGCCGGTCTTGCCCATGCGCCCGGACTTGTGGGTCTCGAACTCGCGCCGGGGAACGTCGGCGAACGCCGGCAGTTGCTTGACCTTGTCGGCGACGATCCGCGCCGTGCGCTGGGCGCCGTAGGGGGTCCAGTGCTGGTCGCCACGGAAGTAGAAGTCGTGGGCCGGCAGGGTCTCGGGCAATTGCTCGTCGGTCAGCGGCGACAGGTCCGGGACCACGTAGCCCATCTGCGCGAAACGCCCGAGCATGGCCTTGTAGTTGGCCAGGGCCTTGTCGTAGTCGAAGCGGGCCTTGTCCGCCGGGTTGAGCTTGTTGCGGTTCACCAGGCCGCGGGTCGGCTGGTAGACCACCACCAGCTCCACGCCCTTGCTCTTGAAGGCTTCGTGCAACTGCTTGAGGCGGCGATAGCCTTCGGGTGTGGTGTCGAACTCGGTACGCAAATCCTCCTGGGTACGGAACAGCCAGTCGCCCTGGGCCTGTACCAGGGTGGTGAAGTTCTGCTGGTAGCGGGTCACGTAGTTCTTCGCATCGTGGGCGGCCGGGCACAGGTTGCAGCACGGCTCGGCCTTGAATGACGGGGCGGCGACCTCATCGGCCCGGGCCGTGGCGCTGGCGGCGAGGATGCCCGCGGCGAGGGCCGACAAGCCCAGGAATTTGATCAAGTGTGGGTACATGCAAGTCATCCTCAATCGCGCATTTCGGTCTGGCGTTCGACGGGGTCGATCAATACGGCTTTGCGCTGGCGTACCAGCAGGTCGAGAATTTCGTCCTGGCGCTCGCCCAGCACGCCGGAGAAGCTGATGCCGCTGCTCTTGGTCGGTGCCAGCAGCGACACCCGGTACAGCTCCACGCTCAGGGGCGAGTCGATGGACATCGGTCCGCTGCCGTTGGCCGCCAGCTCGCCGCCGACCACGATCAGCGAGACCTGGGCATCGAACGGGTCGAGCTTGATGTCGCGGTCGGTGTTGGTCAGGTCCTTGATGTGGCCGTAGACCCCGGTCAGGCCGTTGGCCATGGCGACGTTCTCGTAGAGGCGGATGTTGACGCTGTTGCGGATGCGGATGCCGTGGCGGCGGTTGCTGACCACCTTGTTGCCGTAGATCAGGTTGTCGGCACTCTCGTACAGGGTGATGCCGTCGGTGTGGTTGCGGTAGATCTCGTTGTAGGCGATCAGGTTGTTGATGCTGTTGCGGTCGATCACCAGCCCCGAGAGGTGGTTGTCGTAGCTGCGGTTGTTGAAGATGAAGCTGTCGTTCACCTCCCGGGAAATGATGATGCCGTGCTTCTTCCGGGTGCCGTAGACGGTGTTCTCGGCAATGATCAGGCCGTGGGAGCGGTCGTGGGGGTCGATGCCGTAGACGATGTTGTCGCGGTAGGTATTGCCCTTGAGCACGAAGCCTTCGGTCTCGTAGCAATAGAAGCCGTACCACATGTCCGAGAACGCAGAGTCGATGATCCAGCCAGTGGGCTCGGGACGCTTGAGCACCTTGGCCATGTTCGGCGTGTACTGGGAAATGCTCACCCCGTAGGACTTGGAATTGGCGTAGCCGAAGCTCGCCATCTTGCTGTTGGCGATGTAGGTCTGGGTGCCGCCCCAGGCCAGCAGGAAGGGGCGAAATTCCTTGGCCGAGCGGAAGGTCGCCGGGCCGTTGTCCTTCTCGCGCCAGCCGGTGACCTGGGTGTCGCGCACGAACAGCTGGCCATCGTTGACCAGGAACGCGCCGGCTTCCTGGGACAGGCGCAGCTCGCGGGTCTGCTGGTCGATCTCCAGGATGCCGTGGCGCCCGACCACGATCGGCAGGCGGGCCAGGTAGACCCCAGGGGAGGTTTCGCTGATGTACTGCTTGGGCAGCTTGCCTGCCAGGTCCTTGAGGTTGACGTAGCCATCGTCGACGAAGATCGCCTGGGGAATGCCGTGTTGGCGCACCACCCATTCGGCCATCTTGTTGTCGCCGCCGATGAAGTCCTTCAGGGCGTCTTCCTGCATCATCCGCCGCACGCTGATCTTGCCCGGCTTGCTGCGCACGATCTTCGCCGCCACGGCTTCGGCGGTGTAGCCGGAGAGGTCGGGCAGGGTTGGCTTGGCCAGGGCCAGCGGTTCGCTGGGGGCGCTGCTGACGGTGTAGGTCTTGGCCTGTTGCAGCTCCTTGACGACGGTCGGCGCCTTGGCCGTCTCGACGTTGCCCAGGGCCGTGCCGCTGGCCAGCAGCAGGGCACCGGCCAGCAGGCCCAGGGAGCCTTTGTGCAGCGGGGTGTGGGGATGGCGATGCATCTGGGGGACTCCGTTCATGGCTGGCCTCAGAAGCGCCAGATCACGTCGATGAAGGCGCGGTGCATATAGGAGTCGACGTCCTTGCCGTAGGCGTCGCCGGGCTTGAACACGCCCCCGCGAAAACGCACCAGGGCCGCGGGCTCGTCGATCGACTGGCTCAGGGCCGCCGGCAACAGGCCTTGCTTGAAGTACTTGGTGACCACCAGGTCCATCTCCTGGCCAAGGTCCTTCTTGCCGTCTTGCAGGGGGAGCGAGGTGCTGCCCAGCAGGGCGCCGGTGGTGTCGTCGTAGTCGTTGTGCACGGCATTGATGCCATTGCTGCCCACCGGCTTGTTGCCGTCCACGCGCCAGAACTTGTGGTAGACCAGGCTGGCGTCGTAGTCCTCGCGCAACTGCCAGGAGCCGAACAGGGTGGCGGTCTGGGTGTTGTTCATTTCGCCCCGGAAGGCTTCGCCGAAGCGGTGCACCCGCGAGCGAGTGCCGGTGAAATTGGAGCGGTTGCTTTGCAGGCCGTTCTGCTCGTACTCGGCGCTGGCCCGGGCATAGGCCGCGCCCACTTGCCAGTTCGGGTCCAGGCGCAGGCGCACGCCCAGGACGGTGGCCCAGCCGTCGAGGTTTTCACCACGCTTGGCCTGGGTCGGGCGGCTGCCGTCGGCGTTCAGCGGGTTGACCGTGTCGCGGTCGCCGCGCATGCCGGTGAGGCTGGCCCAGTAGTTGACGGTATTGGTGTTGCGCCAGTTATAGGCGTCGCTGTTGGCTTCCAGGCCGAGCCAGGTCAGGTCGCCGTTCTGCTTCTTGTCCAGCGGGTCGCTGGCGACTCCGGGCTCGGCATAGTCGAGCTTGCCGTCATCGTGGGTATGGTGGGCGCGAATGCCCACCCACTGGCCGGGCGTCCACTGGTAGGCGACGTCGGCGTAGGCATGCAGGCGGTCCTTGTCCTTGGGCGCCAGTTCCTTGAGGTCGGTGCGGTATTCGCTGAAGCGCTCGGCCAGGCCCAGGTTGGCCCGCAGCAGGGTGGTGTCGAAGGTCCAGTTCAGCGCCTCGATGTTGGTGTCGCGCCATTGGCCATCGTCGTTACGCAGGCGCTGGCGGCCGAACTTCAGTTGCTCGCCGGGGTAGGCGGTGAAGCCGCTGTAGCCGACCCAGAATTCGCGCAGGGCCAGGTAGTTCTTCTTGGCCTTGCGGTCGTCGTTGGCCGACTGCTGGCTGGCATCGTCGCTGGACTGCTGCAGGGTGTCGGTCTCGATCACGTCGGTGGAGGTCACCGCCTGGCCCATGGCATAGGCGCTCCAGTTGCCGCTTTCGCCATAGACCCAGGGACGCAGGTCCAGGCCGATGCCGTTGACGTCGCCGCCACGCTGGGTACCCAGGTCGCGGTCGTCCTCGGATTGCGCGGTGATCTTCACTTCCAGGCCGAAGTTCTTGGTTTCGCTCAGTGCCGCGAAAGAGGGTGTCGACCAGGCCAGGGCGACGCCCAGGGCCATGCCCAGTTTCGACAGGCGCAAGGGGGCCTGGCGGTCGCAGCCTGCGGCAGCGGCTACAAGGTGAGTAGAGCGTTTCATAGGGATTCCTCGCCGTCTTCTTCCTGCAGGGCCTGCAGTTGCAGCGTGCTCTGGGCCAGGGTGCCGCGCACGGCCTGTTCCTGTTGCAGCAGGCGCTGGGCTTCGGCGCGTTGGCCGGGGGGCAGTTGTTCATCGAGTTGCTGGGCCAGTTCATTGGCCTGGGGGGTGTCCTGGACCTTGGCCAATTGGCTGAAGACGTAGGCATTGACCGGGTCGGGGCGGGTACCACGGCCCTGGGAAAACAGCTGGGCAATGGCGAAGTCGGCGCTGTTCTGGCCGTTGCGGGCGGCGGTCAGCAGATGGTCCAGGGCCTTTTGCGGATACACCTGGCCCAGGTAGCCACGGCGGTAGATCTGGCCCAGGTAGTAGTCGGCGGCGACCTCGCGGCCCTGGGCTTGCTTGAAGTGTTGCTCGGCCACCTTGGCATCGGCCGGCACCCACTTGCCCTCGTAGTAGAGCTTGCCCAGCAGCAGTTCGGCGCGGGGCTGGTCGGCGGCGCGGCCGTTGTCCAGGTACTTCATCATCTGTTCGACGTCGCCCAGTTCGGGGAAGTCGTAGAGCAGTTGCGCCAGGCTGACCCAGGACGCCGGGTACACCGGGGCCACCTGCTCGAGCAGGGCCTGGGCGGTTTTCTCGTCGGGCTTGCCGAGGCTGGCGTCGCCCAGGACCCGGGCCACGCTGTCGACCCGCTGGGCGCTGACGGCGCCACGGCCATGGCTGGCTTGCAGTTGCTTGACCAGCTCGGCTTGCTGCTCGGCCTGGCCGCGTTTCTGGTAGACGGTGGCCAGCTCGACGTAGCAGATGTCGGTGCTGTTCAGCGACGCCTTGCAGATCTTCTCAACCTCGTCCAGGTGCTGGTCGTAGGTGCCCTGGGTGCGATACAGCAGGACCTGGGCCAGCCCGGCCTCGGGGTAGCCGGCGGCGCGCCATTGGCCGATCTGCCGCTGGGCGTCGACGTTGGGGAAGCTGTGGGGATATTGCAGGTAGAGCATCGCCAGGGGGATCAGGGTGTTGCCTTCGCCGTTGGCGAAGGCCTTCTTCAGCAGGCCCTCGGCTTCGTGCTGTTCGGCTTCGCTGGCCCCGGGCTTGGTCGCCAGCAACCGGCCCAGGCGCGCCTGGGCCCGTGGCGAGGTATCGGCGGCGCGGTAGGTGGCCTCGGCCTGCTTGATCTGCGCCGGGTCGCGGCTCTCCACCTGGATATCCGCCAGGCCCACTTGCGCCTCGCTATAACCCAGGTCCGCCAGCTGGCGATAGTTCTGCTGGGCCAGGGCGGTATCGCCGCGCTTGAGGGCTTCGTTGGCCAGGCGCTGGTCCGGCAGGCCGGCGCAACCGGCCAGGGCCAGGGCGGCCACCAACGGCAACACCGCGAGTTGAGTAGGCGTGTTCATGGTTACAGACCCGCGGCCATGGCTTTGTCGATCAGCCAGTTCATCGAAGGCCCGCGGTCGCTGCTGACCTCCACCGGGCGGCCGGCGAACTCGCTGCCCAGGGGCGCGTCGGGCTTGATCTGCACGCGAATATCCGAAGACAGGTCGTTGCCGTTGAGGCTGGTGCTGCTGACGATGGTGCCGGTGCGCACCTGGTCTTCCCCGGCGATCTGCAGGTTGACCTTGGTGCCCGGGCGCACGTCGCCGAACTGACGGTAGGAGAAGCGCGCCTCGACGGTGGCCAGGCTGCCCCGTGGCACCAGTTGGTAGATCACGTCGCCCTTGCTGGCGTACTGACCGTCGGCCACCAGCTGCTGGGCCACGGTGCAGTCGCAGGGCGAGGTCAGGGTGCCGGTCATCTGCTTGCCGAACAGCTCCTCGACCTTGGCCGGCTGTAGCTGGTTCTCGTCCAGGTGGCCCTTGAGCACATCCAGCATGCTGGTGCTGAAGCTGGCCAGGGGCGCGCCCTTGGCCACGTTGCCGTTGGCCTGCACCAGGCTTTGCACGGTGCCGTCGCGCGGCATGGTCACGTTCATCCCCGGCACGTTCACCAGGCCGGCCTCGGCGTGGCTGACGAAGTACATGCCATACACCGACTTGAGGATGAAGCCGAAGGCGGCCAGGCCGACGATGAAGATCCCGGCACTGAAGGTCACGGCCCGCAGGCGGCCCAGGGGGCTCATGCCGCTGCCGTTGTCCTTGGTCTTGCGCGCCTTGGTGAAGTTGTCGCGCTGCAGGGTGGCGAGCACGTCGCCCATGCTGACGATGTCGCCGGCCAGGTGCGAGGTGATCAGGTGGCGCAGGGTGGCGATGTCCTGGGGTTCCAGGTTCTGGAACTGGCAGCCGACGCGGCCGCTCTGGCGGTCGAAGGAGCGCACTTGCAGCTCCACGTCCATGGCCAGGCCGAGGTTGTCGATGACGAATTGCAGGCGGCCCTTGTGCACGCTGCCCACGGCCAGCAGTTGTTGCCCGGCGTTGAAGCTCAGGCCACCGGCGGAGAGGTCGTGGATCCGCACTTCCAGGGGCTTGGCCTCGGTGCCGAAGAAGCGCAGCTTGGCCGGGATCCTGACCCGGGCGTGCTGGCGCTGGGCTTCGGATTCATGGACTACGTTGACGTTGACTGCGGTGTTCATAGGGTCGATTTCCTAGTTCATTCAGGCAGGGCGGTTCAGACCATCAGCAGCAGTACGGCGACGAATACGCTGCCGGCCGAGAAGGTCATGGTCCGGGACGACCAGGTGTTGAACCAACGTTGAAAACTGGCGAGGTCGCGGGTCAGCTTGGTGTCCTGGCGGGTCCAGGATTGCTGGTCGAGGCGGAAGAACACGTAGATCTTCACCAGGGCCCCGACGATCTGGTTGTAATAGAGGATCAGCGGATAGGCCGGGCCGATCCGGTGTCCCGAGCAGGACAGCAGCAGGGTCAGGATCAGCCGCGTGATGCCGATCCACAGCAGGTAGGCGAGGATGAACGCGGTGCCGTACTTGAAGCTGGCGATGATGGCCACCGTCAGGCCCAGCAGCGAGGTCCACATCGATACCCGCTGGTCGAACAGCACCACGCTGGTGAACAGGCCCAGGCGCTTGATCCCCAGGCCCAGGGCCCGGGAGTTCTGCCGCAGGTTGTTGCCGTACCAGCGGAACATCAGCTTGCGGCTGGCCTTGATGAAGCTCTTTTCCGGCGGGTGCTCCACGGTGTTGATCGCCGCGTCAGGCACGTAGAAGGTGTCGTAGCCCAGGCGCATCAGGCTGAACCAGCTGGACTTGTCGTCGCCGGTGAGGAACTTGAAGCGGCCCAGGCGCCAGTGCTGCAGGGAGTCGCTCTCGACGTCGGCGATGAAGTCCGGATCGGTGACCACGGTGGCGCGAAATACCGACATGCGCCCGGTCATGGTCAGCACCCGCTTGGACAGGGCCATGGAGCACATGTTGATGTGCCGCTGGGCGAAGCGCAGCTTGTGCCACTCGCTCATGATGTAGCCGCCGCGCACTTCGCAGAATTCGTTGGTGGTCAGGCCGCCGACATTGCCGAACAGCTGGAACCAGGGCACGGTCTTGCGGACCACGCCTTCGGCCAGCACGGTGTCGCCGTCGATCACCGCGACCACGGCACGTTCGTCCGGCAGGTGGCGGGAGATGGCGCGGAAGCCGAAGGCCAGGCCGTCGCGCTTGCCGGTGCCGGGAATGCGCACGAAGTCCAGCTTGACCTGCTCGGGCGGGTTCATCCGCGCCCACAGGCTCTTGATCAACAGCTCGTCGGACATCTCCACGATCGAGCAGACCACGGTGGTGGGAAAACCACAGTCGATGGCCTCGCGGATCACCGAGCCGTAGACCTGGGCGGTGGTCAGCGCGTCGATGCGAAAGCTGGTGACCATCAGGTACACATGGGACGGGTCCGCCGCCTTGCCGAGCTTGCGTACCTTGCGCCGCAGGTGTGGGTAGACCACGTAGAGGAACAGCATGCCGCGCACGAAATGCGTGGCGCCCATGGAGTAGCGCCAGATGCCCACGGCGCCGATCAGGAAGATGAAGTCCTTGGACTGCGAGTCGAAGGTCGAGGCGGGCAGCAGCAGGGCCATCCCCATCAACAGACTCAGGTAGAACAGCCAACCGGCGGCCTGGAGCAGGCAGTGTTTTAGCCTGTGCATAATCAACGTCCTAAAATCAGTTGCAGGCTCCAAGCGGCAAGCTGCAAGTGCGGTGCTCCCACTTGCGGCTTGAAGCTCGGAGCTTGCCGCTGTCGTTACCAGCAAATGCCTTCGGTACGGCCCTGGGCGCAGGTCGACTTGGACATGAAGCCCACCAGGTCGATGACCTGCTTGCCGTGGGGGACGTCCTCGACCAGGGTGCGGAACTTCTCGTCACGGTTGCCCAGGATGATCACGTCGGAATGGTCGATCACCGCGTCGAAGTCCGAGTTGAGCAGGGACGAGACGTGGGGGATCTTCGATTCGATGTAGTCCTTGTTGGCGCCGTGAACCCTGGCGTACTCGACGTTGCTGTCGTAGATGCGCAGGTCGAAGCCCTTGCCGATGAGCATTTCCGCCAGTTCCACCAGCGGGCTTTCCCGCAGGTCGTCGGTGCCGGCCTTGAAGCTCAGGCCGAGCAGGGCAACCTTGCGCTTGTCGTGGCTGGAAACGATGTCGAAGGCGTTCTGCACCTGGGACTCGTTGCTGCGCATCAGCGAGTTGAGCAGTGGCGCCTGCACGTCCAGGGCGCCGGCGCGGTAGGTCAGGGCGCGCACGTCCTTGGGCAGGCACGAGCCGCCGAAGGCGAAGCCCGGGCGCATGTAGTACTGGGACAGGTTGAGGGTCTTGTCCTGGCAGACCACGTTCATCACCTCGCGGCCATCGACGCCCACCGCCTTGGCGATGTTGCCGATCTCGTTGGCGAAGGTGACCTTGGTCGCGTGCCAGACGTTGCAGGTGTACTTGATCATCTCGGCGACTTCGATGTCCTTGCGGATGATCGGCGCGTCGAGTTCTTCGTAGAGCGCTTGCAGCACATCGCCGGAGGCCTGGTCGAGTTGGCCGATGACGGTCATGGGCGGGAAGTCGTAGTCCTTGATCGCGGTGCTCTCGCGCAGGAACTCGGGGTTGACCGCGACGCCGAAGTCGACGCCGGCCTTCTTGCCCGAGCAGTCCTCGAGGATCGGGATCACCACGTTCTTCACCGTGCCCGGCAAGACGGTGCTGCGCACCACCACGGTATGGCGGGTGGTCTTGTCGCGCAGGACGAAACCGATTTCGCGGCATACCGATTCGATGTAGTCCAGTTCCAGGTCGCCGTTCTTCTTGCTCGGGGTACCGACGCAGATCATCGACAACTCGGTATCGCGGATGGCTTCGGCGAAGTTGGTGGTGCCGCGCAGGCGGGCCGTGCGGATTCCCTGTTCCAGAAGTTCACCCAGACCCGGTTCGACGATCGGCGACTTGCCGGCGTTGATCAGGTCGATCTTGTCTTTGGAGATATCTACGCCAACCACTTCATGGCCCCGAGCGGACAGGCAACCGGCACAGACTGCACCGACGTAACCCAAACCAAATATGCTGATGCGCATCGCATTTACCTCTGTGTTATTCACGCCATTAGATGGCCGGAGTTAATGTTTGCCAGCTGTAGTTGTGCACGGGGAAGTACGGCGAAAAATGCCGTAATATCCTGTGCAGGCAGACTAAGTTCCGAGTGACTTAATAAATGCACTCAAGTTGTGCGCAACCGGTCCTTGTTGTTTCGATTTGCCCTTTAATGTTGCCGGCGGCTCCTGCTGCAGGACTCCCGAAAAACCACCCGCGTTCCTGTGGGTGGCTGGATGTCACGTGGTTCGTGCTCTCCAATTGCTTGCTGGGAGGCCTTGAAGGCCAGCTATTCCTTGGCTTGTTAGGGGATAGTTGGGGCTGTTATCTCCTGTTGTTATTCCGTTAGTTCAAATTGTCGTTACGCCGCTGTCAGCGGTTTCGTAACTTTCTTAGTTTTCAGGGTGTCCGTGTAAGTCATCTCGTACAGCGTCGTTGAGAATCGTTACCGGTGGTATGAGCTGTCTCCGCAGGCATAGTTCCTGCCCGCTCATCCTGTTTTCAGAAATTTTTTGAAATATCGAGAAAGATGGCACTGCTCGCAATTTGATAGCACTAAGGGTTTGGCCCTTTAGTTCTGGGGAGTTAAAGCGGTGGGATATTTTTGTGCCACTACCGGATAAAAAAAGTGGTGCCACTACTGAAAAAAATCACTCTTGTCGAGTGAAAGAAAAGTCATGGAAATAGATGAAGGTTTTATGACGCCAAAAAAATGACTTGGCAGAATGAAAAGAATGTGCAGGTGCTCACATTCTGGCGCGCTCGCCATGAAAACGAGCGCGGCAGGGGGAACGCTTTATTCCGGTGCGTGGTCGCGCAGGAATACCAGGTTGTCGGCCTTGGATTGTTCGGCGCTGAAACGATAGCCATGGACGTCGAACTGCTTGAGCTGGGCCGGGTCGTTGATGCGCTCCTGGATCACGAAGCGGCTCATCAGGCCCCGGGCCTTCTTGGCGTAGAAGCTGATGATCTTGTACTGGCCGTTCTTCAGGTCCTTGAATTCGGTGTTGATGATCCGCGCCTTGAGAGCCGTACGCTTGACCGCCGAGAAGTACTCGTTGGATGCCAGGTTGAGCAGCAGGTCGTCGCCTTGCTCGGCCAGGGCCTCGTTGAGCCATTCGCTGATGCGAGTGCCCCAGAACGCATACAGGTCCTTGCCCCGGGCGTTGGCCAGCTTGGTGCCCATTTCCAGGCGATAGGGCTGCATCAGGTCCAGGGGGCGCAGCAGGCCATAGAGGCCGGAGAGCATGCGCAGGTGCTGCTGGGCGTAGTCGAAATCCGCCTCGCCAAGGGTCTGGGCATCGAGCCCGGTATAGACATCGCCCTTGAATGCCAGCAAGGCCTGCTTGGCGTTGGCGGGGGTGAAGGCCGGGGTCCAGCTGCCGAAGCGCGCGGCGTTGAGGCCGCCGATCTTGTCGGATACGTGCATCAGCTCGCTGATCTGCGCCGGGGTCAGTTCCCGCAGTTGCTGGATCAGCTCCTGGGAGTGGTCGAGGTACTGCGGCTGGGTAAAGCGCTGGGTTACCGGCGGGGTCTCGTAGTCGAGGGTCTTGGCGGGTGAAATCACCATCAGCATGGGGCGTCTCCTTTAAGCGTCGGGGGATTCTAGGGGCTCGGGCCGCCGGACTCCACCTATCGAGGCAATAGCTGACGCGTGGCACAGGTGGGGATCGGCTATAGTGCCGCGCGGGTTCTGTTCTGGAGGTTTCCCCTTGCGTATCGCGTTGTTCTTCTCGGCCTGGTTATTCAGCCTCGGTGCCCTGGCGGCGCCCAATGATGTGGCGACCCTGGACCGCAGCACCTGGCCGGAAAAACTCGACAGCCCGACCCTGTTCGACGTTGCCTCGCGGGCCGAGATCCTTGGTTTCGCCCGGGCCTTGCTGGTCAGCGAAGCCTGGGACGAAGCGTCCCTGAAGCAACGCCTGGGCTTGCGGGTGATCAACATGGAAGCCATCGGCAGCCTGCGCGAGCAACTGTGGAAGCGCCTGCTGGAGAACTACGACTTCGCCCAGCAGAGCTGCGACCAGGATGCGTCCTTCTGTTTCCTGGTGGAAAACATGCAGCAACTGCGCAAGCAGGCCGGCAAGTTCCAGCTGGGCGAGGACTCCTATTACGCCCGTTGGGGTGAGCCGAGCCGGACCTTCCATGAGCGCTACCTGGACGAGTTGTTGCGCAAGGCCGCCCTGACCCCGCAGACCAGCAGCGAGGTCTTGCGCCTGGGCGACTACGAGCGCAATGGCGACGAACTCCACGACCGGATGTTCCTCCTGACCTTCGATAGCGCCGCCAACCTGGCGCCGGACAACACCGCCTGGCTCACCGAATACCTGCGCAAGTCCAACCTCAACGGCACCTTCTTCGTCCTGGGCAACGATATCCAGGGCCGTCTCGACAAGGCTTCGGTCGCTAGCCTGCAAGCGCTGTACTCGCAGCAGTGCGTCGGGGTCCAGGGCTGGGAGTTCCGCTCCCATAGCCACTGGCAGGATTGGCAGTACTCGATCCAGCGCAGTGCCGACCTGGTCAAGGGCAAGCTGCCGGAAAACTACGTGCCGCTGTTCCGCCCGCCCATGGGCCAGCGCCGGGCCGACGCCCAGAGCTTCTTCAATGCCCAGGGCATGCAGGTCGCGTTGTGGGACATCGATGCCCAGGACGGCCCGGGCAAGCTCAAGGCCGAAGACAGCCGCCAGCGGGTACTGACCCTGATGCTGTTGTGGCGCCGTGGGGTGATTGCCTTCAATGCCAAGCAGGATGGGGTCAAGGCCAGCCTGCCCTGGTTGCTGGAGCAGACCGCGCAAAGCGGGATCGGCTGGGAAGACTGCCAGGATGCGTTTCGCTGAAAAACGCCAAATGCCCGTAAATACGGGACAAGGGCAGGAAAACCTGGGAAAAAGGGCAAATCCGCAAGGGATTTCGAGGCAGGCGGACTTCCGACTTTAGCGGCGCTCGGGCCGCTCGCCAAGGGCTATTCGTCACTCTGAAAAATAAACATCAAAAAAGCTTCAAAGTGCTTTTTCCTGTCACGCTTTTTGGAGTATTACGGATTCAGACCGCCGAAACCTGCAACACAGGTGGCGTCTCCCAAGACTCCTTGTGTGCGGCTCACCTCCAACCCGGATGGGTGGATTTCGGTGGTCCTTCGAGGCGCGATACCCGATGGTATGGCGTCGACTGGCTCCCACATAAGGTGACCGAGTATGGATGACCGCGGACGCAGCCCTTCCTCCAACCAGCCAATCCTTTACGTACTCGATACCAATGTATTGATTCACGATCCCAACGCCCTGCTGAATTTCGAAGAACACCATGTCGTGATCCCGATGACCGTCCTGGAGGAGCTGGACAAGCTCAAGAGCGGGCATCACAGCGTGGCCGCCGAGTGCCGCCAGGCGATTCGCCTGATCGACAAGACCCTGGGCGAGGCCTCGCCCGAGGATGTCGAGCTGGGAGTGCCGATCCAGCGTGGCAAGGGTGATCCAAAGGGCTTGCTGTCGATCCTCATGAGCAAGCGCAACGAGCCCAACAGCCTGCTGCCGGACAACCTCAACGACAACATCATCATCAACCAGTTGGTCGACCTGCACGCGCGCAACAAGGACTTGTCCGTGGTGCTCGTGACCAAGGACATCAACATGCGCCTCAAGGCGCGGGCCTGCGGGATCGCCGCCGAGGACTACAGCACCGACCAGCTGGTGGACGACGTGGAGCTGTTGCCCAACGGCTTCCACAACATGAGCGGTTCGTTCTGGGACCGGGTGAGCAAGGTCGAGACCCGCCAGGATCACGGCCGGACCTGGCACCAGGTGCCGTTGAACGACGAGCTGCCGGTGGTGCACATCAATGAGTTCATCATCGACGAGCAGGGCTTCGTCGGCTGGGTCAAGGAAATTCGCGATGGGGTGATGCTGATCCTCGACCTGCACCAGGAGCCCCTGCTGCACCAGGAGGCCTGGGGCCTGAAGCCACGTGATATCTACCAGGCCCTGGCCTTGTACGCGCTGCTCGATCCGGACATCCACCTGGTCAACCTGTCCGGCGCCGCCGGTTCCGGCAAGACCATCCTGGCCCTGGCTGCCGCCATCGAGCAGACCATGGTCAGCAAGCGCTACCGGCGCATCATCGCCACCCGCAGCGTGCAGGGACTGGACCAGGAAATCGGCTTCCTGCCGGGCACCGAGGCGGAGAAGATGGAGCCCTGGCTCGGGGCGATCACCGACAACCTCGAGGCCCTGCACATGGATGACGAGAGCACCCATGGCAGCGTCGACTACATCCTCAGCAAGGTGCCGTTGCAGTTCAAATCCCTGAACTACATTCGCGGTCGCAGTTTCCAGCAGAGCCTGATCCTGATCGACGAATGCCAGAACCTCACCCCGCACCAGATGAAGACCATCATCACCCGTGCCGGCGCCGGTTCCAAAGTGGTGTGCCTGGGCAACCTGGCGCAGATCGATACCCCTTACCTGTCGGCCACCAGCTCCGGGCTGACCTACCTCACCGAACGCTTCAAGGACTTCCCCAACGGCGTGCACATCACCCTGCAAGGGGTGCCGCGCTCGATCCTGGCCGAATACGCCGAAAGCCACCTGTAGTTCCCTCCCGCACCTGCCACGGGCGGCCTTCGGGCCGCCCGTTTTGCATCCGCCCCCGGCCTCTGGAGTATCCTGCGCTCCCGCCGTGAACCTGGAACGCCCGGATGGCCACTGTTTCCCTGCGCAATATCGACCTGAACCTGTTGGTGGTGCTCGATGCGCTGCTGACGGAGAAGCACGTGACCCGCACCGGCGAGCGCCTGCACCTGAGCCAGCCGGCCATCAGCCACTCCCTGGGCAAGCTGCGCTCGCTCCTGGACGACCCGCTGCTGATCCGCCAGGGCAACGATGTGTTGCTCAGCCCACTGGCCCGCAGCCTGCAAGCGCCGCTCAAGGAAATCCTCAGCCAGATCGAGACCCTGCTGGGCAAGTCCATCGACTTCGACCCGGCCGCTTCCCAGCGCATCTTCCACCTGGCGATGTCCGACTACGGTGCGGCGATCGTGCTGCCGCGGTTACTGGTGCGCCTGCGCCAGGAGGCCCCGCTGATGCGGGTGGTGGTGACCCAGGGCAGCCGCCACGAAATGTTCGAGCAAGTGGTGCAGGGCAAGCTGGACCTGGCCCTGGGGGTGTTTCCCGACCTGTCGGAGGAGGTGGTCAAGGAGGTGCTGTTCGAGGAGACCTTCAGCTGCCTGCTGGATCGCACGACCCTGGGCCCCGATGGCACCCTGGACCTGGCGCAGTACCTGGCCCGGCCGCATTTGCAGGTGTCGATGGATGGCTGTTTCAACGGCGAAGTCGATCATCGCCTGCGGGATAAGGGCTTGCAGCGCCAGATCGTGGTCAGCGTGCCCCATTGGGGCACGGCGCCGGGGATGATCCGTGGCACCGACCTGATCCTCACGGTGGCCAGTCGTACCCTGGATGAGCTGGCGCTGGAGGATGGCCTGGTGCGCCTGGCGCCGCCGATGCAGGTGCCGGCGTTCAATTTCGTCCAGGTCTGGCATGGGCGCTCCCGTGACGACCCGGCCCATGCCTGGCTGCGCGAGCAGATCCGCCTGGCCAGCGTGGCCGGCCCCTGAGGAGGCTCAGCCGCGGACGGTGATCACGAAACCGCCGATCACCACCAGCACGCCGAAGAGCTTTTGCAGGCTGATGTCCTTTTGCGGCAGGCCCACCAGGCCGAAGTAATCGATGATCAGCGAGATCAGTAGCTGGCCGATGATCACCGCCATGATGAAGTTGAGCGCTCCCAGGCGTGGCGCCATCAGCAACGCCACGGTGATGTAGAGCACTCCGGCCAGGCCCCCGAGCCAGATCCACCAGGGCCCCTGGGCGGCGGCCAGCAGGTTGGGCCGAGGCACCTTGATGAACAGCAGCAGCACGCCCAGGGCCAGCAGGCTCACCAGCAGCGAGAGGCCGGTGGCCCAGAGTGGATGCCCCAGCAGGCTGCCCAGCCGGGCGTTGGTTCCGGCCTGCAGGGGCACGGCGAAACCGGCGAGCAGGCTGAGCAGGATCGGGATGAGCAAGGCCATGAAGAAGTTCCTGTGAGTCGTTGCCTGACCTTGTACGCGAATGCCGGCAGCGGCTCCAATTCGCTGTTCTGATGCGGGCCATTCGTCGGGTCGATTCCGGGCCGCAGGGCCCTGGCGGCGGCAGATTGTCCCGTGCGGAAAACTGACCGGCGGGTTTACAATCGCCCCACCTGATCAGGAGTAACGCCGTGCTGACTCATCTCGATTCCCAAGGGCGCGCCAATATGGTCGACGTCACCGACAAGGCCGTGACGTTTCGCGAAGCGACGGCCGAAGCCCGGGTGCGCATGCTCCCGCAAACCTTGCAGATGATCGTCAGCGGCGGTCATCCCAAGGGCGATGTGTTCGCCGTGGCGCGGATCGCCGGGATCCAGGCGGCGAAAAAGACCAGCGACCTGATTCCCCTGTGCCATCCGTTGATGCTCACCAGCGTCAAGGTCGAGCTGCGCGCCGAAGGCGAGGACAGCGTGCACATCGTGGCGCGCTGCAAGCTCTCGGGGCAGACCGGGGTGGAGATGGAAGCGCTGACCGCCGCCAGCGTCGCCGCGCTGACGATCTACGACATGTGCAAGGCGGTGGACCGGGGCATGACCATCGAGGGCGTGCGAGTGCTGGAAAAACTCGGCGGCAAGAGCGGCCACTACCAGGCGGAGCCGGCATGAAGATCAAGGTGAAGTTTTTCGCCCGCTATCGCGAGGCCATCGGCCTGGATGAAACCCTGGTCGACGGCGAGTTCCGTACCGTCGCGGATGTGCGCCAGCACCTGCTGCAGGGCGTGGGCGCCCCGGTGCTGGGGGAGCAGAACCTGATGTGCGCGCGCAACGAGGAGTTGTGCCAGTTGACCGAACCCCTGGCCGACGGCGACGAAGTGGCGTTCTTCCCCACCGTGACCGGAGGCTGACATGGGCATTCGGGTACAGGACGCGGCATTCGATCCCGGCGCCGAACTCAATGCCATGCACGCGGCCAATGTCGGCGTCGGCGCGGTGGTGGGGTTCGTCGGCTACGTGCGTGATTTCAACGATGGCCAGGATGTCCACGGGATGTTCCTCGAGCACTATCCGGGCATGACCGAGAAGGCCCTGGCCAAGATCGCCGAGGAGGCCGGGCAGCGCTGGCCGTTGCTCAAGCTGGAGATCCTGCACCGCATCGGCGCCCTGGCCCCGGGTGAGCCGATCGTCTTCGTCGCCGCCGCCAGCGCCCATCGCCAGGCGGCCTTCGACGCGTGTGCCTTCGTGATGGATTACCTCAAGACCCGGGCGCCGTTCTGGAAGAAGGAGCAGACCGCCGATGGCCCGCGCTGGGTCGAAGGCCGGCACAGTGACCAGGCCGCCGCCGAGCGCTGGGAAGACTGATCCACCACAGGCCTTGGCGCATTCCTGCGCCTTGTGCAAAACCTGCCAAGCCGCGCGCCTGCACCTGGTGATCACCAGGTGCAGGCTTTGTCGTGCCCCGTTGACGATATATACATTAAAGTCCAGTATGGATTTCAAAGTACAAAACAGCTGCGCCGTTCCACCTCTTCTTTCTGTCTTGCCAAACCAACAACAATTCGCGAGAGAACGAACATGAAAAAACTCCCCCTCATCAGTGGCCTGGTCCTGGGCCTGTTGGCGTGCACCCAGCTCTCGGCCGCCGAGAAGACCCTGCGCTTCGGGATCGAGGCCGCTTATCCACCCTTTGCCTTCAAGACCGCCGAAGGCAACATCGCTGGCTTCGACTACGACATCGGCAATGCCCTGTGCGCGCAGATGCAGGTCAAGTGTGAGTGGACCGAGGTCGAGTTCGATGGGCTGATTCCATCGCTGAAGGTGAAGAAGATCGATGCCGCGCTGTCATCCATGACCATCACCGCCGAGCGCCGCAAGTCGGTGGATTTCACCCACAGGTACTACTTCACCTCGTCGCGCCTGGTGATGAAGAAAGGCGCCGTGGTGGACGACCAGTACCAGAGCCTCAAGGGCAAGACCATCGGTGTGCAGCGTTCCACCACCACCGACCGCTACGCCACCGAGGTCCTGGAACCCAAGGGCATCAAGGTGACGCGCTACAGCAATAACGAAGAGATCTACATGGACCTGGCGGCGGGGCGCCTGGATGCGATCTTCGCCGACACCATCCCGCTGGAGGATTTCCTGTCGATGCCCCGCGGCGCCGACTATGCCTTCGTCGGCCCGGAGCTCAAGGATCCGAAGTACGTCGGCGAGGGCGCCGGGATCGCCGTGCGCAAGGGGAACGAGCCACTGGTGGGCGAACTGGACAAGGCCATCGCCGGCATCCGCGCCAACGGCGAGTATCAGAAGATCCAGGCCAAGTACTTCAAGTCGGATATCTACGGCGACTGATGCCGCAGGCGTTTGCGAGCGATCGCTCCCAGGGGCGCTCGCTCGCCGAGGATCACTGCTCCTTGAGTTCCTTGAGGTGCTTGTACACCGTCGCCCGGCCCATGTTCAGCACGTTGGCCACATAGTTGGCGGCGCTCTTGCCCTTGAATGCGCCTTCGGCGTGCAGCGCCAGCACCAGTTCGCGCTTGTGGTCGCGGGTCAGCAGGTTCAGCCCCAGCTGCCGCTCGCGCAGCCAGTTGTGCAGGAAGGTGTTGATCCGCTCCTGCCAGTCATCGCGAAACAGTGAGTCTGGTTGTGGGATCAGCTTGCTGGGGGAGAGGAACAGGTCCAGCGCGGCCTTGGCATTCTCGAACAGCGAGATGTTCAGGTTGATGCACAGCACCGCCAGCGGCTGGTCCTTGGCGTCGCGCAGCACGGTGCTCAGGCTGCGGATCTTCTGGCCGTCCCAGTTGAGCTTTTCGTAGGGGCCGATGTTCCGTTCATCGCTGTCGCCGCTGAGCATGTCTTCCAGGGCCGCATCGTCACCCACTTCACGCTTGGACAGATTGTTGGCGATGTAGTCGACCTTCTGCGTGCGCAAGTCGTGGAGCACCACTTCGGCGTGGGGGAAGAACAGGGTGGCAATGGCGTCGGCGATCGCCCGGAAATTGTCCAGGGCAGGGTCCTTTGCGGGTGTGGTCATGGGTGTACTCCTGGCGGCTTCAGCGCCCGCCGCTGGCGGGCGCTGGGAGTGTGCCGCAATCGTCCGGGCGCGTCATCCCGAGGTATCAGCCCAGGCGGGCGGGGGACAGCATGGCGGCGTCCAGGCCGAAGGCCGCCAGTGCCTCCGGCAGGGCGGCGCCGCGTACCAGGGCGGCGCTGGCCTGGCCCATGGCCGGTGAGGTCTGGATGCCGTAGCCGCCTTGGCCGGCCACCCAGAACAGCCCGGGCACTTGCGGATCGAACCCGGCCAGCAGGTCGCCATCGCTGACGAAGCTGCGCAGGCCGGCCCAGGTCCGGGTCGGGCGGCGGATGCTCAAGGTCGTGGCTTCCTCGATCCGGTGGATGCCCAGGGCGATGTCCAGTTCTTCCGGCTGCACATCGTGGGGCGGCACTGGATCGGCGTTGGCCGGGGAGCCGAGGAACATGCCGGCATCGGGTTTCATGTAGAAGGATTCGTCGAGGCTGACCAGCATCGGCCAGTGCTGGCAGTCCGGGTCTTGCGGGCCGGCGAAGATGAACGCGGCGCGGCGCTTGGGTTGCAGGCCCAGGGGCCGGGCGCCGGCGAGCACGCCGACCTGATCGGCCCAGGCGCCGGCGGCGTTGATCAGCACCGGGGCGCTGAACGTCTGGCCGCTGGTGCGTACCAGCCAGTGGCCCTGGGTATCGCGCTCCAGCCCCAGGACTTCGCAATCGGTATGCAATTGGCCCTGGTTGCGGCGGATGCCGCGCAGGTAGCCCTGGTGCAGGGCATCGGTGTCGATGTCGCTGGCAGTCGGGTCGTAGAGGGCGCCGTGGACCTTGTCGCGGCGCAGGATCGGCAGGCGGGCGCAAGCTTCGTCGGCGTCGAGCAGTTGCATCTGCGGCACGCTGGCCTTGGCGCTCAGGTACTGGCGCTGCAACTCGTCGGGGTCGTTGTCGAAGTCCACGGTCATCTCGCCTCGCGGGCTCAGCAGCGGATGCTCGCAGAAGCCTTCGGGCGGCTGGTCGAAGAACGCCCGGCTGGCCAGGGTCAGTGCGCGGACCTGGGGCGTGCCGTAGGCGGCGGTGTAGAGGGCGGCGGAGCGGCCGGTGGAGTGGTAGCCCGGATGGGATTCGCGTTCCAGCACCAGCACCCGGCCATGGCGCGACAGCCAGTAACCGGTGGAAGCCCCGGCAATACCGCCGCCAATGATGATGAAATCTGCCTCGGTCATTCGAAACTCCGCAAAGGATTCAGGTAACTGGTGCTCATTGCTGGCGGCGCAAGTGGTACAGGGCGTTGGCCAGGGCGATATCCTCCAGGCCCAGGCCGATGGAGCGGAAGAACACGTGGCGTTCGCCGCTGGGCAGCCGGGCCTGGTCGCTGAGCAACTCCGGCAGGTCGCCGAGAATTGCCCCGCTGTCCCAGCCGTGCTGTTGGCTGGCGATCAGCATGTCGCCGGCCGCGCCGGGGGTGGTGCGCCGGTAGTCACAGTACACCTGCATGTCCTGCAGGGCAGCGGGCGGCACCTCATGGGCTTGTGGCGCATTGGTGCTGATGGAGGTGATCAGCGCGGGCCGCTTTAGCTGGCGCGGATCGATCACTGGCCCGGCGGACGAGGTGCAGAGCAGGATCACGTCGGCTTGCTCCAGGGCCGCCTCGCGCTGGTCGACGAGCACCAGGCGCGGGTCGAGGGCCTGCAGGCGCGCGCGCTCCGCTGCGGACCGCCGGGCCAGGCTCGGGGAGTACAGGCGGATGTCCTGCCAGGGGCGCAGGTCCTTGATGTAGTGCAGGTGGGCCTGGGCCACCGGGCCACTGCCGATGATCGTCAGGCGCTGGACGCCAGGGCCGGCCAGGGCATCGACGGCGACGGCGGTGGTGGCGGCGGTGCGAGCGGTGGTCAGTTCCCCGGCATCGCACAGCAACAGCGGTTGGCCGTGGTCCATGGACATCAGCAGCGTCCAGGCGGTGACCAGCGGGCCTTGGGTACGCACGATGTAGGGGGAAGTCTTGACCCCGTAGACCCGATCTTCGGCCAGCACGCCCTGGAAGTTGATGAAGTCCCCGGCGCCCCGGGGGAATTCCACCAGCTGTTGCGGTGGTTGCACGGCCAGCCCGGCGGCCAGGTCACGGAACAGCTTGCGCAGGATCCGGGGCACGTCGAGTTGCTCGAGCAACTGGCGGGCCTGGGGCTGGGCAATCACGAATGGCGTGCTGGACATGGAGGTACTCCGTTTTTATAAACTTATTTGTCCATTATGGACTTTTAGTTTATCCGGGCAATATCCAGGCGAAAAAAAACGCAGCCCCAGGGCTGCGTCTTTGCTTGGCCGGGTCCGTTTGGACTCAGGCTTGCGGGCGCTTGCGCTCCACGGCGCGCAGCAGCTCGGTGGGCGGCATTTCGCAGCTGATCTTGCGTCCCAGCAGTTCCTCGATCGCCGGCAACTGGTAGGAGTCGTCCTCGCCGGCGAAGCTGATGGATACGCCGTCGGCGCCGGCCCGGCCCGTCCGGCCGATGCGGTGCACGTAGTCGTCGGGGACTTCCGGCAGGGTGAAGTTGATCACATGGCTGATGCCGTCGATGTGGATGCCGCGGCCGGCGACGTCAGTGGCCACCAGGACCCGGATCTTGCCTTCGCGGAAGCCTTCCAGGGTCTTGATCCTTTTGTGCTGCGGTACATCGCCGGAGAGCTGGGCGGCATTGACGCCGTCACGCACCAGGCGTTCCTCGATGCGCCGCACTTCATCCTTGCGGTTGGCGAAGACCATCACCCGCTCCCAGCCGTTGTCGTTGACCAGGTTGTACAACAGCTTGTACTTGTCGGCACCGGCCACGGCGTAGATGTGCTGCTCGACGTTGGCGTTGGCGACGTTCTCGGCTTCGATCTCGACGATCGCCGGGTCGGTGGTCCACTGCTTGGCCAGGTTCATCACGTCTTCGGTGAAGGTGGCCGAGAACAGCAGGGTCTGGCGTTCGCTCTTGGGCGGGGTCTGGCGGATGATCTGCCGCACCTGGGGGATGAAGCCCATGTCGAGCATGCGGTCGGCTTCGTCCAGCACCATCACCTCGACCATGTCCAGGTGCACGTCGCCGCGCTGGTTGAAGTCCAGCAGGCGGCCGGGGGTGGCCACCAGGATGTCGCAGTGGCGGGCTTCGAGCTGCTTGAGCTGCTTGTCGAAGTCCATGCCGCCGACGAAGGTCATCACGTTCAGGCCGGTGTACTTGGTCAGCGCCGCGGCGTCCTTGGCGATCTGCACCACCAGTTCCCGGGTCGGGGCGATGACCAGCGCCCGCGGCTCGCCCATGTAGCGTTCCTTGGGCGGCGGGGTTTGCAGCAGCTGGGTGATGATCGAGATCAGGAACGCGGCGGTCTTGCCGGTGCCGGTCTGGGCGCGGCCGATGGCGTCCTTGCCCGCCAGGGTGAAGCCCAGTACCTGGGCCTGGATCGGCGTGCAGTAGGGGAAACCCAGGTCGTGGATGGCATGCATCAGTTCCGGGGCGAGCTTGAAATCATGGAAACGGGTCTTGCCTTCCTGGGGCTCGACCACGAAGTCCTCGAGCTTCCAGGTACTGACCGGCGGTTTCGGGGCGCGTGGGCGACGCTGCTCGGCCTTGGGTTTTTCCGCGCGCGGCGCCTTGGGAGTGGAAGGGGCGGCCGGTGTGGTCACCGGTTCTTTTTTAGTGGCGGTAGCGGGCGCGCTCCGTTCCGGCTGGTGGCCGTCATTGCGGCTGCTGGAAGGGGGGATGGGAGCACTGGGGCTTGGCGCTATCGGCTCTGCCTCGCTTTTACCGAAGATTTTCTTGAGTGCTTTGAGCACGGTCATCTCATCAATTGGTTAAGGAATGTACGCCGGCCAGTGTAATGCAAGAAACGGGCGCGGCGTAGTCTGTTGCTCGCCCTGTGGTCCCTGGGCGGAGGGTTAGCGCAGGCGCGCGGCCAGCCAGGTGCCGATATCGCGAATTTCCTCGGGCAGCACCTCGTGTTCCATCGGGTATTCCTGCCAGCTCACGTCGACCCCGCGTTGCTTGAGGTGTTCGTAGGCGGTGCGGCCCATGGCGTTCTGCACCACTTCATCGTACTGACCGTGCAGCGCCAGCACCGGGATCCGCTGCTGGCTGGCCGACAGTTGCAGTTCGTCGCTGAAAGTCGGGGCATAGGTGGACAGCGCCAGCACGCCGCCCAAGGGGCCCTGCCACCTGAGGAAGGCGGTGTGCAACACCACCGCGCCGCCCTGGGAGAAGCCGGCGAGGAAGATCCGCGAAGCGTCGATACCGCTGGCCCGTTGCTCCTCGATCAGGCGGATGACCTCGTCGGCCGATTCCTCCAGTTGCTCGCGGCTGATGGCCCGGGCCGGGCTCATGGCCAGGATGTCGTACCAGCTGGGCATGGCGTAGCCGCCATTGATGGTCACCGCGCGGGTCGGCGCCTGGGGCAGGACGAAGCGGGTGCTCAGCAGCGTCTCTTGCAGGGCCTCGGCCACCGGCAGGAAATCGTAGCGATCCGCACCCAGGCCGTGAAGCCAGATCACGCAGGCATCGGCAGGCTTGCTGGGCTGAAGGGTCAGGGGCTGGGTCATGGTTGCTCCAATTGTGTACGTGTGCGCCGGCCCGGGCATGGCCCAGGGGCGCGGCAAATTGATCGGTGAGGATGGCGCCAGGGCCAGCGGTTGCTGGCGTAACACTAACAGGCTGGCGCCGGCCTGGGGATAGCCAGCTATGTCCTTCAATTTGCAGGATCAGGTACAGGAGGAATTGCGAGACAGAACATTGAACTACGAGAAAAGCCTGAATACCATGTCGGTAAATTCATCCAATGATTGGATGACAAGAGCGCATGCCATGAGTGAAATGTCTCCTTTGATCAAACGCTCCCTGGTCGACCAGGCCCTGGAGCAGTTGCGCCTGCGGATCACCCGGGGCGCCTGGGTCGTTGGCCAGCGCCTGCCTACCGAGCCGGAACTGGCGGCCGAGCTGGGCATCAGCCGCAACACGGTGCGCGAGGCGATGCGGGTCCTGGCGTTTTCCGGGTTGATCGAGATCCGCCAGGGCGACGGTAGTTACCTGCGGGCGGTGGCCGATCCCCTGGACATGCTCCAGGCCCTGTCCCAATGCTCCGTGGAGCAGGCCCGGGAAACCCGGCAGATCCTCGAAGTGGAGGCCGTGGGCCTGGCGGCCTTGCGTCGCACCGAGCAGGACCTGCACGAGTTGCAGGTGGCCCTGCATGACAGCAGTGGGCACTTCCATGGCGACCTGGAACGCTACATCGCCTGCGACCTGGTGTTCCACCAACGGCTGGTGGACGCTGCGCACAACCCGACCCTCAGCCAGCTGTACCGCTACTTCTCCAGCGTGGTGGGGGCCCAGTTGCGCCAGAGCCTGAACATCACTCCGCGCCGCCAGGACGTCTTCGACCTGCACCAGCACTTGCTCGATGCCATCGAACAAGGCGACCCCGAGCGCGCCAAGGGTATTTCCCGCCAACTGATCAACGAATCCTGAAGCCGAGACCGACCATGTCCAACCACCAGGCATCCCCCCATACCCCACCGCCGGAACTGCTGATCGACGCCGAGGCCGACGACGAAGAAGTGCAGCAGGCTCCGCCAGTGCTGCGTCGCCCCTGGCTGTTGCTGCTGGGGTTGATCCTGGTGGCGCTGAACCTGCGGCCGGCGCTGTCGAGCATGGCACCGCTGCTCAGTGATGTATCGCAGCACCTGGGGCTGTCGGCAGCCAAGGCCGGTTTGCTGACCACCCTGCCAGTGTTGTGCCTGGGGCTGTTCGCGCCCCTGGCACCGGTGCTGGCCCGGCGTTTCGGCGCCGAGCGGGTGGTGCTGGGGATCTTGCTGACCCTGGCCCTGGGCATCGTCGTGCGCAGCTCGTCCGGTGAGGTCGGGGTGTTTGCCGGGAGCATCCTGGCGGGCGCCAGCATCGGGGTGATCGGCGTGTTGCTGCCGGGTATCGTCAAGCGTGATTTCGCGCGCCATGCCGGGACCATGACCGGGGTCTACACCATGGCCCTGTGCCTGGGCGCCGCCATGGCGGCCGGAGCCAGCGTGCCCTTGAGCCATGCCTTTGGCGACAGCTGGGCCATGGGCCTGGGCTTCTGGGTGGTGCCGGCGCTGGTGGCGGGGCTGTTCTGGCTGCCCCAGGTCGGGCAGAAGCACGGCGCCCATCATGTGGCCTATCGCGTGCGGGGGCTGTTGCGTGACCGCCTGGCCTGGCAGGTGACCCTGTACATGGGCCTGCAATCTTCCCTCGCTTACATCGTGTTCGGCTGGTTGCCGTCGATCCTCATCGGTCGTGGCCTGAGCCCGACCCAGGCGGGACTTGTGCTGTCGGGCTCGGTGATCGTGCAGTTGATCAGCTCCCTGGCCGCTCCCTGGCTGGCGACCCGGGGCAAGGACCAGCGCCTGGCCATCGTGATCGTCATGCTGATGACCCTGGGCGGCCTGTTCGGTTGCCTGTACGCGCCGCTCGATGGCCTGTGGGGCTGGGCGATCCTCCTGGGCCTGGGCCAGGGCGGCACCTTCAGTCTGGCCCTGACCCTGATCGTGCTGCGCTCGCGCGATACCCACGTGGCGGCCAACCTGTCGAGCATGGCCCAGGGCATCGGCTATACGCTGGCCTCCATGGGCCCGTTCGCGGTGGGCCTGGTGCACGACTGGACCGGTGGCTGGAATGCCCTGGGCTGGATCTTCGCGGTGCTGGGCGGTGGCGCCATCATCGCCGGGCTGGGCGCCGGCCGTGCGCTTTATGTGCAGGTGCAAAGCGAAAGGATCTGAGCGGCCTCACCGACGGTATTTACCCGGCAAATGTCGGTAGTGTTGCGCCGGTTTGCGGATTATCGTGCAGGCATTCCACGTCCCTTCGGAGTTTGTCCATGAGCGATGCCCATCGTGCGCTGATCAGCGAGTTCTACCAGGCTTTCCAACGCCTGGATGCCGAGGCCATGAGTGCCTGCTACACCGAGGATGTGCTCTTCAGCGACCCGGCGTTCGGTGAGCTGCGCGGGCGTGACGCCGGCGACATGTGGCGCATGCTGGCCTCGCGGGCCAAGGATTTCTCGTTGACCTTCGACAGTGTGCGCGCCGATGAGCGCAGCGGTGGCGCGCACTGGGTGGCGACCTACCTGTTCAGCCAGACCGGGCGCACCGTGGTCAACGATATCCAGGCGCGTTTCGTGTTCCGCGACGGCAAGATCTGCGAGCACCACGATCATTTCGACATGTGGCGCTGGGCTCGCCAGGCCCTGGGAGCCAAGGGCTTGCTGCTGGGCTGGACGCCACTGCTGAAGAATGCCGTGCGTGCCCAGGCGCGCAAGAGTCTGAAGGCCTTCCAGGGCGGTCGCTGAATCCATCCTCTGTTAAGATCGCGGCTTGTTATCCACAAGCCCGATGCCTTTCGTGACCAACCCCGATCCGTCCCCCGTCGCTTGCGCCGTGCCACCGGCGCCGGCCAGCAAACCCTGGTTCGTCTACCTGGTGCGGGCGGCCAATGGCGCCTTGTACTGCGGTATCAGCGACGATCCGCAGCGGCGTTTCGCCAAGCACCAAAGCGGCAAGGGCGCGCGTTTCTTTCTCTCCAGTCCGGCGGTCGCGCTGGTCTATACCGAGGCTTGTCGCGACAAGAGCGAGGCCCTGCGCCAGGAGCGGCTGATCAAGAAACTCAAGAAGAGTGCCAAGGAGTGCCTGGTGGCGGGGGCGGCAGGGCAGTCATCAATCTGACTGATGGTTTCCCATCAGTCGAATTCGTAGGTCATCCGTCGATTGCGCGCTAAGCTCAAGCCTCTTTTTCTCATGGCGGAGCCTGGTATGTCTGAGTTGATCCTTCATCATTACTCGACCTCACCCTTTGCGGAGAAAGCCCGCTTGCTGCTGGGTTTCAAGGGGCTTTCCTGGCGTTCGGTGAAGATCGCCCCGGTGATGCCCAAGCCCGACCTGACCGCATTGACGGGCGGCTATCGCAAGACCCCGGTCCTGCAGGTGGGGGCCGACATCTATTGCGACACGGCCATGATCGCCCGGCGCCTGGAGCAGGAAAAAGCCAGCCCGGCGCTGTTTCCCGAAGGCCAGGAGCTGACCAGCGCGACCTTCGCTGCCTGGGCCGACTCGACGGTGTTCCAGCATGCGGTGACCCTGGTGTTCCAGCCTGAGTCGGCTGCGGTGCGCTTTGGCAAGCTGCCGCCGGAGGCCGTCAAGGCATTCATGGCCGACCGGGCCGGGCTGTTCAGTGGCGGCAGTGCTCGCCGGGTGCCGTTGGAGCAGGCCAGGCACCAATGGCCGACTTTCATGGCGCGCCTGGAGCAGCAGTTGCAACGTGAGCCGGGAGACTTCCTGTTTGGCCAACCGTCGATCGCCGACATCGCCATGGCCCATCCCCTGTGGTTCCTCAAGGGCACCCCGGTGACCGCGCCGCTGGTGGATGAATACCCTGCGGTCGCCGCCTGGCTGGCCCGGGTGCTGGATTTCGGCCACGGCGCCTCCAGCGAGATGAGCGCCGAAGAGGCCCTGGCGGTGGCGCATGCTGCGACGCCGGCCCCGCTGCCCCAGGAAGCTTTCGTCGATGCCAATGGTTTCAAGGCCGGCCAGCAGGTGGTGATTGCCGCGACCGACTATGGGGTCGATCCGGTGGCCGGGGAGTTGCTGTTCGCCGGGAGCGAAGAGCTGATCCTGCGTCGTGAGGACCCGCGCGCCGGTGTGGTGCATGTGCACTTCCCGCGCCTGGGGTTTGGCATCCAGGCCCAGTGACCTGCTGCCATGGCCGCTACTTGGGCAGGGCGGCCATGATGGCGTCGGGATCGTAGGTGCGGATCAGGGTGCCGTTCACGTCCAGGATCGGGATCCCGGCGCCACCCAGGTCGATGTAGGCCTGGCGCGCGCTGGGGTCTTTCTCGATATCGAACTCCCGATAGGGAATGCCCTTCTGGTCGAGAAAGCGCCGGGTGGCCTTGCAGTAGCCGCACCAGTCCGTGGCGTACAGCACCACCCTGGCCTGGCTACGGGTGGTCTCGGAAACCGCCGCGCCAGGATCGAACAATCGCTCGATCTTGCCCCAGTGCTGGTAGAGCACCACTACCAGCAGGATCAGCAGGAACTTCTTCAAGACCCCCTGGAGCATCAGTTGCGACGCTTGAGCTGGTCGGTCAGCTGGGTCGGCAGGCCCTTGATGATCAAGGTCCCGGCTTCTTCGTCGTACTCGATCTTCGAGCCCAGCAGGTGGGCCTCGAAGCTGATGGACAGGCCCTCGGCGCGGCCGGTGAAGCGGCGGAACTGGTTGAGGGTGCGCTTGTCTGCCGGGATTTCCGGCGACAGGCCGTAGTCCTTGTTGCGGATATGGTCGTAGAACGCCTTCGGCCGGTCTTCGTCGATCAACTCCGAGAGCTCTTCCAGGCCTACGGGTTCGCCGAGCTTGGCCTGGCTGCTGGCATAGTCCACCAGGGCCTTGGTCTTCTCCCGCGCCGAGTCCTCGGGCAGGTCTTCGCTTTCGACGAAGTCGCTGAAGGCCTTGAGCAGGGTGCGGGTCTCGCCAGGGCCGTCGACGCCTTCCTGGCAACCGATGAAGTCGCGGAAGTATTCCGAGACCTTCTTGCCGTTCTTGCCCTTGATGAATGAAATGTACTGCTTGGACTGCTTGTTGTTCTGCCACTCGGAGACGTTGATCCGCGCCGCCAGATGCAGTTGACCCAGATCCAGGTGACGGGAGGGCGTCACGTCCAGCTGGTCGGTCACCGCCACGCCTTCGCTGTGGTGCAGCAGGGCGATGGCCAGGTAGTCGGTCATGCCCTGCTGGTAGTGAGCGAACAGCACGTGACCGCCCACCGACAGGTTGGATTCTTCCATCAGCTTCTGCAGGTGTTCCACCGCCACTCGGCTGAAGGCGGTGAAGTCCTGGCCACCGTCGAGGTATTCCTTCAGCCAGCCGCTGAAGGGAAAGGCGCCGGACTCCGGATGGAACAGGCCCCAGGCCTTGCCCTGCTTGGCGTTATAGCTTTCGTTGAGGTCGGCGAGCATGTTCTCGATGGCCGCGGACTCTGCCAGCTCCGAGTCGCGGGCGTGCAGCACGGCAGGGCTGCCGTCGGGTTTCTTGTCGATCAGGTGGACGATGCAATGACGGATCGGCATGGGCTTCTCGGCTGGTTGAAGGGGGGAGGGCGGGCTCCCTGAAAAAGTGCCCAGTGTACCGCACCCGCTGGTTTTGGCGCGGTTGGCCGGGTGATGAACGGCTCGTAGGTGCAGCTTATGCAGTTTTTTACCGATTTAGAGCAATAAAGCTGACCAAATGGCTAGGTAGAGGCGGATATTTCGCCGTCTGTGTGCTAGTTTTGCCCCGTCTTACGCGGTGTCTCTGCGTTAAGCGTGCAGTCAGCATTTGTCGGGTCGAACCAAACCCAGAATTCGGTATCTATAACCCCGATCCGTCGTGGTTGTAACCGGGGTGCCAGATCCACAAGATCTGGCTCGATGGCTGACACTGCACTCTGCAATCCAAATGAATTTGATAGGGAAGGAACACCATAATGGCTATTACTAAAGACCAACTGATCGCCGATATCGCTGAAGCTATCGACGCGCCGAAAACCACCGCGCGTAACGCCCTGGATCAACTGGCCCAGATCGTTGCTGATCAATTGGAAAATGGCGGCGAAATCACTCTGCCAGGCATCGGCAAACTGAAAGTGACCGAGCGTCCTGCCCGTACTGGCCGTAACCCATCGACTGGCGCTGCCATCGAAATCGCTGCCAAGAAAGTGATCAAGCTGGTTGTGGCCAAAGGCCTGACCGACGCTATCAACAAGTAATACCTGCAGTGAAACCGTGCTCAGAGTCTTCCGGGCACGGTTTGTGTGATAACGGTTCACGCAAGGTGAATCGTCGCTGAATCCCCCGCCTACTCAGTTCTTCCCTGCCCAGCGCTCCTGACTCCAGGCCTGTTGCTGTGCCTTGTCCTTGAAGGTCCAGGCCACGAAGCGGCTCTGTTTCTGCCCCTGGGACATTTCCACTACCCGGCTTTCCAGGACCCCGGCCTTGCGCAGGGCGCTGTCGATCGCCGGCAGGTTCGATGCCTTCGACACCAGGGTGCTGAACCACAGCACTTGCTGGCCGAGCGCGGCGCTTTCGCTGATCAGCTGGCTGACGAAACCGATCTCGCCACCTTCGCACCACAGCTCCCGGGCCTGGCCGCCAAAGTTCAGCACGGGCAGCTTGCGCTTGGGGTCGGCCTTGCCCAGGGCGCGCCATTTACGCTGGCTGCCCCGGGTGGCCTCTTCGAGGGAGGAGTGGAAGGGCGGGTTGCACAGGGTCAGGTCGAAGCGCTCGTTGCTGTCGAGCAAGCCGTCGAGGATCTGCTTCGGGTTGCCTTGCTGGCGCAGGCTGATGGCCTTGCTCAAGCCATTGGCCTGGACGATGGTCTTGGCCGCCGCCAGGGCGGTGCTGTCGATGTCCGAGCCGAGGAAGTGCCAGCGGTAGTCGCTGTAGCCGATCAGTGGATAGATGCAGTTGGCGCCGACGCCGATATCCAGCGCCCGTACGGCGGCGCCCCGGGGAATCTCGCCCTGGTTGTGACTGGCCAGCAGGTCGGCGAGAAAGTGCACGTAGTCGGCGCGGCCGGGCACCGGCGGGCAGAGGAAGTCCGCTGGAATGTCCCAATGGGCGATGCCGTAGAAGGCCTTGAGCAGGGCGCGGTTGAACACGCGCACGGCGGCGGGGTCGGCGAAGTCGATGCTTTCCTTGCCGTAGGGGTTGAGGATCACGAACTGGCCCAGTTCCGGGGTGCCCTTGATCAGTTGCGGGAAGTCGTAGCGCCCCTGGTGGCGGTTGCGCGGGTGCAGGCTGGCTTTTTCCCGGGGGGCGGCGACCTTGGTTGCAGTGGCGGGCTTGGGCTTCTTGCGCGGCGGCTTGGGGGTGTTGGGGGCGGTCATGGCGGAATGAATTCGGGGCTGGCTCAAATTGGCGGGCATTGTCCCACAACAGCAGCGGCAAGTTTCAAGCGGTGAGCGACAAGAGAGGAGCGGACAAACGCCATAAAAAAAGGGAGGCCCTGTGGGCCTCCCTTCTTCACGTCGCGCTGGTCGCCGTTACAGGCTGGAGATCCGTGCGTGCTGCTCGGCCAGCTTGCCCAGGGCCTGCTCGGCCTCGGCCAGCTTGGCGCGTTCCTTCTCGATCACCTCGGCAGGGGCCTTGTCGACGAAGGAGGCGTTGGACAGCTTGCCGCCCACACGCTGCACTTCGCCTTGCAGGCGCTGGATTTCCTTGTCCAGGCGAGCCAGTTCCGCACCTTTGTCGATCAGGCCGGCCATCGGCACCAGCACTTCCATCTCGCCGACCAGGGCGGTGGCCGACAGCGGTGCTTCGTCGCCGGCGCCCAGCACGGTGATGGACTCGAGCTTGGCCAGCTTCTTCAGCAGGGCCTCGTTCTCGGCCAGGCGGCGCTGGTCTTCGGCGCTGGCGTTCTTCAGGAACAGTGCCAGGGGCTTGCCCGGGCCGATGTTCATCTCGGCACGGATGTTACGGGTGCCGAGCATCAGGCCCTTGAGCCATTCGATGTCGTCCTCGGCCGCCTGGTCGATGCGTGCCTCGACGGCCACCGGCCATGGTTGCAGCATGATGGTCTTGCCAGTGCTGCCTGCCAGCGGCGCCAGGCGCTGCCAGATTTCCTCGGTGATGAACGGCATGAACGGATGGGCCAGGCGCAGGGCCACTTCCAGCACGCGCACCAGGGTCCGACGGGTGCCGCGCTGGCGCTCGACCGGAGCGTTCTCATCCCACAGTACAGGCTTGGACAGTTCCAGGTACCAGTCGCAGTACTGGTTCCAGATGAACTCGTACAGCGCCTGGGCGGCCAGGTCGAAGCGGAACTGGTCGAGTTGGCGAGTGACTTCGGCTTCGGTGCGCTGCAGCTGCGAGATGATCCAGCGATCGGCCAGGGACAGCTCGTAAGCCTCGCCGTTCTGGCCACAGTCTTCGCCTTTGTCCAGCACGTAGCGCGCGGCGTTCCAGATCTTGTTGCAGAAGTTGCGGTAACCCTCGACGCGACCCATGTCGAACTTGATGTCGCGACCGGTGGTGGCCAGGGAGCAGAAGGTGAAGCGCAGGGCGTCGGTGCCGTAGCTGGCGATGCCGTCGGCGAACTCGGCGCGGGTCTGCTTCTCGATGGCTTTCTGCAGCTTGGGCTGCATCAGGCCGGTGGTGCGTTTTTGCACCAGGGTCTCGAGGTCGATGCCGTCGATGATATCCAGCGGGTCAAGGACGTTGCCCTTGGACTTGGACATCTTCTGGCCCTGGCCGTCGCGGACCAGGCCGTGCACGTAGACGGTCTTGAACGGAACCTGCGGCGTACCGTCCTCGTTCTTCACCAGGTGCATGGTGAGCATGATCATCCGGGCGACCCAGAAGAAAATGATGTCGAAACCGGTCACCAGCACATCGGTGGGGTGGAAGGTCTTGAGAAATTCGGTCTGCTCCGGCCAGCCCAGGGTGGAGAAGGTCCACAGGCCCGAACTGAACCAGGTGTCGAGGACGTCGTTGTCCTGCTGCAGGGCGATGTCCGCGCCGAGGTTGTGCTTGGCCCGTACTTCGGCCTCGCTGCGGCCGACGTAGACCTTGCCCGACTCGTCGTACCAGGCCGGGATGCGATGGCCCCACCACAGCTGGCGGCTGATGCACCAGTCCTGGATATCGCGCATCCAGGAGAAGTACATGTTTTCGTACTGCTTGGGCACGAACTGGATGCGGCCATCTTCCACGGCAGCGATGGCAGGTTCTGCCAGCGGCTTGGTGGAGACGTACCACTGGTCGGTCAGCCAGGGCTCGATGACGGTGCCGGAGCGGTCGCCCTTCGGCACTTTCAGGGCGTGGTCGTCGACGCTGACCAGCAGGCCGGCGGCGTCGAAGGCGGCGACGATCTGCTTGCGCGCCTCGAAGCGGTCCAGGCCCACGTATTCGGCCGGGATCTTGCCGTCGATGCTGTCGTTCAGGCTGCCGTCCAGGTTGAATACCTGGCAGGCCGGCAGGACGCTGGCGTTTTTGTCGAAGATGTTCAGCAGCGGCAGGTTGTGGCGCTTGCCGACGTCGTAGTCGTTGAAGTCGTGGGCCGGGGTGATCTTCACGCAACCGGTGCCGAATTCAGGGTCGCAGTAATCGTCGGCGATGATCGGGATGCGCCGGCCAACCAGCGGCAGCTCGACGAACTTGCCGATCAGGGCCTGGTAGCGCTCGTCGGTCGGGTTCACCGCGACGGCGGCGTCGCCCAGCATGGTTTCCGGGCGGGTGGTGGCGACGATCAGGTAGTCGTTGCCTTCGGCGGTCTTGGCGCCGTCGGCCAGCGGGTACTTCAGGTTCCACAGGAAACCCTTCTCGTCGTGGTTTTCCACTTCGAGGTCGGAGATCGCGGTGTGCAACTTGGTATCCCAGTTGACCAGGCGCTTGCCGCGGTAGATCAGGCCGTCTTCATGCAGGCGCACGAAGGCTTCCTTCACGGCTTCCGAGAGGCCGTCGTCCATGGTGAAGCGTTCGCGGCTCCAGTCCACGGAAGAACCCAGGCGGCGGATCTGGCGGCTGATGTTGCCACCGGATTGATCCTTCCATTCCCAGACCTTCTCCAGGAACTTCTCCCGGCCCAGGTCGTGGCGATTCTGGCCCTGGGCTTCGATCTGGCGCTCCACCAGCATCTGGGTGGCGATACCGGCGTGGTCGGTACCGGGCTGCCACAGGGTATTGCGACCCTGCATGCGGCGGAAACGGATCAGGGCGTCCATGATCGCGTTGTTGAAGCCGTGGCCCATGTGCAGGCTGCCGGTGACGTTCGGCGGCGGGATCATGATGGTGTAGGAGTCGCCCGCGCCTTGCGGGGCGAAGTAGTTCTCGGACTCCCAGGTCTGGTACCAGGAAGTTTCAATGGCGTGCGGCTGGTAGGTCTTATCCATGCGCGGCGGGACCCTATTGGCATTTATTCAGGAAAAGCCGGGAAGTATAGCGGAGGGGGGCAGCTGCAAGCCATAAGCGACAAGCGACAAGATGGCCAGGCCCGGCTTTGATTCGTGGCTTACGGCTTGCCGCTGGTGGCTGCCGCGAGCAGGCGCTCCAGGCGGGCATCGAGGCGGCGCTTGATCTCGGTCTCGATGTGCGGGGCGAAGTCGTCGATCACGTCTTGCATGATCAGCTGGGCGGCAGCGCGCAGTTCGCTGTCCAGGTGCAGCAGGGCATCGGCATTGCTGTCGGCGGGGGCTGGCTTGGCGCTGGCGGTCGGTTTTGGGGCCGGGGCTGGAGCCGGTTCGGAGCTGGCGGCCTGTACCTGGGGCTTGGTTGGTGCCGTGGGTTCCACTGGCGTCGCTGCGGGCTGCTGGTTGCCCACCATATCGAACAGCAGTGGGATCTGGCCTTCGCCGGTGACGGTTTCGGTCAGCAGCGGCGGTTGCAGGTTCTCGTCACCGAGCAGTTGGCGGATCGACTCGAGGTCGTCCAGCAGGTGTGCGGACTTGGGGCGTGGGTTGGGAGTGTCCATCGGATGCTCAGAGTCGTTGTAAGCGGTGATCTTGCAGAGAATAGCCCTGTTCGCGATAGAAACGGAAACTCTCGCGGGCGGCCTGACGAATAGTGGGTTCTTCCACCACTACCTCGGCTATCCGGGCAAAACGCGGGGCGAAGGTCGGGACCTTGAGGTCCAGGTTCACCAGCAGGTCGGCATGCTCGCCGGGCTCCTGGCCCAGGCCCAGGACGATCTGGCCTTCGGGCTCGCTCTCCGCGGGGCCGTGGGGGACGAAGGTCTCGCCCTTGAAGCTCCATAGCCGGGCATCGAGTTCGTCGCGCTGGGCAGCATCGCTGCAATGCAGGTAGATGCGGTGGCCCATGCGCCAGGCCTTGTCGGTGAGCTTGCAGGCGAAGTCCAGGCGGGCCGCCGGGTCCGCGCTGGGGAGAATATAGAAGTCGACTTTGGTCATCGGGGTTCCTGAGCCGAGGGGGCGCGGCGCTCATGCCTGGCCCCCCACGGTCATGGTTTTCAGGCCTTGGCGCGGTCCAGCAGGTATTGGGTCAGCAGGGGCACCGGGCGACCGGTGGCGCCTTTGTCCTTGCCGCCGCTGGTCCAGGCGGTACCGGCGATGTCCAGGTGGGCCCAGTTCATGTTCTTGGTGAAGCGCGACAGGAAGCAGGCCGCGGTGATGGTGCCGGCCTTCGGACCGCCGATGTTGGCGATGTCGGCGAACGGGCTGTCCAGTTGCTCCTGGTACTCGTCGAACAGCGGCAGTTGCCAGGCACGGTCGTCGGCTTGCTGGCCGGCGCTGAGCAACTGGCCGATCAGTTCGTCGTTGTTGCCCAGCAGGCCCGAGGTGTGGGCGCCCAGGGCCACCACGCAAGCACCGGTCAGGGTGGCGATGTCGATCACCGCCTGGGGCTTGAAGCGTTCGGCGTAGGTCAGGGCATCGCACAGCACCAGGCGGCCTTCGGCGTCGGTGTTGAGGATCTCCACGGTCTGGCCGCTCATGGTAGTGACGATGTCGCCAGGACGCGAGGCGCCGCCGCTAGGCATGTTCTCGGCGCAGGCCAGGATGCACACCAGGTTGATCGGCAGCTTGAGTTCGAGCACTGCACGCAGGGTGCCGAAGACGCTGGCGGCGCCGCCCATGTCGTACTTCATCTCGTCCATGCCGGCACCCGGCTTGAGGCTGATGCCGCCGGTATCGAAAGTGATGCCCTTGCCCACCAGGGCGAACGGCTTGTCGGACTTCTTGCCGCCGTTGTACTGCATGACGATCAGCCGTGGCGGCTGCTCGCTGCCCTGGCCCACGGCATAGAACGAGCCCATGCCCAGTTCCTTGATCTTCTTCTCGTCAAGGACCTCGACCTTCAGCCCCTTGAACTCCTTGCCCAGGGCCTTGGCTTGTTCGCCGAGGAAGCTTGGGTGGCAGATGTTCGGCGGCAGGTTGCCCAGGTCGCGGGTGAATGCCATGCCACTGGCGATGGCCTGGGCGTGGGTCGCAGCGCGTTCCACTTCAGCCTGGGCGGCCTTGATGGTCAGCAGGGTGATCTTCTTCAGTGGACGGGCTTCGGCCTTCTGGCTCTTGTAGCGATCGAAGACGTAGCCGCCGTCCAGCAGGGTCTCGGCCAGCAGGCGGGTCTTGCCGTAGCTGTCGCGGCCCTTGACCGCCACCTCGTCCAGGGCCAGCACCGCATCGGCGCCGCCCAGGCCCTTGAGGGTGCCCAGCACGCCGCTGACGATCTTGCGGAACGGACGGTCGCCCAGTTCGTCATCCTTGCCGATGCCCACCAGCAGCAGGCGCTCGGCCTTGAGCTTGGCCACGCCGTGCAGCAGCAGGCTCTGGCCGATCTTGCCGGCCAGGTCGCCGCGCTTGAGTACGGCGCTGATGGCGCCGCCGCTGAGTTCGTCGAGTTGCTTGGCGACGTTGCCGAGTTTGCGGCCTTCGCCGACGGCGACCACCAGGGTGGCGGTCTTCAACGTTTCCGGGCTAACGCTTTTTACAACCAGTTCCATGTCCGGGTCCCTGAATGAATGGTCAAAGCGCGCGGGAAAGACTCCAGCGCGGGGCTTAGCTATTTAGCTATATAGAAGAAGGCGTCGCGTGCTGCCGACGACAAAGCCGCCAGTTTGAACCTCGGCGCTTGCGGCTGACAACCCTCGTTTGGCCCAAGTTCGCCGCTTTGCCGCGTCGGGTGAGCATCCGCCGTGACAGGCGCATGCATTCACAGGATAATGCGCCATCCTTTTTCGGCGGCCCTGCATCCTGGGGCCGGCTCGATCGTTTGCTTGTTCGGCCGCCTTAGCCTGACAACCCTGGAGTGTCTGGTTTGATCGTCTTTCGTTATCTTTCCCGCGAAGTCCTGCTGACCCTCAGTGCCGTGAGCGCGGTGCTGCTGGTCATCATCATGAGCGGGCGCTTCGTCAAGTTCCTCGCACAGGCTGCCTCGGGCGCCCTGGATCCGGGCTCGCTGTTCCTGATCATGGGCTTTCGCCTGCCGGGTTTCCTGCAACTGATCCTGCCCCTGGGATTGTTCCTGGGCATTCTCCTGGCCTATGGCCGGCTCTATCTCGAAAGCGAGATGACCGTGCTCTCGGCTACCGGCATGAGCCAGCAGCGCCTGCTGGGCCTGACCATGATCCCGGCGGCCCTGGTGGCCTTGCTGGTGGCCTGGTTGAGCCTGAGCCTGGCTCCGCAGGGGGCCAACCAGTTCCAGTTGCTGCTGAACAAGCAGGATGCCCTGACCGAGTTCGACACCCTGGTGGCCGGGCGTTTCCAGGCCCTCAACGACGGTAGCCGGGTGACCTATACCGAGCAGTTGTCGGACGACCGCACCCAGTTGGGCGGCGTGTTCATTTCCGAGAAGCGCCTGAACCAGGAAAAGAAGGACCAGGGCATTTCCGTGCTGGTGGCCGAGAAGGGGCACCAGGACATCCGGCCCGACGGCAACCGCTACCTGATCCTGGAGAACGGCTATCGCTATGACGGCAACCCGGGCGAGGCCAACTACCGGGTGATCAAGTACGACACCTATGGCGTACTGCTGCAGCGCCCGGATATCAGCGAGGAGGTCACTGATCGTGACGCCATGCCGACTTCCGAGTTGATCGGCAAGGACGACCTGCGGGCCCGCGCCGAGCTGCAGTGGCGCCTGTCCCTGCCGCTGCTGGTGTTCATCGTGACCCTGATGGCGGTGCCGCTGTCCCGGGTCAACCCGCGCCAGGGCCGCTTCCTCAAGCTGATCCCGGCGATCCTCTTGTACATGGCGTACCTGACCATCCTGATTTCCGTGCGCGGCGCCCTGGAGAAAGGCAAGATCTCGCCGGCCCTGGGCTTGTGGTGGGTTCATGTACTGTTCCTGGTGATCGGCCTGGGACTGATGTATTGGGAACCGTTGCGTTTGAAAATGGCGAGTCGTCGCAGCATGAAGGAGATGGCTCGTGGTTAAGCTCGATCGCTACATCGGTAGCAGTGTGTTCATGGCGATTCTCGCGGTCCTGGGGATCATCCTCGGGCTGGCCTCGCTGTTCGCCTTCATCGATGAGACGGGCAGCATCAGCGATACCTACACCGTGATGGACGTGATGAGCTACGTGGTGCTCACCGCCCCGCGCCGGGTCTATGAAATGCTGCCGATGGCCGCGCTGATCGGCTGCCTGATCGGTCTCGGCGCCCTGGCCAGCAACAGTGAGCTGACCATCATGCGTGCCGCGGGCGTATCCGTCGGTCGGATCGTCTGGGCGGTGATGAAGCCGATGCTGCTACTGATGCTGGCTGGCCTGCTGGTGGGCGAGTACGTGGCGCCTGCCACCGAAACCCAGGCCCAGGCCGCTCGTGCCCTGGCCCAGGGTTCCGGGGATGCCCAGAGCTCCAAGCATGGCCTGTGGCACCGCCAGGGCGACGAGTTCATCCATATCAACGCTGTGCAACCCAACGGCCTGTTGTATGGGGTGACTCGCTATCATTTCGACGATCAGCGCCACATGCTGTCCTCGAGCTTCGCTCGCCAGGCCCGTTTCCACGAGAACTACTGGCAGCTGACCGAGGTCACCACCACCTATTTCCGTGAGGGGCATACCGAGGTCATCAATGTTCCCGAGGAGCGCTGGGATGTGGCCTTGAGCCCGCAGCTGCTGAGTACCGTGGTGATGGCGCCGGAATCCCTGTCCATCAGCGGCCTGTGGGGCTACATCCACTACCTGGCTGACCAGGGGCTGAACAATGGTCGCTACTGGCTGGCGTTCTGGGTCAAGATCCTGCAGCCGCTGGTGACTGCGGCCCTGGTGCTGATGGCGATTTCCTTCATCTTCGGTCCGCTGCGCTCGGTGACCCTGGGGCAGCGCGTGTTCACCGGCGTGCTGGTGGGCTTCGTGTTCCGCATCGCCCAGGACCTGCTGGGGCCTTCGAGCCTGGTGTTCGGGTTCTCGCCGCTGTTCGCGGTGCTGGTTCCGGCCGGGATCTGCGCGGTCGCCGGGTTCTGGATGCTGCGCCGGGCCGGTTGACGCGGCTTTTTGCCTCGTTTTGGTGCGACGCCCCGGCCTGCAAGCCGGGGCGTTTTTGCATTTGCCGGACGCTGACCGGTGAGCGTGACGCTTGTGTCGAGTATCAGGTACAATTCCCGGCTATTTTTCGGCGGGCCCTGCCTGCAGCCTTTTTGAGTGTTCATCCGTGAGTGATTTGAGTCATATCCGCAATTTCTCCATCATCGCCCACATTGACCATGGCAAGTCGACCCTGGCCGATCGCTTCATCCAGATGTGCGGCGGCCTGGCCGATCGCGAAATGGAAGCCCAGGTCCTGGACTCCATGGACCTCGAGCGTGAGCGCGGGATCACCATCAAGGCCCACAGCGTCACCCTCTACTACAAGGCACGCGATGGCGTGACCTACCAGCTGAACTTCATCGACACCCCGGGCCACGTGGACTTCACCTATGAAGTCAGCCGTTCCCTGGCGGCCTGCGAAGGCGCGCTGCTGGTGGTGGATGCCGGCCAGGGCGTCGAGGCCCAGTCGGTCGCCAACTGCTACACCGCCATCGAGCAGGGCCTGGAGGTCATGCCGGTACTGAACAAGATCGATCTGCCCCAGGCCGAGCCGGAGCGGGTCAAGGAAGAAATCGAGAAGATCATCGGCATCGATGCCGCCGACGCCGTGACCTGCAGCGCCAAGACCGGCCTGGGCGTGGATGAAGTGCTCGAGCGCCTGGTGACCACCATCCCGGCACCGACCGGCAATATCGAAGACCCGCTGCAAGCGCTGATCATCGACTCCTGGTTCGACAACTACCTGGGCGTCGTGTCCCTGGTGCGCGTGCGCCATGGCCGGGTGAAGAAGGGCGACAAGATCCTGGTCAAGTCCACCGGCAAGATCCACCTGGTGGACAGCGTCGGTGTCTTCAACCCGAAACACACCGCTACCGCGGACCTCAAGGCCGGTGAAGTGGGTTTCATCATCGCCGGCATCAAGGACATCCATGGTGCGCCGGTGGGCGATACCCTGACCCTGAGCTCCACGCCCGACGTGGAAGTGCTGCCAGGCTTCAAGCGTATCCAGCCGCAGGTCTATGCCGGCCTGTTCCCGGTCAGCTCCGACGATTTCGAGGACTTCCGCGAAGCCCTGCAGAAGCTCACCCTGAACGACTCCTCGCTGCAGTACACCCCGGAAAGCTCCGACGCCCTGGGCTTCGGCTTCCGTTGCGGGTTCCTCGGCATGCTGCACATGGAGATCATCCAGGAGCGCCTGGAGCGCGAATACGACCTGGACCTGATCACCACCGCGCCGACGGTAATCTTCGAGCTGCTGCTCAAGACCGGTGAAACCATCTACGTCGATAACCCGTCCAAGCTTCCGGACCTGTCCTCCATCGAGGACATGCGCGAGCCGATCGTGCGGGCCAATATCCTTGTGCCCCAGGAACACCTGGGCAACGTCATAACCCTGTGCATCGAAAAGCGCGGCGTACAGCGCGACATGCTGTTCCTCGGTTCGCAGGTCCAGGTGACCTACGACCTGCCGATGAACGAGGTGGTACTGGACTTCTTCGACCGCTTGAAATCCACCAGCCGTGGCTACGCCTCGCTGGATTACCACTTCGACCGCTACCAGTCGGCTAATCTGGTGAAGCTGGACGTGCTGATCAACGGTGACCGGGTCGATGCCCTGGCCCTGATCGTGCACCGCGACAATGCCCACTACAAAGGGCGTGCGTTGACCGAGAAGATGAAAGAACTGATTCCTCGGCAGATGTTCGACGTGGCAATCCAGGCCGCCATCGGCGGTCAGATCATCGCGCGGACAACCGTCAAGGCCCTCAGAAAGAACGTACTGGCCAAATGCTACGGCGGTGACGTAAGCCGTAAGCGCAAGCTGTTGGAAAAGCAGAAGGCCGGTAAGAAACGCATGAAGCAAGTGGGTAACGTGGAGATTCCACAGGATGCCTTCCTTGCTGTGCTCAGGTTGGATAGTTAGGTCCTATGTCACTAAATTTCCCGCTGTTGCTGGTCATCGCTGTCTTCGTATGCGGTTTCCTGGCGTTGCTCGACCTGGTGTTCCTGGCTCCGCGTCGCCGCGCTGCCATCGCCAACTATCAGGGCAGCGTCAGCCAGCCGGATGGCCTGGTGGTCGAGAAGCTGAACAAGGAACCGCTGCTGGTTGAATACGGCAAGTCGTTCTTCCCGGTGCTGTTCATCGTCCTGGTGCTGCGTTCGTTCCTGGTGGAACCGTTCCAGATTCCATCGGGCTCGATGAAGCCGACCCTGGATGTGGGCGACTTCATCCTGGTGAACAAGTTCTCCTACGGCATTCGCCTGCCGGTGATCGACAAGAAGGTCATCGAGGTCGGTGACCCGCAGCGCGGCGATGTGATGGTGTTCCGCTACCCGAGCGATCCGAACGTCAACTACATCAAGCGTGTGGTCGGCCTGCCGGGCGACGAGGTGCGCTACACCAGCGACAAGCACCTGTTCGTCAACGGCCAGCCGGTGGCGGAGCAACTGGTAGGGGCCGAGCCAGGAACCCTGGGCAGCGCGGAACTGTACAAGGAAAAACTCGGCGCCGCCGAGCACCTGATCCGCAAGGAAATGAGTCGTTATCGGGCTACCCCGGACGGTCGTTGGGTAGTTCCCGCCGGGCACTACTTCATGATGGGCGACAACCGCGACAACTCCAACGACAGTCGCTACTGGGATGACCCGAGCATTCCCAAGGACCTGCTGGGCATGGTTCCCGACAAGAATATCGTCGGCAAGGCCTTTGCAGTCTGGATGAGCTGGCCCGAACCGAAACTCAGCCACCTGCCGAATTTCTCGCGGGTTGGCCTGATCAAGTAATCACCCACGGCGCTGTTGAATACAGCGCCGAATGCTTTTCTGGCTCTTGTATAAAACCACCCGTCCCCCGGGTGGTGCGTGGCCAGGGGCATGCAATCAACGATATTCAGGATGTGGATTTGAACACAGCGTTAATTGCCACCCGCACCTCGTGCGCGGCCCATAGGATGGCGAGTTTCGGTGACGAAACCAGTGTGGGTAGATCGTGAGCGTTTCTTTGAGTCGTCTCGAGCGCCAGCTCGGTTATTCCTTCAAGGACCAGGAGCTGATGCTCCTGGCCCTCACTCACCGCAGCTTTGCCGGACGCAACAACGAGCGCCTGGAGTTCCTGGGTGATGCGATCCTCAACTTCGTGGCTGGCGAGGCGCTGTTCGAGCGTTTTCCCCAGGCTCGTGAAGGCCAGCTGTCGCGCCTGCGCGCACGCCTGGTCAAGGGCGAGACCCTGGCGGTACTGGCCCGCGGCTTCGACCTGGGTGAGTACCTGCGCTTGGGCTCCGGCGAACTGAAGAGCGGTGGTTTCCGTCGCGAGTCGATCCTCGCCGACGCCCTGGAAGCCCTGATCGGCGCGATCTACCTGGACGCCGGCATGGAGACCGCCCGTGACCGCGTGCTGTCCTGGCTGGCCTCGGAATTCGACAGCCTGACCCTGGTGGACACCAACAAGGATCCCAAGACAAGGCTGCAGGAGTTCCTCCAGTCCCGGGCCTGTGAACTGCCACGCTACGAAGTGGTGGATATCCAGGGCGAACCCCATTGCCGGACCTTCTTCGTGGAATGCGAAGTCACCCTCTTGAATGAAAAAAGCCGGGGCCAGGGCGTGAGCCGTCGCATTGCCGAACAGGTAGCGGCCGCCGCAGCACTGATTGCCCTGGGCGTGGAGAATGGCCATGACTGATTCAACTGCAACACGCTGTGGCTATGTCGCCATCGTCGGCCGCCCCAACGTGGGCAAGTCGACGCTGCTCAACCACATCCTCGGCCAGAAGCTGGCGATCACCTCGCGCAAGCCGCAGACCACCCGCCACAACATGCTCGGGATCAAGACCGAGGGCGACGTGCAGGCGATCTACGTCGACACCCCCGGCATGCACAAGAGCAACGAGAAGGCGCTGAACCGCTACATGAACAAGACTGCCTCGGCAGCCTTGAAAGACGTGGACGTGGTGATCTTCGTGGTCGACCGCACCAAGTGGACCGACGAGGACCAACTGGTCCTGGAACGCGTCCAGTTCGTGCAGGGCCCGGTGATCCTGGCGATCAACAAGACCGACCGCATCGAGGACAAGGCCGAGCTGATGCCGCACCTGACCTGGTTGCAGGAGCAGTTGCCCAATGCCGAGATCGTCCCGGTATCGGCCCAGCAGGGGCATAACCTGGATGCCCTGGAAGGCTTGATCGCCAAGCACTTGCCGGAGAACGAGCACTTCTTCCCGGAAGACCAGATCACCGATCGCAGCAGCCGTTTCCTTGCCGCCGAACTGGTACGCGAGAAGATCATGCGCCAGTTGGGCGCCGAGCTGCCGTACCAGATCACCGTGGAAATCGAAGAGTTCAAGCAGCAGGGCAAGACCCTGCACATCCATGCCCTGATCCTCGTCGAGCGTGACGGCCAGAAGAAAATCATCATTGGCGACAAGGGTGAGCGGATCAAGCGCATCGGCATGGAAGCGCGCAAGGACATGGAGCTGCTGTTCGACTCCAAGGTCATGCTCAACCTCTGGGTCAAGGTCAAGGGCGGCTGGTCCGACGACGAGCGCGCCCTGCGCTCGCTGGGCTACGGCGACCTTTAAAGCCTCGTGCCGACGAGTCGGCTCCGGGCAGGAGTCGACTCGCCAACGAACAGTTTCGATACTCCTTTCGGACCCGGTTCCCTCTCTATTTCCTGAGACTCCTCGCAACCATGTCCAGCAACGCCCCTGTCGGCCAACTCGCCTATGTCCTGCATAGCCGTGCCTATCGCGAGAGCAGCGCCCTGGTGGACTTCCTCACACCCCAGGGGCGCCTGCGGGCGGTGTTGCGCAATGCTCGGGGCAAGGCCGGTACGCTCGCGCGCCCCTTCGTGCCCCTGGAAGTTGAGTTTCGTGGTAGGGGCGAGCTGAAGAATGTCGGGCGCATGGAAAGCGCCGGCGTCGCTGCCTGGCTCAATGGCGAGGCGCTGTTCAGCGGGCTTTACCTGAACGAGCTGCTGATCCGCCTGTTGCCGGCGGAAGATCCCCATCCGGCGGTGTTCGATCACTACGCCGCGACCTTGCTGGCCCTGGCCGCCGGCCGTCCCCTGGAGCCTTTGCTGCGAGCCTTCGAATGGCGCTTGCTGGACGATCTGGGTTACGGCTTCGCCCTTGATCAGGATATCCATGGCGCTTCCATCGCCGCCGACGGCCTGTATCGCCTGCAAGTGGATGCCGGCCTGGAGCAGGTGTTCCTGCTGCAGCCGGGCTTGTTCAACGGCGCCGAGCTCCTGGCCATGGCCGAAGCCGACTGGAGCGCGCCCGGCGCCTTGTCGGCGGCCAAGCGCTTGATGCGCCAGGCCCTGGCTGTTCACCTGGGTGGCCGGCCACTGGTCAGTCGCGAGCTGTTTCGCAAGCCTTGAGTCCGCCGCGCTTGCCGGGTCGATGCCAAGGTGCATCGGTAAATGGCAACCAACCCCGTTCTGCCCGTATGCTGTGCGCCGAATCTTCATTTATTCAGGAGCGCTTTCGTGACCACCAGCAATCGCATTCTTCTTGGCGTGAACATCGACCACGTTGCCACCCTGCGCCAGGCCCGGGGCACGCGTTATCCCGACCCGGTCAAGGCTGCGCTGGATGCGGAAGAGGCGGGCGCCGACGGCATTACCGTGCACCTGCGTGAAGATCGCCGGCATATCCAGGAGCGCGATGTGCTGCTGCTCAAGGACGTGCTGCAGACCCGCATGAACTTCGAAATGGGCGTCACCGAGGAAATGATGGCCTTCGCCGAGCGCATCCGTCCGGCGCATATCTGCCTGGTCCCGGAAACCCGCCAGGAGCTGACCACCGAGGGCGGCCTGGATGTCGCGGGGCAAGAGGAGCGGATCAAGGCTGCAGTGCAGCGCCTGTCGAAAATCGGCTCCGAGGTCTCGCTGTTCATCGACGCCGACGAGCGCCAGATCGAGGCCGCCAAGCGGGTCGGCGCGCCGGCCATCGAACTGCACACCGGGCGCTACGCCGATGCCCAGACCCCGGCCGAAGTGGCGCAAGAGCTGCAACGCATCGTCGACGGCGTGGCGGTGGGCCTGGCCCAGGGCCTGATCGTCAATGCCGGCCATGGCCTGCATTACCACAACGTCGAGGCCGTGGCGGCAATCAAGGGGATCAACGAGCTGAACATCGGCCATGCCCTGGTGGCCCATGCGCTGTTCGTCGGTTTCAAGGGGGCTGTCGCGGAAATGAAGGCGCTGATCCTGGCGGCGGCCAAGGGCTGACCAGGCGCTGCGGCAGGCTGCGGCAAGGTCTCAAGACCTGGCGTGATCAAGCGATCGCCGCAGCCTGGCTTCTCCGCTCCGAGGCTGGCGGCTTCAGAGCGGCGGGTTTTCCTCGGCCGGCTTGGCCTTGTTGACGCCCGGGACGTGCAGGTTGCCTTCGGCGACCTGGTCGCCCTCCAGCTGCGGCTGGGTCACCCAGGTGAGGATGTCGTAGTAGCGACGGATGTTGGCCACAAAATGCACCGGCTCGCCGCCCCGGGCATAGCCATAGCGGGTCTTGCTGTACCACTGCTTCTGCGACAGGCGCGGCAGCATCTTCTTCACGTCCAGCCACTTGTTCGGATTCAGGCCTTCGCGCTTGGCCAGGGTGCGCGCGTCATCCAGGTGGCCGGTGCCGACGTTGTAGGCGGCAAGGGCGAACCAGGTGCGGTCCGGCTCCTCGATCTTGTCGTCCAGCTGATCCCTGATGTAGGCCAGGTACTTGGCCCCGCCGCTGATGCTTTGCTTGGGGTCCAGGCGGTTGGAGACGCCCATGGCCTGGGCGGTGTTCTGGGTCAGCATCATCAGGCCGCGCACGCCGGTCTTGGAGGTCACCTCGGCCTGCCACATGGATTCCTGGTAGCCGACGGCGGCCAGCAGGCGCCAGTCGAGCTTTTGCTGCTTGGCCGAGGCCTTGAAGTGCTTCTCGTACTTGGGCAGGCGTTGCTGCAAGTGCTGGGCGAAGGTGTAGGCGCCCACATAACCGAGCACGTCCACATGGCCGTAGTAGCGGTCCTTGAGGCGTTGCAGGGTGCCGTTCTTCTCCACTTTGTCGAGGAAGGCGTTGATCTCGTTGAGCAGGCTGTTGTCGTCGCCGGCGGCCACTGCCCAGCTCTGGCTGCGGGCGTCGCCGAGGTCGAAGGCTACCCGCACGTTGGGGAAATACACCTGGTTCATCGCCAGTTCGTTGGAATCCACCAGGGTCAGGTCGATCTGCCCCTCGTCGACCATGCGCAGCAGGTCCACCACTTCCACGGCGTCCGATTCTTCGTAGGCGATAGCGGGATACTTGAGCTTGAGTTCGGCCAGTTGTTCGGCATGGCTGCTGCCCTTGAGCACCATGATGTGCTTGCCTACCAGGTCCTGGGCGGTGGTGGGGCGGGATTGGCCGTTGCGATAGATGATCTGCGGGGTGACCTCCAGGTACGGGTGGGAGAAGCGCACCTGCTGCTTGCGCTGCTCGCTGCCCACCAGGCCGGCGGCGGCCAGCACCGGGCCCTTGGGTTGGCCCAGCTGACCGAACAGGTCGTCGAGGTTGTCGGCGGTCTCGATCTTCAGCTCGACCCCCAGATCGTCGGCGAAGCGTTTCACCAGCTCGTATTCGAAGCCGGTTTCACCATTGCGATCCTGGAAGTAGGTGGCGGGACTGTTCCGGGTGATCACCCGCAGCACGCCATCCTCCTTTACACGCTCCAGGGTGCTGGGTTTTTCAACGCAGGCACCGAGCATCAGGAAGAGTCCGGTAACGATGAGCCACTTGGCGCAGCGCGGACGTAAAGCCATAGGGGAAAACATTGGCGCAGTATACGCAAAGCACAACGGCCGCCATATCTCGACAGCGAAGGGCTTGTCTGCTAGCGATTGGCGGCCTGGGCTGGAGGCCACGGGATTGGGCCTTCGGCGGCCAATGTGACGATTCAAATAACCCTTGGCGATAACCTCGATAAGCCTTTGTTATAGGGCGCCATGACCGGGCCGACGCCCGGAGGCGTGGGTGGATAGCGTTTCGAGTGCCGATGCTGGCGGTTTACGTTAGAATGCACGGCCTCAAAGCACACCCCTTCCCGAGGCTGTCCCGAAGATGTTGATCCTGCGCGGCGCTCCTGCCCTTTCTGCCTTTCGCCACAGCAAACTCCTTGAGCAACTGAGCCAGAAAGTACCGGCTGTCAGTGGCCTGTATGCTGAATTCGCTCACTTCGCCGAAGTCACCGGCGTCCTGACCGGCGACGAACAGCAGGTGCTTGCGCGCCTTCTGAAGTACGGCCCAAGCGTTCCGGTACAAGAGCCGAGCGGCCGACTGTTCCTGGTCCTGCCGCGGTTCGGCACCATCTCGCCCTGGTCGAGCAAGGCCAGCGACATCGCCCGCAACTGCGGCCTGGCGAAAGTCCAGCGCCTGGAACGGGGTATTGCCTGCTATGTGGCCGGCGAGTTCAGCGAGGCCGATGCCCAGCTGATCGGCGATGCGTTGCACGACCGCATGACCCAGGTGGTGATGGCCAACCTGGAGCAGGCAGGCGGCCTGTTCAGCCACGCCGAACCCAAGCCGTTGACCGCAGTGGACATCCTCGGCGGTGGTCGCGCCGCCCTGGAAAAGGCCAACAGCGAGCTGGGCCTGGCCCTGGCCGAAGATGAAATCGACTACCTGATGACGGCCTTCCAGGGCCTGGCACGCAACCCCCACGACATCGAACTGATGATGTTCGCCCAGGCCAACTCCGAGCACTGCCGCCACAAGATCTTCAACGCCAGTTGGGACATCGACGGCCAGGCCCAGGAAAAAAGCCTGTTCGGCATGATCAAGAACACCTACCAGATGCACAACGAAGGTGTGCTCTCGGCCTACAAGGACAACGCCGCGGTAATCGTCGGTTCCGTCGCCGGGCGCTTCTTCCCGAATCCCGAGACCCGCCAGTACGGCGCGGTGCAGGAGCCGGTGCATATCCTGATGAAGGTCGAGACCCACAACCACCCGACCGCCATCGCCCCGTTCCCTGGTGCTTCCACCGGTTCGGGCGGCGAGATCCGCGACGAGGGTGCCACCGGTCGTGGCGCCAAGCCCAAGGCCGGCCTCACCGGTTTCACCGTTTCCAACCTGCAGATCCCCGGCTTCGAACAGCCTTGGGAAGTGCCGTACGGCAAGCCCGAGCGCATCGTCGACGCCCTGGACATCATGATCGAAGGCCCGCTGGGTGGCGCAGCGTTCAACAACGAATTCGGCCGTCCGGCCCTGACCGGCTACTTCCGGACCTTCGAACAGTCCATCACCACCCCCCGTGGTGAAGAAGTGCGTGGCTACCACAAGCCGATCATGCTGGCTGGCGGCATGGGCAACATTCGCGACGAACACGTGCAGAAGGGCGAGATCACCGTCGGCTCCAAGCTGATCGTCCTCGGCGGCCCGGCGATGCTCATCGGCCTGGGCGGCGGCGCCGCTTCCTCCATGGCTACCGGCACCAGCTCGGCGGACCTGGATTTTGCCTCGGTACAGCGCGAGAACCCGGAAATGGAACGCCGTTGCCAGGAGGTCATCGACCGTTGCTGGCAGCTGGGGGACAAGAACCCCATCAGCTTCATCCACGACGTCGGCGCGGGCGGCCTGTCCAACGCCTTCCCCGAGCTGGTCAACGACGGCGGCCGCGGCGGTCGCTTCGAGCTGCGCAACATTCCCAACGACGAGCCGGGCATGGCCCCGCACGAGATCTGGTCCAACGAATCCCAGGAACGTTATGTCCTGGCGGTGGGCGCCGAGGACTTCGAGCGCTTCAAGGCCATCTGCGAGCGCGAGCGCTGCCCGTTCGCGGTGGTCGGCGAAGCCACCGCCGAGCCGCAGCTTACGGTCACGGATAGTCACTTCGGCAACAGCCCGGTGGATATGCCCCTGGAAGTGCTGCTGGGCAAGGCCCCGCGCATGCACCGTTCAGCGGTTCGCGAAGCCGAGCTGGGCGATGATTTCGATCCGAGCACCCTGGACGTCGCCGAGAGCATCGGGCGTGTCCTGCACCACCCGGCCGTGGCCAGCAAGAGCTTCCTGATCACCATCGGCGACCGCACCATCACCGGCCTCGTGGCCCGCGACCAGATGGTCGGCCCGTGGCAGGTGCCGGTAGCCGACGTGGCGGTCACCGCCACCAGCTTCGATGTCTACACCGGCGAAGCCATGGCCATGGGCGAGCGTACTCCGCTGGCCCTGCTGGATGCCCCGGCGTCCGGGCGCATGGCCATCGGCGAGACCCTGACCAACCTCGCGGCCTCGCGCATCGGCAAGATCAGCGACATCAAGCTCTCCGCCAACTGGATGTCCGCTGCCGGCCACCCGGGCGAAGACGCGCGCCTGTACGACACCGTCAAGGCTGTCGGCATGGAGCTGTGCCCGGAGCTGGGCATCACCATCCCGGTGGGCAAGGACTCCATGTCCATGGCCACCCGCTGGAGCGAAGAGGGCGTGGACAAGAGCGTCACCGCGCCGCTGTCGCTGATCGTCACCGGCTTCGCCCCGGTCACCGACATCCGCCAGACCCTGACCCCGCAACTGCGCATGGACAAGGGCACCACCGACCTGGTCCTGATCGACCTGGGCCGTGGCCAGAACCGCATGGGCGCCTCGATCCTCGCCCAGACCCACGGCAAGATCGGCAAGCAGGCTCCGGACGTCGATGACGCCGAAGACCTGAAGGCCTTCTTCGCGGTGATCCAGGGCCTCAATGCCGACGGCCACCTGCTGGCCTACCACGACCGTTCCGACGGCGGCCTGCTGACCAGCGCAGTGGAAATGGCCTTCGCCGGCCACTGCGGCCTGAACCTGAACCTGGATGCCCTGGCTGCCAGCGCGGCCGATATCCCGGCCATCCTGTTCAACGAGGAACTGGGTGCTTTGATCCAGGTTCGCCAGGACGCCACTCCGAGCGTGCTCGCACAGTTCAGCGCCGCGGGCCTGGGCGACTGCGTGGCGGTGATCGGCCAGCCGGTCAACAACGGCCACATCAACATCACCTTCAATGGCCAGAACGTGTTCGCCGGCGAGCGTCGCCTGCTGCAGCGCCAGTGGGCCGAGACCAGCTACCAGATCCAGCGCCTGCGCGACAACGCCGACTGCGCCGAGCAGGAGTTCGACGTGGTCCTGGAGGAAGACAACCCGGGCCTGAGCGTCAAGCTGAGCTTCGACGTCAACCAGGACATCGCCGCGCCTTACATCAAGAAGGGCGTACGGCCCCAGGTGGCAGTGCTGCGCGAGCAGGGCGTCAACGGCCAGGTGGAAATGGCCGCGGCGTTCGACCGTGCCGGCTTCAACGCCATCGACGTGCACATGAGCGATATCCTCGCCGGTCGCGTCGACCTCAACGAGTTCAAGGGCATGGTCGCCTGCGGCGGCTTCTCCTACGGTGACGTACTGGGCGCCGGCGAAGGCTGGGCCAAGTCGGCACTGTTCAACAGCCGCGCCCGCGATGCGTTCCAGGGCTTCTTCGAGCGCAACGACACCTTCACCCTTGGTGTGTGCAACGGGTGCCAGATGATGTCCAACCTGCACGAGCTGGTCCCGGGCAGTGAGTTCTGGCCGCACTTCGTGCGCAACCGTTCCGAGCAATTCGAAGGCCGCGTGGCCATGGTCCAGGTGCAGGAGTCGAACTCGATCTTCCTGCAGGGCATGGCTGGTTCGCGGATGCCGATCGCCATCGCCCACGGCGAAGGCCATGCCGAGTTCGAAAGCGAAGAAGCGCTGCTGGAAGCCGACCTGTCCGGTTGCGTGGCCCTGCGCTTCGTTGACAACCACGGCAAGGTCACCGAGCGCTACCCGGCCAACCCCAACGGTTCGCCACGCGGGATCACCGGCCTCACCAGCCGCGACGGTCGCGTCACCATCATGATGCCGCATCCTGAGCGGGTGTTCCGTGCCGTGCAGAACTCCTGGCGTCCTGATGACTGGAACGAAGATGCGGGCTGGATGCGCATGTTCCTCAACGCTCGCGTCTGGGTGAACTGAGCCGATGTACAAGCTCAGCTTCTTCGTGCCTCCCAGCCATGTGGAGCAGGTCAAGAGCGCCGTGTTCGCCGCAGGTGGCGGACGCATCGGCACCTACGACCAGTGCGCTTGGCAGGTGCTCGGCCAGGGCCAGTTCCGCCCCTTGGACGGCAGCCAGCCGTTCCTCGGGCAGACCGGCCTGGTGGAGCGGGTGGAGGAGTGGAAGGTCGAGCTGGTGGTGGCCGATGAACTGATCCGCGGCGTGGTGATGGCACTCAAGCAGAGCCATCCCTACGAGACCCCGGCCTACGAGGTCTGGCGCCTGGAAGCGTTCTGAGGTTATCCACAAGTAGAAAGCCCGCTGGACCGGAAACGGCCAGCGGGCTTTTTTATGGGCGCGCGGTTTCGCTCCTCAGGCGCTGGCACTGACCTCGCGCTGCATCAGCACCTGGAGGGCGGCTTGCAGGCCGGCGGCCTTCTCGCCGATCAGCACATGCCAGACGTCGCCTTCCAGGCGCCTTGTGCCCTGGCAGCCCAGGTTGCGTAGCGCCGCTTCCGACAAGCCACGGCTGTCGCCCAGTTGCACCCGCAGCCGGGTCAGGGCTACGCAGTCCAGTTGCAGCAGGTTGTCGCGACCGCCCAGGGCGGTGAGCCATTGCTGGGCTTCCTGGGTGGGAACCGCGATCGATACCGGGGCCGGCGTCTGCGGCAGCGGTTCGGGAGTGCTGCGCGAGGCCGGCAGGGCCTGGCGGATTTCATCGGCGATGCTATCGGCGGTCGGGCCGACCACCACTTGCAGGCTGCAGCCCTTGCCGGGGCGTACCACGGCCATGGCGCCCAGGGCCTTGAGGTCGGCGTCGCGGGCCAGGTCGCGGTCGGCCAGTTCCAGGCGCAGGCGGGTGGTGCAGGCGCCCACGGTGATCAGGTTCGCGGCGCCGCCCAGGGCCTCGATGTAGGCCGTGGCGCGCTGGTCGCTGGCCAGCTCGCTCTTGTTGGCGGTGGGGATGTCCTCGCGACCCGGGGTCTTGAGGTTGAAGCGGCGAATGCAGAAATCGAACACCAGGTAGTAGATCACCGCATACAGCAAGCCCACCGGCAACACCTTCCAGCCATTGGTGGAGCGACCCCAGCCCAGGGCCATGTCGATGGCGCCGCCGGAGAAGGTGAAGCCCAAGTGGATATCCAGCAGGTTGGTCAGGGCCATGGACATCCCGGTGAGCAGCGCATGCACCAGGTACAGCAACGGCGCCAGGAACATGAAGGCGAACTCGATGGGTTCGGTGACCCCGGTGAGGAACGAGGTCAGGGCCATGGACAGGAAGATCCCGCCCATCACCTTGCGCCGCTCCGGCAGGGCATTGCGGTACATGGCCAGGCAGGCGGCGGGCAGGCCGAACAGCATCATCGGGAACATCCCGGTCATGAACTGGCCGCCGTTGGGGTCGCCGGCAAAATAGCGGGTCAGGTCGCCGGTGACCACGGCGCCGGTGTTCGGGTCGGTAAAGCTGCCGAAGATGAACCAGGCCATGTTGTTGAGGATGTGGTGCAGGCCAGTGACGATCAGCAGGCGGTTGAACACGCCGAAGACGAAGGCGCCGAAGCTGCCGCTTTCCAGCAGCAGTTGGCCGAAGCTGTTGATGCCATGCTGGATCGGCGGCCAGATCAGGCCGAACACCACGCCCAGGCCCACGGCGGTGAAGCCGGTGACGATGGGCACGAAGCGCCGGCCACCGAAGAACGCCAGGTATTCCGGCAGCTTGATGTCCTTGAAGCGGTTGTACAGCGCACCGGCCGTCAGCCCGCTGATGATCCCGGCGAGCATGCCCATGTTGATGCTGGCGTCCAGCACCTTGAGGGTCGAGATCATCACCAGGTAACCGATCGCTCCGGCCAGGCCGGCGGTACCGTTGTTGTCCTTGGCGAAACCCACGGCGATACCGATGGCGAAGATCAGCGCCAGGTTGCCGAAGATCGACTGCCCGGCATCGTGGATGATGGCGATGTCCAGCAGGTCGGTGTCGCCCAGGCGCAGCAGCAGGCCGGCGATGGGCAGGATGGCGATGGGCAGCATCAGCGCCCGGCCGAGGCGCTGCAGGCCCTCGATGAAATACTGGTACATGGCGTCTCTCCTGGATTCTTGTGCTTATAGAGGCCAATGCTCGGCGCAGGCCTGGCGGACAGCGGCGGCGCCGGGCAGGTCGAGCAGGGTCTGGCTCAGATGACGGCATTGGCCGGCATCGAGCTGGCGGACCCGGTCCTTGAGTTCCCCGACCTGGGGCGGGCTGACCGACAGTTCGCTGACGCCCAGGCCGATCAGCACCGGCGTGGCCAGCGGATCGGAGGCCAGGGCGCCGCATACCCCGACCCAGCGTCCATGGCGCCTGGCGCCAGCGCAGGTCTGGGCGATCAGCCGCAGCAGCGCCGGGTGCAAGGCGTCGACCCGGGCGGCCAGCCCGGCATGGTCGCGGTCCATGGCCAGGGTGTACTGGGACAGGTCATTGGTGCCGATGGACAGGAAGTCGGCATGCTCGGCCAGTTGCTCGGCCATCAAGGCCGCCGCCGGGACTTCGATCATCACCCCCAGTTCTGGACGCTGGGCGATCCCCAGTTCGCTGGCCAGGGCATCCAGGCGCTGGCGGATATGCAGCAACTCGGCCACCTCGGTGATCATCGGCAGCATGATCCGGCAACGCTCCAGCGGCGCCACCTGGAGCAGGGCGCGCAGTTGCTGGTCCAGCAGTTCGGGGCGGGCCTGGGCCAGGCGGATGCCGCGCAGGCCCAGCACCGGGTTGGCCTCGGCCGGCAGTGGCAGGTAGTCCAGTTGCTTGTCGCCGCCGACATCGATGGTGCGGATGATCACCGGTTTGTCGCCCATGGCATCCAGCACGTCCTGATAGGCCTGGCGCTGTTCCGCCTGGTCCGGTGCGTGCTGGCGGTCGACGAACAGGAACTCGGTGCGCAGCAGGCCGATGCCGTCGGCACCACCCAGGTGGGCGTCCCGGGCCTCGTCGCTGGAGGCGACGTTGGCCGCCACTTCGATCACCAGGCCGTCACGGGTCAGGGCCGGCTCCGTGGCCTGTTGTTGCTGCAAGGCGCGGCGCTGCAAGCGAGCCCGATGGGCCTCTTGTACCTGCTGCAGGCGTTGTGGATCGGGCGCCAGTTCCAGGCGTCCGCCGTCGGCATCCAGCACCACCTGGCGACCACTGTCCAGGTGCAGGACTTCCTGGCCCAGGGCCACCAGGCACGGCAAGCCCTTGCCCCGGGCCAGGATCGCCACGTGGGAAGTCGCGCCGCCGGCGGCCATGCACAGGCCGGCCACGCCCTGGGCGCTCAGTTGCAGCAGGTCCGAGGGGGTCAGCTCATCGGCGGCGACCAGCGCCCCGGGCGGCAGGTCGTAGTGCCAGGTTGTACCCAGCAAGGCCCGCAGCACCCGTTGTTGCAGGTCGCGCAGGTCGTTGGCGCGCTCAGCCAGCAAGGAGTTGTCCAGGCCTTGCAGCACCTGGCACTGCTCGGCGATCGCCGCGCTCCAGGCGTGGGTGGCGGCCCGGCCCTGGGCGATGGCGGCGTGCGCGGCGTCCAGCAGGGTCGGGTCTTCCAGCAGGGCCAGGTGGGCGTTGAAAATATCCTGTTCTTCCTGGTTGTGGCGCCGGCGGGCCTGGTCCAGGGTCTGGTGGATGTCGGCGCGGACCTGCTCCAGGGCTTTCTCCAAGGCTTGGCGCTGTTCATGGGGCTGGTGCTGGCCAAGGTCCTCCGGCAATTGCATGGCCTCAAGTCGCAGCAGTGGGCCGGCGATCAGCCCTGGTGCGGCACAGACCCCATGCAATACGCCGTCTTCGGCGGGGCGCCGGATGCTGGGCGCGACCACGGCGGGCGCCGGGTGGGCGTCGCTCTCCAGCGCCGTGCCCAGGGTCTTGAGCAGCGCTTGCAAGGCGGCCTGGCAATCGGCGCCCTGGCAACTGACCAGCACTTCATCCTGTTCGCCGATACCCAGGCCCATCAGGGCCACCAGGCTGGTGCAGGGGGCGCTCTTGTCCTTGAAACTCAGCTGCGATTGGCTGGCGAAGCCGGCGGCGCATTGGCGGACCAGGGCCGCGGGGCGCGCATGCAGGCCGCCGCGATGGGCAACCCGGACCCGGGCGCTGGCCTGTTCCGCCGAACCCGGGGCGCTAGATGAGGATGCCGGAGCCTGGCTGCGTCGAGTGATATGCAACAGCGGTTCGCCGATCTTCACGGCGCCCAGGCTCAGCGGACGCTGCTCGAAGCCCTCGCTGTTGGTCAGGATCAGCAGGCTGATCAGGCTCCGGCAATGCTGCGCGACATAGTCCAGGTCGAAGCGCAGCAGAGGCTGGCCGGCGCTGACGCGCTGGCCTTCCTGGACCAGCAGCTCGAAACCTTTACCCTTCAGCTCGACGGTATCCAGGCCCAGGTGCAGCAGTACTTCGGCGCCGTTGTCGGCGCGCAGGGTCACGGCGTGGCCGGTGCGTGCGACCTGGATCACCTGGCCGGCGCAGGGGGCGTGCAGGGTATCGTTGAGCGGATCGATGGCGATCCCGTCGCCCATGGCGCCGGTGGCGAACACCGGATCGGGAACGTTGCGTAGCGGCAAGACGGGCCCGCTTAGCGGGGCACCGAGCGTCAGGTCGTTATTGTTGTTGTGCATGGCGCAGTACTCATCGATCAAGGGGGGCTTAGTGAGTGCGGGTCACTTTGCTCAGGTGCCGTGGCTGGTCGGGGTCCATGCGGCGGGCCTCGGCCAGGCCGGCGGCCATGACATAGAAGCTCTGGATCGCCAGGACCGGGTCCAGCGCCGGGTGTTCGGCCAGGCACAGGGGCAGGTCCCGTTCCTGGATATCGTCCGGGGCGGCCAGCAGTACCTTGGCGCCACGCTGGCGCATGTCGGCGGCCAGGCTCAGCAGGCCGCCCTGTTCCGCGCCCCGTGGAGCGAATACCAGCAGGGGGTAGTCGTGCTCGATCAGGGCCATCGGGCCATGGCGCACCTCGGCGCTGCTGAAGGCTTCGGCCTGGATCGCCGAGGTTTCCTTGAGCTTGAGCGCCGCTTCCTGGGCGATGGCGAAGCCCGCGCCACGGCCGATCACCATCAAGCGCTGGCAATTGCGCAGGGCTTCGATGGCCGGGCTCCAATCCTCGGTGGCGGCTTGCTCGAGCCCCTCGGACAGGGCATGGCCGGCATCGAGCAGGTGCGCGTCTTCGTTCCAGTGGCCGATCAGCCGCGCGCTGGCGCTGAGGGTAGCGATGAAGCTCTTGGTGGCGGCCACGCTCTGTTCGGGCCCGGCGTACAGCGGCAGGGAAAACTCGCTGGCCGCTTCCAGCGGACTGTTCGGGGCGTTGACCAGGCCGACAGTGAGGGCGCCGCGCTTGCGCAGCAGGCGCACGCTGTTCACCAGGTCCGGGCTCTGGCCCGACTGCGAGAAGGCGAAGACCGCCTGGCCGCTGACCTTTAGTGGCGCTTGCTGCATGGTGACCACCGACATCGGCAGGGAGGCCACTGGAATGCCTACATGCTGCATGGTCAGGTAGGCGAAGTAGCTGGCGGCATGGTCGGAACTGCCCCGGGCCACGGTCATCGCCACTTGCGGCGGTTGGCGTCGCAGGCGACCGGCCACCTCCACCAGCGACGGCTCCAGGTGCTGCAGCTGGTTGCTCACGGCGGTGTGCGAGGACAGCGCCTCTTCAAGCATCTTGGAAGTCAAGCTCTTCTCCTTCGACCATGACGGCGGTCAGTTTGAGTGCGCGGTCCAGGCGCACGCTGTCGGCCCAGCTGCCAGGTTGCAGGCGGCCGCGCTCGGGTAGGCCGAGGTAGTCGGCGGGAAACTGCGACAGGCGCTGCGAGGCTTCGGCCAGGGGCAGGCCGATCTTCACCAGGTTGCGCAGGGCCTGGTCCATGGTCAGGGTGCTGCCGGCCAGGGTGCCGTCCGGCAGGCGCACGCCGCCCAGGCACTTGGTCACCGTGTGGCTGCCCAGCTTGTACTCGCCGTCGGGCATGCCAGCGGCGGCGGTGGAGTCGGTGACGCAGTACAGGCACGGGATCGAGCGCAGGGCCACGCGCATCGCCCCGGGGTGCACATGCAAGAGGTCGGGAATCAGCTCGGCGTACTGGGCATGGGCCAGGGCCGCGCCGACGATGCCCGGTTCACGGTGATGCAGCGGGCTCATGGCGTTGTACAGGTGGGTGAAGCTGGTGGCGCCGGCGGCCATGGCGGCCACGCCTTCTTCATAGCTGCCCAGGGTGTGGCCGATCTGCATGCGGATCCCGCGCTCGCTCAAGACCCGGATCAGTTCGTTGTGGCCGGCGATCTCCGGGGCGATGGTGATCACCCGGATCGGCGCCAGCTCCAGGTACTGCTCGATTTCCGCCAGCAGCGCGGTATGGGCGAAGTTGGGCTGGGCGCCGAGCTTGCCGGGATTGATGTAGGGGCCTTCCAGGTGCACGCCCAGGACCCGGGCGGAGCCGGCGGGGCGCTGCCGGGCGTAATGGCCCAGTTGCCCCAGTACCTGGCGGATTTCCGTGCTGGGCGCGGTCATGGTGGTGGCCAGTAGCGAGGTGGTGCCGAAGCGCAGGTGGGTGCGGGCGATGGTCTCGAAGGCCTCGCTGCCCTGCATGATGTCCTTGCCGCCGCCACCGTGTACATGCAGGTCGATGAAGCCGGGCAGCAGGTAGGGCAGGTCGTTGTCGGCCGGGTCGCAGGGGCTGCCATCGATGGCGGTCACCTTGCCTTGGTTATGGACCAGGTGGCCGCGGATCCAGCCCTGGGGCGTGAGTATGTTGGCTTCGGACATGGGCGTTTCTTGGCCTCCTGAAATCGGGCTCAGCGTCGCAATTCAGCGACGAAGTCGTAGTAGTCGTTGCGGCAGTAGGTGTCGGTGACTTCGATCGGCGTGTTGTCTTCCAGATAGCCGACCCGGGTCATCAGCAGCATGGCGGTACCGGGGGCGATGCCCACCAGGGCGGCGAACTCGTCCGAGGCGTTGATCGCCTGGATGTGTTGCAGCGCCCGCACCACGGGTCGGCCGATACCGTCGAGGTACTCGTACAGCGAGTCGCCCACCGCTTCGGGGCGGGCGATGATGCGTGCCGGCAGGGTGCTCATCTCGATCGCCATCACCACATCGTCGGCTTTGCGCAGGCGCTTGAGGCGCGCCACCTTGTCGTTGGGCGACAGGCCGAGGCGGATCAGTTCTTCGTGGGTCGGCGGGGTGAGGGTGCGTTCCAGCCATTGGGAACCGGGCACGAAGCCCTTGAGGCGCAGCATCTCGCTGAAGCCGGAGAGCCGCGACAGCGGTTGTTCCAGGCGCGGCGTGATGAAGGTCCCGGAGCCTTGGTTGCGGCGGATCAGGCCCTGCTCGAAAAGCACTTCCAGGGCCTTGCGCGCGGTCACCCGGGAAATGCCCAGCAGCTCGCTGAGGTTGCGCTCCGAGGGCAGGGCCTGCTCGGCTTTCCACTGGCCGGCATGGATCGCCGCTTCCAGGTTGCGGGCCAGTTGCAGGTATAGCGGGGTGGGCTGGGTGTCGTCCGGGCGCAGGTTCAGGAGGTGGTTCATGGTCGGTTTCCGATGCGGTTATAGGTTGTTGTCGCCCGGTAGTGCCGAAAAACTAATACCACTTAAATACCATGTCAACGCCACTGGTCCGCAGTAGGCGCGCCAGCATGGGCACTATCGGGGTGCTGGCGAGGATAAAGGATTGAAGTGGTATTAGGCAGGTCTGGCAGCGAGGGCCAGAAGCCAGGCCGCGACCCGCTGTGGGTCGCGAAGTGGTATGGGCAGGCGGGTTTTGCGGGGCGGAGAAAATATTTTTTGCAGGAGAGGGGATTAAGGGCGGATCTCGATCATGGTGCCGTCCTTGACCAGGCCCCAGACCTCACGCATGTCGACGTTGCGCATGGCGATGCAGCCGTCGGTCCAGTCCAGGGTATGGAAATACTGCTCGGGGAATTCCTCGGTGTCCGGGGTGCCGTGGATCATGATCATGCCGCCGGGAGGCACGCCCTCGCGCCGGGAGCGGGCCGAGTCGCTGATATTCGGATAGGAGATGTGCATGGCCAGGTAGTAGCGGTCGCTGGTCTTGCGCCAGTCTAGCCAGTACAGGCCCTCGGGCGTGCGCTTGTCGCCTTCCATGAGCTTGGGCCCCTTGGGTTTCTTGCCCAGGGAAATGCGGTAGGTCTTGAGGGGCTTGCCGTCGTTGATCAACTGCAGTTGATGGGCGGACTTGAGCACCAGGACCTTTTCCACGACCTTGCCGCCCAGGGTTTCTACCGTGGAGGCATGGGATGCGGCGACGAACGAACAGCACAAGAGGGCAAGCAACCAGCGCATTGACACGATATCCCCAGTCGCGCACGGGGTCCCGTGCACGATCATTGTTTAACTGATGGCAGGCTGAGCGAGTGGCGGTATGGACTCGGTGCGTACTTGGAAAGCACCTGCCCGCCGGTCAGCGAAGAAGCATTCTAAGGTACGGCCGACGGTGCGGAAAGCCAGCTCGGACCAAGGGATATCGGCTTCGCTGAACAACCGCACTTCCAGGCTCTCGGGGCCGGGGCCGAAATCCGGGTCGGCCAGCTCTGCGCGAAAGAACACATGCACCTGGCTGATGTGTGGGACGTCGATCAGTGTATAGAAGCTGAGGTCGCGCACCCGGGCGCAGGCTTCCTCGAAGGTTTCGCGGATCGCCCCCTGTTCCACTGTCTCGCCGTTCTCCATGAAGCCCGCCGGCAAGGTCCAGTAGCCCAGGCGTGGCTCGATGGCCCGGCGGCATAACAGGACCTTGCCTTCCCAGGTGGCCAGGCAACCGGCGACGATGTTCGGATTCTGGTAGTGGATGGTCTGGCAGTGATCGCAGACAAAGCGCAGGCGCGAGTCGCCTTCGGGAATGCGCTGGGTCACCGGGTTGCCGCACTGGCTGCAAAATTTCATGGGGGCTGTCCGGAAAAGGCTGCGGCTATCTTGGCGCGGGCGGCCCGTTGTCGGCAAGTTATCCTTGAGCGACATGCCCGGGGAACGGGGGTTGGGCGGCTGCCGGGATTGGTGCATGATGCACGGTAGCCAACAGATCGAGATACCCCATGCTGGACGAGCTACTTCATCGGGTAAGCCACTACACGCCGCGTACATTGGAGGCCGACCGACGTTTTCCCGAGGCCGCGGTGCTGGTGCCCATCACCCGCAGCGACGAGCCGGAACTGGTGCTGACCCTGCGCGCCAGCGGGCTTTCCACCCATGGCGGCGAGGTGGCTTTTCCTGGCGGCCGGCGTGACCCGGAGGACCCGGACCTGGTGTTCACCGCCCTGCGCGAAGCAGAGGAAGAGATTGGCCTGCCGCCTGGGCTGGTGGAAGTCATTGGTCCCCTGAGCCCGTTGATCTCCAAGCATGGACTGAAGGTCACGCCCTACGTCGGGGTGATTCCCGACTTCGTCGAGTATCGCGCCAACGACGCCGAGATCGCCGCGGTGTTCAACGTCCCCCTGGAGTTCTTTCGCCAGGACCCCAGGGAGCATACCCACCGCATCGATTACCAGGGGCGCAGCTGGTACGTTCCGAGCTATCGTTTCGGCGAGTTCAAGATCTGGGGCCTGACGGCGATCATGATCGTCGAGCTGGTCAACCTGCTGTATGACGCCGGGATCAGCCTGCGCCACCCACCGAAGAATTCCGCCACCCTCTGAAGCCATCGCACGTATGGCACTCACCCGCGGCTGCCTGAGCCATGAGGACAACAAGATGAAATACCGCCTGGGCGATGCCCGAGTCCAAACCCATCCACAGAGCTGGGTAGCCCCGAACGCCACGCTGGTGGGCAAGGTCAAGCTGGAGGAGGGCGCCAGCGTGTGGTTCAACGCCGTGCTGCGCGGCGACAACGAACTGATCCTGATCGGCAGGCACAGTAACGTCCAGGACGGCACCGTGATGCATACCGACATGGGGTATCCACTGACCATCGGCACCGGGGTGACCATTGGCCACAACGCCATGCTGCATGGCTGCACCGTGGGCGACTACAGCCTGATCGGCATCAACGCGGTGATCCTCAACGGCGCGAAGATCGGCAAGAACTGCATCATCGGCGCCAACTCGCTGATCGGCGAAGGCAAGGAGATTCCCGATGGTTCGCTGGTCATGGGCTCGCCGGGCAAGGTGGTACGTGAACTCACCGAACCGCAGAAGAAGATGCTCGAGGCCAGCGCCGCTCACTATGTGCACAACGCCCAGCGCTATGCCCGGGACCTGGCCGAGCAGGAGCCATGAGCCTTCCGGAGAAACCCGTGGCCTCGCCTTGCGTGAGCATCTGCGCCCTGGACGAACGGGATATCTGCACCGGTTGCCAGCGTACGGTGGACGAGATCACCCGTTGGGGACGCATGGACAATGCCGAGCGCCGTGCGGTATTGACCCTGTGCCATGAGCGCGCCAGGGACAGTGGGCTGCTGTGGCTGACGGGCTCGGGGAGCGGCAGCTGATTCGTTTCTGCTGTCTTGTCGGGGAATCGAGGACTTTCCTGGCCCGATTCCCACGGCGCAAGTAATCTGTACGTCTTCCCGACAGGTACTCTTCGCCTCCATGTTCTTCCTGATCGCCTATATCAGCAGTGTCGTGCTGACCAACTACGCTTTCTCCGTCGCTCCGCACCTGGACATCATCTGGTCGGCCTGGGGCGGGTTGCTGTTCGTCCTGCGCGACATGGTGCAGACCCGCTTCGGCCATGGCGCCATCGTCGCCATGCTGGCGGCCCTGGCGTTGTCCTACCTGACCTCCGACCCGGCTATCGCCCTGGCCAGTGCCACTGCCTTCGCGGTCTCGGAGAGCATCGATTGGCTGGTGTTCAGCATCACCAAGCGCCCGCTGCACGATCGGCTGTGGATCAGCTCGGCGCTGAGCATCCCCCTGGATACCTTCATTTTCTTCGGCATGATCGACGCGCTGACTCCAGGGGTGATACTCACTGCCCTGGGGTCGAAGTTCGCCGGGGTCACGGTGGTGTGGCTGGCCATGGCCTGGCGTTTGCGCAAAGCGGCGTGCGCCGGCTGAGCCAAAGGCCACGGTTCATGTAAAATGCCGCGCTTTCCCGGGTCGCCAGCCTGGCGCTCGGCCTTCGATGATCCGCTTCCTTGAGGACCTTCAGATGACTCGTATCGGAACTCCACTGTCGCCAACCGCGACCCGCGTCTTGCTTTGTGGCTGTGGTGAGTTGGGCAAGGAGGTGGTGATCGAGCTGCAACGCCTGGGCGTCGAAGTGATCGCCGTGGACCGCTATGCCAACGCCCCGGCGATGCAGGTGGCCCATCGCAGCCACGTGATCAACATGCTCGACGGCGCAGCCCTGCGCGCGGTGATCGAGGCGGAAAAACCGCACTTCATCGTGCCGGAAATCGAGGCCATCGCCACCGCGACCCTGGTGGAGCTGGAAGCCGAAGGCTTCACCGTGATCCCGACCGCCCGGGCCACCCAGCTGACCATGAACCGCGAAGGCATCCGGCGCCTGGCCGCCGAAGAGCTGGACCTGCCGACCTCGCCATACCACTTCGCCGATACCTTCGAGGACTACAGCAAGGCTGTGCAGGACCTGGGCTTCCCCTGCGTGGTCAAGCCGGTGATGAGCTCCTCGGGCAAGGGCCAGAGCCTGCTGCGCAGCGCCGACGACGTGCAGAAGGCCTGGGACTATGCCCAGGAAGGCGGCCGGGCAGGCAAGGGCCGGGTGATCATCGAGGGTTTCATCGACTTCGACTACGAAATCACCCTGCTGACCGTGCGCCATGCCGGTGGCACCACCTTCTGCGCACCCGTGGGCCATCGCCAGGAGAAGGGCGATTACCAGGAGTCCTGGCAGCCCCAGGCCATGAGCCCGAAGGCCCTGGCCGAGTCCGAGAGGGTCGCCAAGGCGGTGACCGAGGCCCTGGGCGGGCGTGGCTTGTTCGGTGTGGAGCTGTTCATCAAGGGCGACCAGGTGTGGTTCAGCGAAGTCTCGCCACGGCCCCATGACACTGGCCTGGTGACCCTGATCTCCCAGGACCTGTCGCAGTTCGCCCTGCATGCGCGGGCGATCCTCGGCCTGCCGATCCCGCTGGTTCGCCAGTTCGGCCCTTCGGCCTCGGCGGTGATCCTGGTGGAGGGCAAGTCCACCCAGACCGCCTTCGCCAACCTGGGAGCGGCCTTGAGCGAGCCGGATACCGCGCTGCGCCTGTTCGGCAAGCCGGAAGTCAACGGCCAGCGGCGCATGGGCGTGGCCCTGGCCCGTGATGAGTCCATCGAAGCCGCCCGCGCCAAGGCGACCCGCGCCTCCCAGGCAGTCGTTGTAGAGCTGTAAAAGAACATCGCGGGCAAGCCTCGTTCCTGCCAGGTTGCGCCAACCTGCAGGAGCGGGCGGACGGCGATCCGACTTGCCCGCGATGACGCCCCGTCAGCCGACCTGGTTCAGGTCGCTGCTGAGGGTTTCCTTCAGGCACAACACCGCGATCAGGCTCAGGATCGCCGCCCCTGAGACATATCCCCCGACCCAGCTCAAGCCGCCCATCGCCACCAGTTTCTGGGCGAAGAACGGGGCTGCCGAGGCGCCGACGATTCCTCCCAGGTTATAAGCCGCCGAAGCACCGGTGTAGCGCACGTGGGTGGGAAACAGCTCCGGCAGCATGGCGCCCATCGGCGCGAAGGTCACTCCCATCAAGAACAGCTCGATGCACAGGAACAGCGCCACCCCGGCGGTGGAGCCCTGGGTCAGCAACGGTTCCATGGTGAAGCCCGAGAGGATTGCCAGGACGCCGCCGACGATCAGCACCGGCTTGCGTCCGAAGCGGTCGCTGGCCCAGGCCGCCAGGGGCGTGGCGGCAGCCATGAACAGCACGGCGAAGCACAGCAGGCCAAGGAAGGTTTCCCGGCTGTAGCCCAGGGTCGAGACGCCGTAGCTCAGGGAAAATACCGTGGAGATGTAGAACAGCGCGTAGCACACCACCATGGCGGCGGCGCCCAACAGCACCGGCAGCCAGTATTGGCTGAAGAGCTCGATCAGCGGCAGCTTCACCCGTTCGTGGCGGGCCACGGCGTTGGCGAAGATCGGGGTTTCATGCAGCTTGAGGCGCACATACAGCCCGACCATGACCAGCGCCGCGCTGAGCAGGAACGGAATGCGCCAGCCCCAGGCCCGGAACTGCTGGTCGTCCAGGCCCATGGCCAGGCCGAGGAACAGGCCGTTGGCGGCGAGAAAGCCGATGGACGGCCCCAGTTGCGGGAACATGCCGAACCAGGCGCGCTTGCCTGGTGGAGCGTTCTCGGTGGCCAGCAGGGCCGCGCCGCCCCATTCGCCTCCCAGGCCCAGGCCCTGGCCGAAGCGCAGCAGGCACAGCAGGATCGGGGCCCAGGCGCCGATGCTGTCGTAGCCCGGCAACACGCCGATCAGGGTGGTGCAGATGCCCATCAGCAGCAGCGAGGCCACCAGGGTCGACTTGCGCCCGATCCGGTCGCCGAAGTGGCCGAACAGCGCCGAGCCCAGGGGGCGGGCGAGGAACGCGATGCCGAAGGTCAGGAATGCCGAGAGCATCTGGGCGGTGCCGGAGCTCTGGGGGAAGAACACCGGGCCGATCACCAGCGCGGCGGCGGTGGCGTAGACATAGAAATCGTAGAACTCGATGGCGGTGCCGATGAAGCTGGCCGTGGCCACCCGGCTGGCGGAATTGCCGGGGTGGTCGGTGGCGCCGGTGCTGTAGGTCGTGCTGGTCGTCATGCGGTTATCCCTGACAGTCATTGCTCCAGTGGAGCGAATTGTTATGGTCGAGCACCCAGGGATGTGGGTTTGGTGCGGGCGTGGCTCGGGATGGGAGCGACGTCGAACGGACACGGTGGTTGCGTGCAGGGTCTCGCAGGGTGCGGGTAGCACGCGAGGCTGCGGGGGCTTGGGTAAGCCAGGGGATTATAGAAAGGCTGCTAACGATCCAACAAGGAGTTGTCGCAGTGGTTTGCAGCTTGCCTGCCGGGCCGTGAACGACGGCTTGCGGGCTTGTGGCCGGCGGGTCTCAGCGAGTGGTGCTGGTGTGCCAGATGAGCACTCGGCTGACGCGGTTCTCCTCGGTTTCGAGGATTTCCAGGCGGTAGCGGCCGATCTTCAGGCACACGGCGCTGTCGGGGATGGTTTCCAGGGCTTCGGTGACCAGGCCGTTGAGGGTCTTGGGGCCGTCACTGGGCAGGTGCCAGCCCAGGCTCTTGTTCAGCTCGCGGATCGAGGCCGCGCCTTCCACCACGTAGCGACCGTCGGCCTGGGGGTGGATGTGCGGGTTGTCGAGGCTGTGTTCGCTTTCGAATTCGCCGACGATTTCTTCCAGGATGTCTTCCAGGGTGACGATGCCCTGTACCTCGCCGTACTCGTCCACCACCATGCCCAGGCGTCGTTGCTGCTTGTGGAAATTGAGCAACTGCAATTGCAGTGGGGTGCTTTCCGGGACGAAGTAGGGTTCGTGGCAGGCTGCCAGCAGGGCTTCCTTGGTCAGGCTGGCGTCGGGCAGCAAGTGACGGATCTGGCGGGTATTGAGCACCGCCTCGACCTGGTTGATATCGCTGTGGAACACCGGCAGGCGGGTACGCCGGTTCAGCCGTAGCTGGGCGATGATCTGCTCGATCGGCTCGTCCAGGTTGATGCCGTCGACTTCGCTGCGGGGCACCAGGATGTCGTTGACGGTGATGTTGTCCAGGGCGTGGATGCCAGGCAGCGCATGCTGCTCCGGAGCTGGCTCGTCGTCCAGCAGGGCGGGGTCGTCATCGCTGTGCTTGACCGCACTGGCCTTGCTGGCGAGGGGGCGCAGCAGCAGTTGGCCAATGGCATCGAGCAGCCAGGCCAGGGGGTAGACGAGCTTCATGGGGATGGCCAGCAGGCCGTTGCCGAAGCTCAAGGTACCCTCCGGGTAGCGCGCGGCCACGGCTCGCGGCAGGTACTCGGCCAACACCAGCAGGCCGCAGGTGCTGGCCAGGCAGGCCAGCCACGGACCGTTCTCTGCCCAGTAAAACAGGGCCAGCACGGTGCTGATGATGACTGCCAGCACCCGGCACAGGGTGTTGCAGAGGATCAGGCTTTCCTTGGGAAAGGCCAGTCGGGCTGCGGCTTTGTCACCTGAGCGCGAGCTGCTGCGCAGGGCCAGCAGGTGCAATTGGGCAGTATCGATGGCGGTGAACAGTCCCGACCAGACGATCAGCAGGGCGATTACCGCGAGCATCGGGCCGGTGGGCAGGGAGTCGGTCATGGCCGGTGGTCAGATGTGCAGGATGTATTCACGGACCAGCTTGCTGCCGAAATACGCCAGCATCAGCAGGCAGAACCCCGCCAGGGTCCAGCGGATCGCCTTGTGCCCACGCCAGCCCAGGCGATTGCGGCCCCACAGCAGCACGCTGAACACCACCCAGGCCAGGCAGGCCAGCAGGGTCTTGTGCACCAGGTGCTGGGCGAACAGGTTGTCGACGAACAGCCAGCCGGAGATCAGCGACAGCGAAAGCAGGGTCCAGCCGGCCCAGAGAAAGCCGAACAGCAGGCTTTCCATGGTCTGCAGGGGTGGGAAGTTCCTGATCAGGCCGGAAGGGTGCTTGTTCTTCAGTTGATGGTCCTGGACCAGCAGCAACAAGGCCTGGAACACCGCGATGGTGAACATGCCGTAGGCCAGGATCGACAGCAGGATGTGCGCCAGGATCCCTGGCTCTTCGTCGATGATCGGTACGGTGCCGGTCGGGGCGAACTGGGCCAGCAGCGTGGTCAGGGCGCCCATGGGAAACAACAGGACCAGCAGGTTTTCCACGGGGATGCGCCAGCAGGCCAGCAGGGTCAGGCCGATTACCGCCGCGGCGATCAGGCTGGCAGCGCTGAAGAAGTCCAGGCCCAGGCCGACCGGGGTCAGCAGGTGGGTCATCAGGCTGGCGCCATGGGCCAGCAGCGCCAGGATGCCGAGCACGACCAGCAGGCGCTTGTTCGCCTTGGCGCCTTTGGCCAGGCTGGAACCTTGATAGAGGGTCGCAGCGGCATAAAGAACGGCGGCGGCGAGGGTGGGTAGCAAGCTGGGTGACAAGGGGAGCATAAATCCTGTTAGGCAAGCCCGAAAGCAGCTGAGTTTGGCATAGAACCCACAGCCCTGAAAGACCAGGCAAGCAGACGGCGAGGTGTGCGCCACGCACAGTCTTCGCTATAATCCGCCGCCTGCCCACGCCGCGGGCTCATCGAGCACTTGTTTGTCATGCTCTGGGCCGCCATTACCCCGGTCTACCCTGGGCCTGAAAGGATCGAGCATGTTTGAAAACCTAACCGAACGTCTCTCGCAGACGCTGCGCCATGTCACCGGCAAGGCCAAGCTGACCGAGGACAACATCAAAGACACCCTGCGCGAAGTGCGCATGGCGTTGCTCGAGGCCGACGTCGCCCTGCCGGTGGTCAAGGATTTCGTCAACTCGGTGAAGGAGCGTGCGGTCGGCACCGAAGTGTCGCGCAGCCTGACTCCGGGCCAGGCCTTCGTGAAGATCGTCCAGGCCGAGCTGGAAAGCCTGATGGGCGCAGCCAACGAAGACCTGAACCTCAGCGCGGTGCCACCGGCGGTGGTGCTGATGGCCGGCCTGCAGGGCGCGGGCAAGACCACCACTGCCGGCAAGCTGGCGCGCTTCCTTAAGGAGCGCAAGAAAAAGAGCGTGATGGTGGTGTCGGCGGACGTCTACCGTCCTGCGGCGATCAAGCAGCTGGAAACCCTGGCCAACGATATCGGCGTGACCTTCTTCCCATCGGACCTGAGCCAGAAGCCGGTGGCCATCGCCGAAGCGGCTATAAAGGAAGCCAAACTCAAGTTCATCGACGTGGTGATCGTCGACACCGCCGGTCGCCTGCACGTCGACAGCGAGATGATGGACGAGATCCAGGCGCTGCACGCAGCGATCAAGCCGGTGGAGACCCTGTTCGTGGTCGACGCCATGACCGGCCAGGACGCGGCCAATACCGCCAAGGCCTTCGGCGATGCGCTGCCGCTGACCGGCGTGATCCTGACCAAGGTCGACGGTGATGCCCGTGGCGGTGCCGCGCTGTCGGTGCGGGCCATTACCGGCAAGCCGATCAAGTTCATCGGCATGGGCGAGAAGAGCGAGGCCCTGGACCCTTTCCATCCCGAGCGTATCGCTTCGCGGATCCTGGGCATGGGCGACGTGCTCAGCCTGATCGAGCAGGCCGAGCAGACCCTCGACAAGGAAAAGGCCGACAAGCTGGCCAAGAAGCTGAAGAAGGGCAAGGGCTTCGACCTCGAAGACTTCCGCGACCAGCTGCAACAGATGAAGAACATGGGCGGCCTGGGCGGCCTGATGGACAAGCTGCCGAACATCGGTGGGGTCAACCTGTCCCAGATGGGCAACGCCCAGAACGCTGCGGAAAAGCAGTTCAAGCAGATGGAAGCCATCATCAACTCCATGACCCCGGCCGAGCGTCGCGATCCCGAGATGATCAGCGGCTCGCGCAAGCGTCGGATCGCCATGGGTTCCGGTACGCAGGTGCAGGACATCGGTCGCTTGATCAAGCAGCACAAGCAGATGCAGAAGATGATGAAGAAGTTTTCCGCCAAGGGTGGGATGGCCAAGATGATGCGCGGCATGGGCGGCATGCTGCCCGGCGGCATGCCGAAGATCTGAGAATCCGCGCCGGCAACCATGCCGGCGCTTTTTCCACGGGGACGTGGAAGTCGGGACGGGTCTCCGATCGGGGCCTGTCCTCCCTGCTGCCGCACAAGGCAGCTCCATGGTGAATCTGGATGACAGCCGACGGGCGTCGGAAAAAGGCATTTGCAAAAGTCCGGATATTCCTTAGAATATGCGGCCTTTCGGGCACCCATGCCCGCTGTGCATTTAGATTTGCAGCACCGACTACAGGAACGATGTTCACATGCTAACAATCCGTCTTGCCCTTGGCGGCTCCAAAAAGCGCCCGTTTTACCACCTGACCGTAACCGACAGCCGTAACCCACGTGACGGTTCGCACAAAGAACAAGTTGGCTTCTTCAACCCGGTTGCCCGTGGTCAAGAAGTTCGCCTGTCCGTGAACCAAGAGCGCGTAGCCTACTGGCTGAGCGTGGGTGCACAGCCATCTGAGCGCGTTGCTCAGCTGCTGAAGGAATCGGCCAAGGCCGCAGCCTGAACCCTATGAACGCGACGCCAGCCCCTGCTGATGATTTGATCGTCGTCGGCAAAATTTATTCTGTTCATGGCGTTCGCGGCGAAGTGAAGGTCTATTCCTTTACTGATCCGATTAAAAACCTGTTGCAATACAAAGCCTGGACGCTCAAGCGCGAAGGCAGCGTGAAACAGGTAGAGCTGGTCAGTGGACGCGGGAACGACAAGTTCCTGGTCGCCAAGCTCAAGGGTCTTGATGATCGTGAAGAAGCTCGTCTTCTGGCCGGTTACGAGATCTGCGTGCAGCGCAACCTGTTCCCTGAACTGACCGACGGCGAGTACTACTGGTACCAGCTGCAAGGTCTCAAGGTCATCGACACCCTCGGGCAATTGCTCGGGCAGATCGATCACCTGCTCGAGACTGGCTCGAACGATGTAATGGTGGTCAAGCCTTGCGCTGGCAGCCTGGATGATCGCGAACGCTTGTTGCCCTATACCGAGCAATGCGTGTTGGCCATCGACCTGGTCGCGGGCGAGATGAAGGTGGATTGGGACGCGGATTTCTAAGCGTGGCTAACTTGCGCGTAGAAGTGATCACTCTGTTTCCCGAGATGTTTTCCGCCATCAGCGAATACGGCATAACCAGCCGCGCGGTGAAACAAGGGCTGTTGCAGCTCACTTGTTGGAATCCGCGAGACTACACCACGGATCGACATCACACTGTGGACGATCGCCCGTTTGGCGGTGGTCCGGGCATGGTGATGAAGATCAAGCCCCTGGAAGATGCGCTGGTTCAGGCCAGGAATGCAGCCGGGGAGGGTGCGAAGGTGATCTACCTGTCGCCCCAGGGCCGCCAACTGAAACAGTCGGCGGTACGCGAGTTGGCCAATGAGGATGCATTGATCCTGATTGCTGGTCGTTATGAAGGCATCGACGAGCGTTTCATCGACGCTCATGTAGATGAAGAGTGGTCGGTTGGCGACTATGTACTGTCCGGTGGCGAGCTGCCGGCGATGGTCCTGATCGATGCGGTTACACGGCTGCTGCCCGGAGCTTTGGGGCATGTGGACTCCGCGGAGGAAGACTCCTTCACGGATGGTCTGCTGGATTGCCCGCACTACACCCGACCTGAGGTGTATGCGGATCAGCGTGTTCCTGACGTGTTGCTAAGTGGCAATCACGCACATATCCGGCGTTGGCGTTTGCAGCAGTCCCTTGGTAGGACCTACGAACGACGCGTCGATCTTCTGGAAAGTCGCTCACTTTCTGGAGAAGAGAAGAAGCTGCTCGAGGAATATCTCCGCGAGCGGGACGATAGTTAACAACGTATCGATGGTAGATCCGACGATTTACCTTAGGAGCACAGCATGACCAACAAAATCATCCTTGCACTCGAAGCAGAGCAGATGAGCAAAGAGATCCCAGCCTTTGCCCCGGGCGACACCGTAGTCGTTCAGGTGAAAGTGAAGGAAGGCGATCGTTCCCGTCTGCAGGCGTTCGAAGGCGTAGTTATCGCCAAGCGCAACCGCGGTGTGAACAGCGCGTTCACCGTACGTAAAATCTCCAACGGCGTTGGCGTAGAGCGTACTTTCCAGACCTACAGCCCGCAGATCGACAGCATGGCTGTCAAGCGTCGCGGTGACGTGCGTAAAGCCAAGCTGTACTACCTGCGCGACCTGTCGGGTAAAGCAGCTCGCATCAAGGAAAAACTGGCCTGAGTCCAGCTTCCGATGCAGAAAAAAGCAGCCTACGGGCTGCTTTTTTGTTGCCCGTCATTTATTCCTCATCAGTGTTTCAGGCAGTAGATCCATGTCCCCTCGCGAGCAAGAAATCCAGCGCCGTACCGAGCTTTCGGTAACCCGCGTGACCAAGGCTGTATTCCCTTCCACCACCAACCATCACAACACCCTGTTCGGCGGCACCGCCCTGGCCTGGATGGATGAAGTCTCGTTCATCGCGGCCACTCGTTTTTGCCGGTTGCCGCTGGTGACGGTGTCCACCGACCGTATCGACTTCAATCATCCGATCGCCGCCGGGTCGATCGTCGAACTGGTCGGACGGGTGGTGAAGGTGGGCAATACCAGCCTCAAGGTCGAAGTGCAGGTATTCGTCGAGAGCATGAGTTGCGACGGTCGCGAAAAGGCCATCCATGGCCTGTTCAGCTTCGTCGCCATCGATGACGACAAGCGCCCGGTTCCGGTATTGCCCGGGTTCGCGGCCTGAGGCTCAGGGCGTCTGTGGCTGGACCAGCGCCAGCAAGGTCCAGCCTGGCGCCGGCTTGAGGCTGCTGTCCGGGGTCAGTACATGGACCCAGCCGCCGGTGTCGCGGGCGAACAGCAACGTCGCACGCTCGCCATGCAGCGCCTGGTAGTCCTCCCAGCTGAACGCCTCGGTCAGGTTGGTGCTGTAGAGTTCCGCGCCCTGGCCCAGCAGGCTGGCGAGCTTGGTATAGGTCAGGGCCTCGCTGCCCAGCAACTGCCCGCGGTGCTCATGGCTGGCGCGATGCTTGTCGGTGCGCCGGCTTTCCTGGCTGTTGGCCAGGGCGTACAGGCGCTGGTGGCCGAAGTCATGGCGAAAACGCATGGCCGCCAGGGTGTTCAGCTCACCTGATGGCGACAGCGCCAGCAGGTGCCCCAGGCCCACCAGGTCCAGGTGCGCGTCGGCGTGCTGCGAGGCCGGGTTGCCGAAATAGGTGGGCAGGCCTTCCATGCGTGCCGCGCGGATGTTCTCCCAGCTGGAGTCGGTCAGCAGCACGCGGCTGCCAAGCTGCTGCAAGGCTTTGCCAATGATCCGCGCCGGGCCATTGGCGCCGACGATCAGGAAGCCGCTGGGTGCCGGTTCGGCCACTTTCAGCAGGCGGGCCAAGGGCCGGGCGGTGGCGCTTTGCAGGACCACGGTGCCGATGATCACGGCAAAGGTCAGGGGCACCAGCAGCAGGGCACCTTCATGGCCAGCCTGGTCCAGGCGGATGGCGAAGATCGCCGAGACCGCCGCCGCGACAATCCCCCGCGGAGCGATCCAGGCCAGCAGGGCGCGTTCGCGCCAGTTCAGGCTCGAGCCGGCGGTGGACAGCAACACGTTCAGGGGCCGGGCCACCAACTGGATCACCAGCAGCAGGATCAGCACCAGCGGGCCCAGGGCGATCAATGCCTTGAGGTCCAGGCGCGTGGCGAGCAGGATGAACAGCCCGGAAATCAGCAGCACGCTGAGGTTTTCCTTGAAGTGCAGGATATGGCGCACATCCACGCCCTTCATGTTGGCCAGCCACATGCCCATCAAGGTCACCGCCAGCAGCCCGGACTCGTGCATCACCTGGTTGGAGGCGATGAAGATACCCAGCACTCCGGCCAGGGTCGCCAGGTTATGCAGGTACTCCGGCAGCCATTGGCGGCGCATGATGCTGCCCAGGACCCAGCCGCCGGCGATACCGAACAGGCTGCCGCACAGGATCACGCCGCCGAAGGTCATCAAGCTGTGGCTCAGGCCTGCGCCCTCGGCACTGGCGATGATGAAGCTATAGACCACCACCGCCAGCAGCGCGCCGATGGGGTCGATGACGATGCCTTCCCAGCGCAGGATGTTGGCGATCGAAGCCTTGGGACGCACGACTCGCAGCATCGGCACGATCACCGTCGGGCCGGTGACCAGGGTCAGGGTGCCGAACAGCAACGCCAGCATCCAGTCGAAGCCCAGCAGCCAGTGGGTGGCCAGGGTGATCACCGCCCAGGTGGACAGGGCGCCGAGGGTTACCAGGCGATGCACCACGCTGCCGATTTCGCGCCACTCCGAAAGATGCAGGGTCAGGCTGCCTTCGAACAGGATCAGCGCCACCGCCAGGGACACCAGGGGCATCAGCAGCGGGCCGAACAGCTCCTGGGGGTCGAGCCAGCCCAGCACCGGTCCGGCGAGAATGCCACTGAGCAGCAAGAACAGGATGGCCGGCAGCTTCAGGCGCCAGGCCAGCCACTGGCAGCCCAGGGCTGCCGCACCGATGCCACCGAAGGCCAGCAGGATCTGTTGTTCACTCATGGGATTACCCTGTTCCTTGAAATGGCTGGCTATGAAAGACTAGCGACCCTGCGCGCAGTTCACTATTTTTTTCCGCCGCCTCGCCAGCCGCGCCGTTCGAGTCTTTATGCCTGCCATCGACCACCCCCTCATCGACCGTTTCCTCGACGCCTTGTGGCTGGAAAAAGGCCTCTCCGACAACACCCGGGGCGCTTATCGCAGCGACCTGGCGCTGTTCAACGGCTGGTTGCAGGAGCAAGGGGTGGAGCTGCCTGGGGCCGGGCGCGAGTCGATCCTCGATCACTTGGCCTGGCGTGTGGAGCAGGCCTACAAGCCGCGCTCCACTGCGCGTTTTCTTTCCGGGCTGCGGGGGTTCTATCGCTACTTGCTGCGCGAGAAGCTGATCGAGGTGGACCCGACCCTGCAAGTCGACATGCCGCAACTGGGCCGCCCGCTGCCCAAGTCGCTGTCGGAAGCGGATGTCGAGGCGCTTTTGGCAGCGCCGGACCTGGGCGAAGCCATCGGCCAGCGTGACCGCGCCATGCTGGAGGTCCTCTACGCCTGCGGCTTGCGGGTCACCGAGCTGGTCAGTCTGACCCTGGAACAGGTCAACCTGCGCCAGGGCGTGCTGCGGGTGATGGGCAAGGGCAGCAAGGAACGCCTGGTGCCCATGGGCGAGGAGGCCATCGCCTGGGTCGAGCGCTACCTGCGCGATGCCCGGGCCGAGCTGCTTGGCGGGCGCCCCAGCGATGTGCTGTTTCCCAGCCTGCGGGGCGAACAGATGACCCGGCAGACCTTCTGGCACCGCATCAAGCACCAGGCCAAGGTTGCCGGGATCGGCAAGGCCTTGTCGCCGCACACCCTGCGCCACGCCTTCGCCACCCACCTGCTCAACCATGGTGCCGACCTGCGGGTGGTGCAGATGCTGCTGGGCCACAGCGACCTGTCCACTACCCAGATCTATACCCATGTGGCCCGCGCGCGCCTGCAGGATCTGCACGCCAAGCATCACCCGCGAGGCTGAGCGACCTGCCGGTGGCGCTTTGCGTCGCCCGTAGTCGGTGCAGACAAACAGATGTGTTAGGCTTTGCCGGTTCGCAAAACGGCTGTTGCGAGCCGTCGCCACCGCGACCGCTCCCATTTGCCTATTTGCCCGCCTTCAGGAGTTCCCATGCGCTTGACCCAGATTATTGCCGCCGCTTCCCTGGCGTTGCTCAGCACTTTCGTCATGGCCGATGACAGTGCCGAGAAAGCTATTCGCAAAAGCCTCGAGACCTTGCAGCTCGAGGTTCCGGTAGAGAGCATCAGCGCCAGTCCGCTGGCCGGCCTGTACGAAGTCAAGCTCAAGGGCAGTCGCGTGCTTTACGCCAGCGCCGACGGCCAGTTCGTGGTCCAGGGCTACCTGTTCCAGCTCAAGGACGGCAAGCCGGTCAACCTCACGGAAAAAACCGAGCGCCTGGGGATTTCCAAGTTGATCAACGGTATTCCAGTCGCGGAAACTGTGGTCTACCCGGCGATCGGCGAGACCAAGACCCACATCACCGTGTTCACCGACACCACCTGCCCGTACTGCCACAAGCTGCACGCCGAGATCCCGGCGCTGAACAAGGCTGGTGTCGAAGTGCGCTACGTGGCCTTCCCACGCCAGGGCCTGGGCTCGCCAGGTGATGAGCAGTTGCAGGCGGTCTGGTGCTCGGCGGACAAGAAGGCGGCCATGGACCAGATGGTCAACGGCAAGGAAATCAAGGCGGCCAAGTGCGCCAACCCGGTTTCCAAGCAGTTCGCCCTGGGCCAGTCGATCGGCGTCAACGGCACTCCAGCCATCGTCCTGGCCGACGGCCAAGTAATTCCGGGCTATCAGCCTGCACCACAGATCGCCAAACTGGCGCTGGGTGCGAAATAATCCTGCATCGTCACGCTAGCCTTTGACGATCATGACCCGGCGGTTGCAGCCACTGGGTCATCTAATAGAGAGCCGCGCTGTTTGCGGCTGATTTCCACGGCCGGCCTTCGAGTCGGCCGTTTTATGGGGAGTTCAGAGTGAATCCGGTCAAAGTAGGCATCTGTGGGCTGGGTACCGTCGGTGGCGGTACCTTCAACGTACTTCAGCGCAACGCCGAGGAGATTGCCCGTCGTGCCGGGCGTGGAATCGAAGTAGCGCAGATTGCTACCCGTACGCCAAAGCCTCAGTTCCAAACGACCGGTATTGCGATTACCAACGATGTGTTCGCCGTGGCCACCAACCCCGAGATCGATATCGTCATCGAGCTGGTGGGCGGCTACACCGTGGCCCGCGAGCTGGTGCTCAAGGCCATCGAGAATGGCAAGCATGTGGTCACCGCCAACAAGGCGCTGATCGCCGTACACGGCAACGAGATCTTCGCCAAGGCCCAGGAGAAGGGCGTGATCGTCGCCTTCGAAGCGGCGGTGGCTGGCGGCATCCCGGTGATCAAGGCGATCCGCGAAGGCCTGTCGGCCAACCGTATCAACTGGCTGGCCGGGATCATCAACGGCACTGGCAACTTCATCCTTTCGGAGATGCGCGAGAAGGGTCGTACCTTCGAAGACGTGCTGGCCGAGGCCCAGGCCCTGGGTTACGCCGAGGCCGACCCGACCTTCGACGTGGAAGGCATCGACGCCGCGCACAAGCTGACCATCCTGGCGTCCATCGCCTTCGGCATTCCGCTGCAGTTCGACAAGGCCTACACCGAGGGCATCACCAAGCTGACCACAGCCGACGTGAACTACGCCGAGGCCCTGGGCTATCGCATCAAGCACCTGGGCGTGGCCCGGCGCACCGAGGCCGGCATCGAGCTGCGGGTGCATCCGACGCTGATCCCGGCCGATCGCCTGATCGCCAACGTCAACGGCGTGATGAACGCAGTCATGGTCAACGGCGATGCCGCCGGCTCGACCCTGTTCTATGGCGCCGGCGCCGGCATGGAACCTACCGCTTCCTCGGTGGTGGCCGACCTGGTGGATGTGGTCCGCGCCATGACCAGCGATCCGGAGAACCGCGTGCCGCACCTGGCCTTCCAGCCGGATTCGCTGTCCGACCACCCGATCCTGCCGATCGAAGCCTGCGAGAGCGCCTATTACCTGCGCATCCAGGCCAAGGACCATCCGGGCGTACTGGCCCAGGTGGCGAGCATCCTTTCCGAGCGTGGGATCAACATCGAGTCGATCATGCAGAAGGAAGTCGAGGAACAGGACGGCCTGGTGCCGATGATCCTGCTGACCCACCGGGTCCTGGAGCAGCACATCAACGATGCGATCACCGCGCTGGAGGCCCTGCAGGGCGTCGTCGGCCCAGTGGCGCGTGTCCGCGTCGAACATCTCAATTAATGCAGCGGCAAGCTGCAAGTAGCCAGCGGCAAGTCAGAAGCGGATCTGCTTTGACTTGTCGCTTGTAGCTTGCAGCTTGCCGCTCAAACCGAAGGTTTGCTCTTATGCGCTACATCAGCACCCGCGGCCAGGCACCGGCCCTGAATTTCGAAGATGTACTGCTGGCCGGTCTGGCCAGCGATGGCGGTCTCTACGTGCCGGAGAACCTGCCGCGTTTCACCCAGGAGGAAATCGCTTCCTGGGCGGGCCTGCCGTATCACGAGCTGGCGTTCCGGGTCATGCGCCCATTCGTCAGCGGCAGCATCGCCGATGCCGATTTCAAGAAGATCCTCGAGGAAACCTACGGCGTCTTCGCCCATGGCGCCGTGGCGCCGCTGCGCCAGCTCAATGGCAACGAATGGGTGATGGAGCTGTTCCATGGCCCGACCCTGGCGTTCAAGGACTTCGCCCTGCAACTGCTGGGTCGCCTGCTGGATCACGTCCTGGAGAAGCGCGGCGAGCGCGTGGTGATCATCGGCGCCACTTCCGGCGATACCGGTTCGGCGGCCATCGAAGGTTGCAAGCGTTGCGACAACGTCGACATCTTCATCCTGCACCCGCATAACCGTGTCTCGGAAGTGCAGCGCCGGCAGATGACCACCATCCTGGGCGAGAACATCCACAACATCGCCATCGAAGGCAACTTCGACGACTGCCAGGAAATGGTCAAGGCCAGCTTCGCCGACCAGGGCTTCCTCAAGGGCACGCGCCTGGTAGCGGTCAATTCCATCAACTGGGCGCGGATCATGGCCCAGATCGTCTACTACTTCCATGCGGCCCTGCAGCTGGGCGGCCCGGCGCGCTCCGTGGCGTTCTCGGTGCCTACCGGCAACTTCGGCGACATCTTCGCCGGCTACCTGGCGCGCAACATGGGCCTGCCGATCAGCCAGCTGATCGTCGCCACCAACCGCAACGACATCCTGCACCGCTTCATGAGCGGCAACCAGTACGTCAAGGAAACCCTGCACGCGACCCTGTCGCCGTCGATGGACATCATGGTCTCGTCGAACTTCGAGCGCCTGCTGTTCGACCTGCACGGTCGCAACGGTGCGGCCCTGGCTGGCCTGATGGACAGCTTCAAGCAGGGCGGCGGCTTCAGCGTCGAACAGGATCGCTGGACCGAAGCGCGCAAGCTGTTCGACTCCCTGGCGGTCACTGACGAGCAGACTTGCCAGACCATCGCCGAAGTCTTCGCCCAGACCGGCGAGGTGCTGGATCCGCACACTGCGATCGGCGTGCGCGCTGCCCGCGAATGCCGGCGCAGCCTCGATACGCCGATGGTCACCCTCGGCACCGCGCACCCGGTCAAGTTCCCCGATGCGGTACAGAAGGCTGGCGTTGGCAAGGCCCTGGAGCTGCCGGCGCACCTGACCGACCTGTTCCAGCGCGAAGAGCGCTGCACGGTGCTGGCCAACGACCTCAAGGCAGTGCAGGCTTTTGTCAGCCAGCACGGCAATCGTGGCAAGCCGCTCTAAGTATCCTGGCCTTGCCGATCACGAAGCCCGTCTCCTGACGGGCTTTGTTTTTTCGCGAACCTGTAGCCCGCCAGAGGCAGGGAGGCCCGGTTGATGTCCCTTCGAACTTCTCGCGCTTGCCCTGCGCTGTCCTGGCTGCTCGCCGGCCTGCTGGCCTGGGGCATGTTCCATGCCTTGCCGGCCAGTGCCGCGAAGAGCCTGCCGTTCAAGCTGGTGCCGGCCTTCATCGACCTCGAGCCACTGGACCTTAAGCCTGCCGAGCGCCAATGGCTGGCGGCGCACCCGACCCTGCGGGTAGGCATCGCCATCGATGACTACCAACCCATCGACATCACCCGCGACCGCAACCGCTACCAGGGCATCAGCGCCGATTACCTGGGGCTGGTGGGCGAGCGACTGGGGGTGAGCATGGAGGTGCTGGGGTTTTCCGAGCGTGAACAGGCGGTAGAGGCCCTGCGCAACGGCACCATCGATATCCTCACCAGCGCCAACGGTTATGAGCGTGGCGTGCCGGGGCTGCGCTTCACCAGCGACTACATGCCGGACAAGGCCGTGGTGGTCGTGCGCCGCGACGAGCCGGAGCCCGCTGACGACCTGGCCGGCAAGCGCCTGGTGCTGCTCGATGGCTATGCCAATGCCGCGCAGGTCCATGCGGCCTACCCGGACAGCCAGATCATGCTTTCGCCCAACCTCTACAGCGGCCTGGAAGCCCTGAACCAGGGCGATACCGATGCCTTTATCGGCAACGAGATCATCGTTCGCGCCTACAAGGCCCTGCGGCCCTACCTGGCGGTGCAGATCCATGAGCAAAGCCGCTTGCCGCCCACCGGCTTCGCTTTCGCCACCCGTGACGACAACCCGCGCCTGGCGCAGTTGCTGGAGCAGGCGCTGCAGAGCATCGACGAATCGCTGCGCCGGGAAATCCAGGCGCGCTGGACCACAGGCCTGGGAACCAACTCCGGCGAACGCATCGAGCTGAGTGCCGAGGAGCAAGCCTGGATTCTCCAGCACCCCCATGTCCTGGTGGCGTCCCAGTCCTATCCGCCCCATGTGTTCAAGGACAAGGAAGGACGCTGGGTCGGCCTGAACATTGACCTGCTCAACCGGATTGCACGCATGACCGGGCTGCATTTCGTCCACAAGCAGAGCGCATCCACCGCCCAGACCCTGGAGTTGCTGGAAAGCGGGCAGGCGCAGATGAACACCACCCTGACCGACAGCGAGGACCGGCGGCTGTTCCTGAATTTCTCCCATGCCTTCGGTGGCGCCGCCTGGGTGTTCGTCGTCCGTCCCGAGGATCGTCGCCTGGGCAGCCTCAAGCAGATGGCGGGGGAGGTGCTGGCCCTGCCGGCCCGGCATACCCTGGAAAGCTATATCCGGCGCAACTATCCGGATATCCGCCTGCGCAGCGTGGCCAACTACGAGGAGGCCCGGGCCCTGGTCAAGAACGGCGAAGCCCTGGCCACTATCCAGAACGAGATCCAGGTGCAAGCGCTGGACCTGGCCTATGAAGGCTTGCGGGCAGGGCGCAGCGTCGAGGGGACCTGGTCCGCCGACGAATTCGCCGTGCGCAAGGACCAGCCGGAACTGCTGAGCATCCTGAACAAGGCCCTGGAAGCCCTGCCAGTGGCCGAGCTCAGTGCTACGCGCCTGAAGTGGCTGGGCTCGACCCCGGTGCCGATGCCCGTCTGGCAGCGGGTGCCGGATTGGGTCTACTGGGCCATCTGCACGGCGTTGCTGTTCGGCCTGCTGTCACTGGCCTGGAGCAGCCGGCTCAAGCGCCAGATCCAGCAGCGGCTGGAGGCCGAGCAGCGCTTGAACGACCAGCTGGCCTTCAAGCGCGCGTTGCTCGATGGCATGCCCAATCCGGTTTTCGTCCGCGACCTGCAAGGGCGCTTGATCACTTGCAACAAGAGCTACGAACAGCAACTGGGCACTCGCCTGGAGCGGATCCAGGGGCGCCGGTTGATCGACCTGGACCTGCTGCCGGCGGACACCGCCCGCCAGCTGCATGACGAACTCATGCAACTGCTGGCCTCCGAGCAGTCGGTGTTCGCCGACCGACAAGTGCAAACCCGCCACGGGCCGATCCACGCCTACCAATGGACGGTGCCGTTCTACAGCGCCGAAGGGCAGTTGCAGGGGCTTTTGGGCGGCTGGATCGACATCACCGAGCGCAAGCGCCTGGAGAACCAGCTGGTCCAGGCGCGTCACGCCGCCGACCAGGCCAACGCGGCCAAGAGTGCCTTCCTTTCCACCATGAGCCATGAAATCCGCACGCCGATGACGGCGATCATCGGCCTGCTGGAGTTGGAGAAGGAACAGGCCAGGGTGCGCGGCGCGCCGTTTTCCGAAGCCCTGCGAGTGGCGTACCAGTCCGCCCAGGAGCTGATCAGCCTGATGGGCGACAGTCTCGACCTGGCCAAGATCGAGGCCGGCTACATGCAACTGGCGCCAGAGGCCACGGCCCTCAAGCCGTTCTTCGAGAGCATTCGCCAGCTGTTCGATGCCACTGCGCGCAGCCGCGGTGTGCAGCTGCATCTGGTGTTCGACGAACAGGCCGGGGGCCGTTACCTGTTCGACCCATTGCGCCTGCGCCAGGTCATGCACAACCTGTTGAGCAATGCCTTGAAGTTCACCAGCGAAGGCCAGGTGCGCATCCAGGTCGAGCGCCAGGAGCTGGACTGCGCTCTTGCCAACCTGCGTATCAGCGTTGCGGATACCGGGCCGGGGATCAGTCCCGAGCAGCAGCAGAAGCTATTCACGCCCTTCGTCCAGGCCACCGCCGCGACTTCCCAGGCCCATGGCGGCACGGGCCTGGGGTTGAGTATCTGCCGCCAGTTGGTCGAGCTGATGGGGGGGCGCATCGAGCTGCACAGCGCCCCGGGTGCCGGGACGCTGGTGACCATCGAACTGGCGTTGGAGCGGCTGGACGAGGACTGGGCAGCCTCGCCCACGGCGGCCGAGCGTCCGCCCAGTCGCAGCATCGAAGTGCTGGTGGTGGATGACTTGAGCGCCAACCGCATGGTCCTCAGCCAGCAGTTGATGTTCCTCGGGCATCGGGTGGTGGCTTGCGACAACGCCCAGGAAGCGCTGGAGCTCTGGCAGGGCGGCGAGTTCGACCTGGTGATGACCGACTGCCAGATGCCCGGCATGAGCGGTTATGCCCTGGCCGAGGCGATCCGGCAGTTCGAGGCGCAGCGGGGGCGCGGCGCTTGTCCGGTCATCGGCTGCACGGCCAATGCCTTCGAGGATGAGCAAGAACGTTGCGAGCGGGCGGGCATGGACCTGCTGCTGGTCAAGCCGGTGACCCTGGATCAGCTGGCGCAGACGCTGGCGCGGTTCCTGCCGCCGCCGTCCTTCGATATCCAGACCCTGCGGACGATGACCCAGGCCGACGAACAGGTACTGCAACGCATGCTGCAGGAGTTGCAGCGCAACCTGGCCCAGGAGCGCCAGGCCCTGGAGGCGGCCATGCAAGACCAGCATCCTGGGCGCCTGGGCGCCACCTTGCACCGGCTCAAGGGCGTCTGTTGCCTGATCGATGCCTTGCCACTGGCCAAGGCCTGCATCGAGGCGCAGGCGCGGATCAAGGCCGGGGAAGGGATAGAGGACCGGTGGCCGGCGTTGCGGGAGGCTATCGACAACTTGCGTGGCGATATCGAGGCGGCCCTGGACGTTTAGGACTTGTCCTATGTGTGATTAAGGTTTGCCTGGTTACCGTGTCGACCCCTTAGTGGACTGTTCCCGCTTGTGTCGTACCGGAGGTTGCCCCATGCATTCGCTTAAAGTGCTGATTCTCGAAGACAACTCGTTCCAGCTGATGGCCCTGCACCAGATGCTCAACGCCAATGGCGTGTACAACGTGCTGGCCGCCGAGAACCTTGAGTCCGCACGGCGTTCGCTGGCCAGCAAGGGGCCGGTGGATATCGCTATCTGCGACCTCTACCTGGAACAGGCCGATGGCCTGGAGTTGATCCGCGAACTGGCCCGGGAGCGGCAGGCCGAGGCCTTGATCATCCTCAGCGACGCCGAACCGGATGTGCTCGAAGGCGCCGCGGGCATGGCCCGGGAACTGGGGCTGAAAATCCTCGCCTGCCTGCCAAAACCGGCGTCGGTGGCGGTGATCGGCGAGCTGCTCACTACCTACCAGCAGCTGTCCCGGCAGACGCCAGCGCTCAACCAGGCATTGCTCCGGGATTTGCTGGCCCTGGACCTGTTCGCCCCCGAGGATGTCTCCCCTGAGGAAGGTGTGGCGGCGATCCTGGGGCACGGTGTGGCGCACTTCCAGCCGGTCATCCAGCGGTGTGGCGGGTTGCACGGCGTCGAGGCGCTGGCGCGCTGGGAGCATCCGGAACGGGGGCTATTGATGCCGGCCGAGTTCTTGCCGTTGATCGAGTTCGCCGGCCTGCAGGAGGTGTTCACCTGGCACATGCTGGAGCAGGCGCTGGAGCTGGCGGCGGGGGTGCGGCTGGTGATGGGCCATGCTCTGCCGGTGGCGGTGAACGTTCCGGTGGGCATCCTCGAACGGCCGTTGTTCCCGCGCCAATTGGAGGCCCTGCTGCGGCGCTTCGAGATCCCCGCGCGGCTGTTGACCCTGGAGATCGTCGATACCACTTGTTTGCAAACCGACACCGCCCATGTGGAAGCCTTGCTGCGCCTGCGGATGATCGGCTGCAAGTTGTCCATCGGTGATTTCGGCGTTGGCGGTACCAGTCTGCAACGCCTTCTGGAGTTGCCATTCACCGAGCTGAAGATCCCTCCGGCATTCGTCGCCGGCATGGCCATGGACGAGCGCAAGCAGGCGCTGGTCGGTAGTGCAGTGGGCATGGCCCGGCGCATCGCCCTGGGCGTGGTGGTGGCGGGGATCGAGACCGAAGCCGAGTACCAGGTGGCCAAGACCATGGGCGCGGCCCATCTGCAAGGGTGCTTCATGGCGCCGCCGATGAGCGCCGCCGACATGCGCCAATGGCTGGCGCAAACCCTGGGGCGCGAGTCTGCGGAATCGGCAGTACGGGCCGCCGGGATGTGTGCCTAGGCCAGGCCGTGTTCCTGGACGTAGATATACAGCGCCGCCTCGCTGGCCAGGCCCAGCTTGCGCATGGCGCTGACTTTCTGTGCGCTGACGGTCTGTTTGCTGCGGTTGAGCTGGGCGGCGATCTCGCCCACCGCATGGCCGGCGGCGAGCAGGCGGATCACCTCCAGTTCCCGGGGCGAGAGCTGGTCCTTGGACGCCAGCCGATCGGGGCCCACCTCGCCGGCCAGGCTCAATGCCCGCTGGATCGCCTGGGCCACGTAGGGCCTGTTCTGGCGAGCGTGCTCGATGGCGCTGGGCAGCTCCTGGGCCAGGCTGGCCTTGCTCAGCAGGCCCATGACCCCAAGGTCGAGGATCGAGCGGAACAGCCCGGCGTGATTGAGCATGGTCACCACCACGATGGGCAGCCCGGGATGATGCCGGCGCAGTTGCTCGAGCAGGCGCAGGCCATCGTTCTGCTGCTCCTCGGGCATCATGAAATCGGTCACCAGCACGTCGCAGGGGGTATCTTGCACCAGCTGGAACAGCGCTGAGGGCGAGCTGGCTTCGCCGACCACCTCCAGGCTGTGGTCCTGCTCCAGCACTGCCCGCAGGCCAATCAGGAAGATCGGATGATCGTCGGCGAGGATGATGCGCAATCTGTTGTTCGGCGTAGCTATCAAGGCGGGACTCCATTGCAGGGACGGTATGGCGGGCGCCTGGTTGGCCGTTTTTTGCTTGTCATATTACCCGTGCATGCTCGATTGACTCAGATCGGTAGCTGTAGGTTTGGCGAACTTTCCTCTCTGAGCAACGGTCACTTGAATGTCAGAAAGCTACCGGCATTTTTGTTTTCGAACCTTAATTCGAGCTATTGAGTGGTGATCTAGATGGAAAGTATCAGTCTTTTGTTGAACGAGGCACTAAGTCCATACCAAGTGGCCCTGACCCCTTCGGGAGCCCATGGCGAGTGCCTGGTAAGCGTGAGCGATGCCGCTGGAGCCCTGGTAGTGGAGCGTGAGGTCAACCAGGCCCAGCTCACCGACAAACGCTTGCTCACCGATGTAGTCGACGGTCTGCACCGTGACGTGCTGATTGCCGAGGGGCGCCTGGAGCCCTGTGTATTCGCGGCCTTGCGCCACGCCACCGAGGGCAAGGTCTTCGAACGCCGTACATGAATTGATTTTTACGGAACCTTCCGACAATCCCGTCAGTCAGACCTTATGCCAGCAGGAAACAGGCATTTTGCTCCGATGCTTGCAACCTGCAGGTACGGGTCTTGAAGACCACGTTTAACCCCGAGTCGTCTCCCCACTTCTCGGGGTTTCTTTTTGCCTGGCGTTTGTCAGCGGTCCGGGTGGGCCTGGAAGTAGGCATGGGCATCGGCCCGATATGCATCGCGCATGGCGGGCTCCAACCAGGCGGCGTACAACTCCACCAGGCGCTCTTCGCGCAGCTTGAGCAGGGCCTGGTTGATCTGGGCGATGGCTAGCCGGCCCTGGGGCGTGTCGGAGCAGCCGACATGGACATCCTGGTACTTGTCGATGCCCTGGATCGGATAGAACAGCAGTTCTTGCGGGTCGATGCCTTGCTGCACGGCCTGGTAGCGGATCTCCGGCCAGTAGCCCAGCAGCAGTTGCAGGCGTTCCAGGCGCTGCATCTGCAACAGGCTGCCCAGGGCGTCATTGCCGTAGTGGGCGTTGAGAGTGCCGGCTGGCGCTTGTTGCAGCAGGCTGTCGAGCTGCTGGCCGTAGCTGCGTTCGGCCACCATGCCCAGCCGCTGCTTGCCGCTGGCGAGCAGCGCCGGCAGATCGACCTGGCCGTCATGGATGAATGGCGCCAGGTGCTCGCGATCGGCGCGGCGGATCACCAGGCCGTTGCTCACGACCCGCAGGCTGGTGATGGAGTAGGCCACCCATTGCGCCCGCTCCTTGCTCCAGATCAGCGAGGGATCACAGGTGAAGCTGGGTTCGCGGAGCATCTGCATGCCCCGGGCGCGGTTGATCCGCATCAGTTCGTGTTGGTACTGCGGCAGCTCGGCGATCAGTTGCGGCATGAGCAGGTCGACCACCCCGCGTCCTTTCAGCTCGCCCTCGAAAATGCTCAAGGGCGGCAGGTCGCGCAGCAGCCAGGTCAGCAGCTCTGCCGTCTGGCCCGGCAGGCTGGGCAGCCAGAGCAGCAGCGCCACCAGGGGCATCGCCAGCCGCCGGCGGGAACTCGGGCGCTGGCGGGCCAGTTCAGATCGCTCCGCTGCTGCGCAGGTCGCGGATCTGCTCGGCGCTGTAGCCCAGGCCTTGCAGGATTTCGCTTGAGTGTTCGCCCAGTTGCGGTCCGACCCAGTCGGCGCTGCCCGGGGTCTGCGAAAGCTTGGGCACGATGCCGGGCATCTTGAAGGGCTTGCCGTCCGGCAAGCTGGCCTGGAGGAACATTTCCCGGGCCAGGAACTGCGGGTCGTGGAACATATCCTCGGCGCTGAAGATACGGCTGGCCGGTACTTCGGCCTGGTTCAGCTGCTCCAGCACCTGGTCCAGGGGCAGCGACGCGACCCAGCGATCGATCACCCCATAGAGTTCGTCGCGCCGGGTATCGCGGCCGTCGTTGCTGGCCAGGGCCGGATCGTCGGCCAGGTCCTGGCGGCCTATGAGCAGCATGAAACGCTTGAAGATCGCATCGCCATTGGCGCCGATCTGCACATGCCGGCCGTCGGCGCTGGTATGGATGGAGGAGGGGGTGATGCCGGGCATGATGTTGCCGGTACGCTCGCGGATGAAGCCGAACACGTCGAACTCGGGGACCATGCTCTCCATCATGGCGAAGATCGCCTCGTACAGCGCCACGTCCACCACCTGCCCCTGGCCGCCGTTGACCTCGCGATGACGCAGGGCCATCAGTGCGCCGATCACGCCCCACAGGGCGGCGATGGAATCACCGATGGAGATCCCGGTACGCACCGGTGGCCGGTCTTCGAAGCCAGTGATGTAGCGCAGGCCACCCATGGATTCGCCCACGGCGCCGAAACCCGGCTGGTCCTTCATCGGCCCGGTCTGGCCGAAGCCCGACAGGCGCACCATCACCAGCTTGGGGTTCAGCGCGTGCAGCACGTCCCAGCCCAGGCCGAGCTTCTCCAGCACTCCGGGGCGGAAGTTCTCGATCAGGATGTCCGCCTCGCCCAGCAGTTGCTTGAGCACTGCCAGGCCCTCGGGGTGCTTGAGGTTGAGGGTCAGGGATTTCTTGTTGCGGGCCTGCACGAACCACCACAGGGAGGTGCCCTCATACAGCTTGCGCCACTTGCGCAGCGGATCGCCGCCGTCGGGGGATTCCACCTTGACCACCTCGGCACCGAACTCGGCGCAGATGCGTGAGGCGAAGGGGCCGGCGATCAGGGTGCCGAGTTCGATCACTTTCAATCCGGCGAGGGGCTTGCTGAGACTGTTCATGGTGCATCCGCAGGGCAGGAAAATCCGCCTAGCCTAGACCATTGGTCGGCATTAAGGCAGCGCCTGGAGGTTCTTGCCGGGCATTTTCCCGGCTTGGGCCTTGCGCGGTTGCGCTTCTCAGCGGGCCGGCGCGCAGTGTCTAATGGCGTCCTTTTCGCAGAACAAGGTTCGGTAGGACGGCGTGGTCGTGCCTGCAGATGTCGCAATATCTTGAATAATCTTGTTACAAATGCCGATCTCAAAAATTACATGTGATGAATTGCGATAATTACATGTGATGTTTTAGTCTGTGCGCCATGGAAAACAAATCCTCAGCCCATTACCAACGTTTATTCCGCCAGCGCCTGCGTGACCAGGGCCTGGTGAAAAAGGAAGTCTGGATACTGCCGGAGAACGCCAAGGCGTTGCTGGCGGTTGAACGCCAACTGCGCCAGCCCTGCCAGGGGCTGGTTTCTGTGGAAAAGGATGGAGAAATGAGCATGCCGCAGATCTGGAATGCCCGATCGCTGTGCCAGGCCCTGGCGGCCACCGAGTTGTTCACTGGCGGTGAAGCCAACGTCGAGCTGCTCGAAGGCGCCGAGCCGAGCTTGCACGTGACCATGCGCGAATACGGCGACTTGCCGTTGTTCGTCGCCGTGTCCGGCGAGCAGATCCTGGTGGAAGCACTGCTCTGGCCGCAGAGCGAAGTCACCGACGTAGCCGCCTTCAACGAGGAAGTGCTGCTCAGTCGCCAGCTCTTCCCGCTGTCGAGCATCGGCCTGGAGACAGGCCCCGGAGGCGAGCGTTTCTACATGATGTTCGGCGCCCTGAGCGCCACCTCGATCCTCTCCAATGTGCTCTACGAGATCGAAACCCTGGCCGGCAACGTGATCAGGGCCACCGAAGCCTATGAAGGCTACCTGAAGGCTCAGGCCTGACCTGGAGGAATGCACATGAACGTATGGAGCAAGCTGCTCACTGCCCTGCGCGGTGGCGCCAACGAGGCGGGCGAAGCCCTGGTGGACAGCCAGGCACTGCGGATTCTCGATCAGGAAATCCGCGACGCCGACCAGGAACTGCGCAAGTCCAAGGAGGCCCTGGCCGAGATCATGGCCCGGCAGAAGCTCGCCGCCGAGCGTGCCGACGCCACCGCGGCCAAGGTCGCCGAATACGAGAGCTATGCGCTCAAGGCCCTGGAAGCAGGCAATGAAAGCCTGGCCCAGGAAGTGGCGCAGAAGATCGCCAACCTGGAAAACGACCTGGTGGTGGAGCGTGAGCAGGCCGACGGGTTCGCCGCCAGCGTCGCCCAGTTGCGCAAGGCCGTGACCCAGGCCGAAGGCAACATTAAGCATTTGAAACAACAGGTCGATACCGTAAAGGCCACCGAAAGCGTGCAGAAGGCCCAGCAGGCCGTGGCCCAGCGCTATGGCGGCTCGCAGAGCAAGCTGCACACCGCCGTGGAGTCGCTGGAGCGGATCAAGCAGAAGCAGGCCGAGCGCGCGGCGAAAATGGAAGCCGCGGCCGAACTGGCCAGCTCCGGCAACCCGGACGATGCCCTGGATGCCAAGCTGCGCGAGGCCGGGATCGTCGCCGGCAGCACCAGCGCCGACAACGTGCTGGCGCGTTTGAAGGACCGTAGCAAGTCCTGATTCATCGTTGTGTATCAGGGGCGGGGCCGATGGGCCTTGCCCGGCTTTTTCAGGGATAGGAAAGCAATGGAAATCTTCCTGCGGACAGTCTTGTCGTTCCCCACTGTGCTGTTCAGCTTCATGCTCTGCCTGGCGGTGATCTACTGGGCCGTGGTCGCCATGGGTTTGCTCGAGGTGGACCTCCTGGATTTCGAGGCCGACTCGCTGCTCGACGGCGCCCACAGCGCCGAAGGCCTGGCCGGGCTGCTGATCAAGTTCAAGCTCAATGGCGTACCGGTCACCCTGGTGCTGACCCTGCTGATGTTCTTCAGCTGGTTCCTGACGTATTTCACCGAACTCTACATTTTCAGCCAGTTGCCCCTGGGTTGGCTGCGCTATCCCCTGGGCCTGCTGCTGGCGGTGCTCGCACTGTTCCTGGCGGCGCCCCTCAGTGCGGCGATCTGCGCTCCGTTGCGCCCGCTGTTTCACAAGATGGAAGCCACCAGCAGCAAGTCGGTGCTGGGGCAGACTGCCGTAGTGCGCAGTGGCCGGGTCACCCTGGAGCATGGCGAAGCCGTGCTCGAGGACGGTGGCGCGGGGCTGATCCTGCGGGTGCGTGCCGATGAGGCGCGGGCATTCAAACGCGGCGACCGAGTCGTGTTGCTGGAGTATCTGGAGGCGCAACACGCCTATCGGGTCATTACCGAGGACGAGTTTCGCGGCCTCTGAGCCCGGACTCCCTCAGAATCAAAGGAGATTGATTGCATGAACTTACCGTCGCTGCTGCCCATCCTGCTCGGGCTCGGCCTTGTCGTCCTGGTGGTCTTCGGCCTGCTGGCCCTGTTCAAGGCCTTCTACATCAAGGTCCCCCAAGGCACGGCCCTGATCGTCAACGACATGTCTTCCACGCCCAAGGTGCATTTCACCGGTGCTCTGGTGTACCCGGTGATCCACCTCAAGGAATTCATGCGTATCTCGCTGATCACCCTGGAGGTCGATCGTCGGGCCAAGGACGGGCTGATCTGCCGCGACAACATGCGTGCCGACATCACCGTGGCCTTCTACCTGCGGGTCAACGAAACCCAGGAAGACGTGCTCAAGGTGGCCAAGGCCATCGGCGTCGACCGTGCCTCCGATCGTGCGGCGGTCAATGAGCTGTTCAACGCCAAGTTCTCCGAAGCCCTGAAGACCGTGGGCAAGCAGTTCGACTTCGTCCAGCTGTTCGAGAACCGCCAGGACTTCCGCGATCGGATCATCGAGATCATTGGCAACGACCTCAACGGTTATGTGCTTGAAGACGTGGCCATCGACTACCTGGAGCAAACCGCCAAGCATTCCCTGGACCCGAGCAACATCCTCGACGCCGAGGGTATCCGCAAGATCACCGAGCTGACCGCGACCCAGAACGTCATCACCAACGAGCTGGAGCGCAACCAGGAGCTGGCGATCCAGAAGAAGAACGTCGAGACCCGCGAGGCATCCCTGGCCCTGGAACGCCAGCAGGCCGATGCCGAGGCGCGGCAGAAGCGCGAGATCGAGACCATTCGTGCCCGCGAGGAAGCCGAGACCGCCAAGGTCAAGGAAGAAGAGCGACTGAAGGCCGAGCAGGCGCGGATCCAGTCCCAGCAGGAAATCGACGTGCGCACCGAGAACCACCAGCGCGAAGTCGAAGTGGCCCAGCAGAACCGCCAGCGTGCCGTGGTCATCGAGGTGGAGAAAGTCACCCGCGCCAAGGACCTGGAAGTGGTGGCCCGCGAGCGCGAAGTGGAGTTGCAGCGCATCGAGAAGGAAAAGGCCCTGGAAGAACAGCGCAAGAACATCGCCACGGTGATCCGCGAGCGTGTGGCGGTCGAGAAGACCGTGGCCCAGGAAGAAGAGCGCATCAAGGAAGTGCGTGAAGTGTCCGAGGCCGAGCGCGCCAAGCAGGTGGTGGTGATCCAGGCCCAGGCCGAAGCCGAGCAGGACCTGGTGCGCCAGGTCAAGCAGGCCGAAGCCGACGAAACCCGCTCCAAGCACAAGGCGGTGGAAATCAACAACCTGGCCCAGGCCGAGCTGGAAGCCGCGGCCAAGCAGGCCGAGGCCAAGAAGCGCCTGGCCGAGGGCCTGGAAGCCGAGCGTGCAGCGCCTGGCCTGGCCGATGCGCGGGTGCTGGAAGTCTCTGCTGCAGCCCAGGAGAAAGAAGGCCTGGCCCTGGCCCGGGTACGTGCCGAGCAGTTGATCGCCGAGGCCCGTGGCGACCAGGAAAAAGGCCTGGCCGACGCCCGGGTGCTGGAAGCCCAGGCTGCCGCCAAGGAAAAAGACGGCCTGGCCGACGCCAAGGTCCTGGAAGAGAAACTCGGTGCCCAGGCACGCGGCGAGGAACAGCTGGGCGCGGCCAAGGCCAAGGCCACCAAGGACCTGGGTTCGGCCGAAGCCGAAGTGCTGCTGCAGCGCCTGAACGCCGAGGCCGAAGGCCTGGGCAAGAAGTTCGGTGCCCTGGATGCCCTCAGCGACAGCGCTCGCCAGCACGAAGAGTTCCGCATGCAACTGGAGAAGAACTTCGAGGAAGCGATGGCCGCCATCGCCGCCAACAAGGACATCGCCAAGGAGCAGGCCGAAGTGCTGTCCGCGGCGCTCAGCAAGGCCAAGATCGAGATCGTCGGAGGCGAGGGCGACTTCTTCAACTCCTTCGCCAAGTCGCTGTCGGTGGGCAAGGCCATCGAGGGCGTGGTGGGCAAGAGCCCGGTGGTCCAGGACGTCCTGGCACGCCTGCTCAACGGCAAGACCGCACCGGCCGTAGCCGCCGAGCTGGCTGCCGCCGCCGCGCGCAAGGTCGAGGCACCCTCTGCCGAAGCCTGAAATACCTGAACTCACCTGCTGATGCACCGGTAGCCGCTGTCTTGGGCAGCGGCTCCCGGGTGGGCTCCAGGGGTTGAGTCCGGGTACCGGGAGCCAGGTTCCAGGCTCCCGCTTTTTTTGCACACCGCCGTAGATCCAGGAAGGCCACGATGTCGGACGCTCAAGTCGCAACTCCCCCGCAGGACGTATTGGACAAGGCTGTCGCCGAAGGCGGCGCCTATGAGGTGCTGCAAAAGCGCCTGCAGGACCAGGGCCAACGCCTGCGCGCCACCACGGACAGTCTCAACCAGAAGCGTCTGGACGAGTTCGGCAACAGCCGCATGGAAGTGGTCGGGCGGGTGCGCATCCGCACCGAGAACAACTGCATCGCCCGGGACATCGTCCAGGTCGGCGACTGCCTGTTGTTCGGCTACAACGTGTTCATGGGCCTGAAGAAGGAAACCAGCGTCGCCGACGTGTTTTCCCTGTACCGGCTGGTGGAGGAGGGCGAGGGCTACGAAGCCGAGTCCGTGCCCCTGGACGGCAGCTTCCTGGGAGCCCAGGGCTTCCTCAACGATTTCAACGAGCTGTACACCTATTACAAGAACACCCGCCTGCTGCAGCTGGCGATTCGCGATGGCAAGCTCCTGGCCAGTTTCCAGATCGGCGAGCGAGTCACCGATGTGCGGGTGTTCCGCTGGTCGATCTCGGCGGACGGCCGGGACGTGCGCTACATCGACAACCGCGGTGAACGGGATATCGCCTTGCCGGCGCCCTTCGATTTCGAATGGAAGAAGGCCACCCGCGAGATGGTGGTCGAGGGCCGTTTCCCACACCTGAATATCCTCGACACCGTGTTCGTCGAAACCATCGGTGGCGACCTGACCATCAAGGTCGAGAACAATACCGAGTCGGGCCTGGGCATCTACCGCGAAGAGGTGCTGGACAAGACCCAGTCCCTGGACGACTCACAGATCGAGTTCGCCCGCCTGGGCAGCCTGATCCTGCTCAAGGTCCTGCCGTATCGCGAGGAGCAGTGGCGCTACCTGGTGTTCAACAGCCTGACCCGCCAGGTGGAGCGCATCGACGCCATGGGCCTGGCCTGCGTCCAGTTGCCGGAGGACCACGGGATCATCTTCCCCGGTGGCTACTACCTGCAAAGCGGCGAGTACAAGACCTTCGAGCAGTCCATGGAAGGCATGCGCTTCAAGCGCTCGGTCCGTTCGCCCAACGGTGAAGATGTGCAGTACATCTTCTACCACCCGGAGCAGGGGCGCTCGGTACTGCTGACCTACAACATGATCAACCGCCAGTTGCAGAACCCGCTGTTCGGCCATGGTTATGCGCGCCTGGAGGACGGGCGCATGGTGATCTTCGCCGCCGAGGGCGACGAGCCGACCCGGGTCCACCCGATGCAGGTCTGGCAGACCCCGTTCTTCACCGAGGAGTACGCCGCGCGGCAACCGGCCCGCAGCGGCTTCCTGGGGCGCATCGGCAATGCCGAGCTGGTGCGCAGCGTTTCCGATCTCTATGACCTGTGCCGCGAGATCGACACCCCGGCGGTCTCGGTCCAGCGCTATTCGCTGCTGTGCCAGAACACCCGGCGCCTGTTCGACGTGTACCACTGGCTGGGCAGCGCCGAGCTCGATGGCCTGGCGCCGTTGCTGCGCGAAGTGGCCGCCACCTCGGAACTGGTGCTGGACGAATACGAGAAGGTCGAGAGCATCCGGCTCCAGTCGGAGCAGGCCATGGTGGCCGCCGAGGCCAAGCACAAAGCCCTGCTCGATGGCTTGCTGGTGGACAGCTGGGACCAGGTGCAGAGCTTCGTCGATGCCCTGAACGACATCACCGCCCAGCGCGGCCTGCTGCTGACCATCCGCGACTATCGCTACATCGACGTGGTCCGCATCGATGCCATGGAGGCCGAGTTGCTCAAGGCCCAGGAGCGTACCGCCGCTGGCACCGCGACCTTCCTGGCCAGCGAGCAGGCCCTGCTGCCCTTGGTCAGCCAGCTGGAAAACCTCGATGCCCAGGCCCAGAAGGCCGAGACCGTGGCCCAGCTCGGCGAGCCCCTGGGCGCCCTGCAAGCCATGGCCGGCGACCTGGACATGCTCTCCAGCCTGATGGCTTCGCTGCAGATCGACGATGCCACCCAGCGCACCCGGATCATCGAATCCATCTCGCAGATCTACGCCCGGCTGAACCAGGCCAAGGCCCGCGCCGAACAGCGGCGCAAGGGCCTGGGCTCGACCGAGACCGTGGCGCAGTTCGGCGCCCAGTTCAAACTCTTCAGCCAGGGCATCACCAATGCCCTGGCCCAGGCCCAGGACCCCGAGCGTTGCGACGAGCAACTGTCACGGTTGCTGGTGCAGCTGGAGGAGCTGGAAAGCCGCTTCGGCGACCATGAGCAATTCCTCGGCGACATCCTCGGCAAGCGCGAGGAGTTGCTGGAAACCTTCGAAGCCCACAAGCAGTCGCTGCTCGATGAGCGCCAGCGCAAGGCCCAGGGCCTGCTGGACGCGGCGCGACGGATTCTCGACAGCCTGGGCCGGCGCACCGCCCGCTTCACCCAGGCCGAGGAGCTCAACGCGTTCTTCGCCGCCGACCCGCTGATCCTCAAGCTGCGGGAGTTGGCCGAGCGCCTGCGCGAGCTCAAGGACAGCGTCAAGGCCGATGACGTCGAGGCGCGCCTCAAGGGCGCCCGGGACCAGGCCGTGCGCGCCCTGCGGGACAAGACCGAGCTGTTCGAGGAAGGCGGCAATGTCATCAAGCTGGGGCCGCGCCATCGTTTCAGCGTCAACACCCAGGAGCTGGACCTGACGCTGATGCCCCGGGGCGACGAGCTCTACCTGCACCTGACCGGCACCGATTTTCTCGAACCCCTGCAGGACCCCGAGCTGGAAGCCCTGCGCGACTTCTGGCAGGTGGCCCTGGAGTCGGAATCGCCACAGCTGTATCGCGCCGAGTACCTGGCCGGACAGGTGCTGGACGCAGCGGACCGTGGCCAGGAAGGCCTGAGCCTGGAAAACCTCAAGCCACTGCTGGCCCACCCTGAGGAACTGGCCCGGGTGATCCGCGACTTCGCGGCGCCACGCTACAAGGAAGGCTACGAGAAGGGCATCCACGACCACGATGCGGCGGCGATCCTCCTGCAATTGCTGCCCCTGCGCGACAGTGCCGGACTGTTGGCCTATGGCCCGGCGGCCCGGGCCTTTGCCGCCCTCTACTGGGACCGCCAGCAGGCCGAGCCGCAACCCCGGCAATGGGTGGAGCGTGCCCGTACCAGCCGGCACATCCAGCAGCTGTTCGGTCGGCGCGAGGGGTTGCTGCAATTGCAGGCGGAAATCCTCGTGGCCCTCGAAGACTGGCACCGGATACAGGGCTTCGCCGTGGCCACCGAGCTGTTGCCCGAGGCCGCCGAATACCTGGTACAGGAGCTGGCTGCGGACCGCGTGGAGTTCACCTTCAGCAAGTACGCCCGGCAATTGCAGGAGGCCCTGGCCCTGCGCCTGCAAGGCGCGCGGATGTGGGATGACTACCAACAGGCCCTGGCGCGCCTGGCCGAGCGCCCCGCAGCGCAGTGGGCGTTGACCGGCAACTGGCTGGCGGCCTTGTGCGCCGAGGGCGAGTTCGCCCCGCTGGCCGGCTACGTGCCCGAGGCCGTGGCGCTGTCGCTGCTGGGCGAGGGCTTTGCCCGACGGCTCACCGAGGTCGACCTGCGTTTCACCGTGGACAACCTGATGGGCGAGCACCCGCGCATCGAGGAGCGCAGCCTGGCGCTGACGGTGGACGGTTTCTTCGCCCGCCTGCGCGCTCATCGCGAAACCTTCCTGCCAGGCCTGCAGCGTTACCAGAACCTGCGCCAGGGCATCGTCGTTCGTGAGCGTTCGGCCCTGCGCTTGAGCGAGTTCAAGCCACGGCCACTGAGCTCGTTCGTGCGCAACAAGCTGATCAACGACGTCTACCTGGGCTTCATCGGTGACAACCTGGCCAAGCAGATGGGCACCGTGGGCGAGAACAAGCGCACCGACCTGATGGGCCTGTTGATGCTGATTTCGCCTCCGGGCTACGGCAAGACCACCCTGATGGAGTACGTGGCCCACCGCCTGGGCCTGATCTTCATGAAGATCAACGGCCCGGCCCTGGGCCACCAGGTGCGCTCCCTGGACCCGGCCCAGGCGCCGGACGCCACTTCGCGCCAGGAGCTGGAGAAGCTCAACCTGGCCCTGGAGATGGGCAACAACGTGATGCTCTATGTCGACGACATCCAGCACACCCATCCCGAGTTCCTGCAGAAATTCATCTCGCTGTGCGACGGCACCCGGCGCATCGAAGGCGTATGGAAGGGCGGGACCAAGACCTACGACATGCGCGGCAAGAAGTTCTGCGTGGTGATGTCGGGCAACCCGTACACCGAGTCCGGCGAGGTGTTCAAGATCCCCGACATGCTGGCCAACCGTGCCGACATCTATAACCTCGGCGACACCCTGGGCGGCATGCAGGAGGCCTTCTCCCTGAGCTACATCGAGAACGGCCTGACCTCCAACCCGGTGCTGGCGCCGCTGGCCACCCGCGACATGGCCGACGTCTACCGTTTCGTCGCCAAGGCCGAGGGCAAGGCTTTCTCCAGCAACGAGCTGAGCCACAGCTACAGCGGTGCCGAGATCAACGAGATCACCACCACCCTGCAACGCCTGATGCAGGTGCGCGACGTGGTGCTGCGGGTCAACCAGCAGTACATCGCCAGCGCTGCCCAGGCCGACCAGTACCGCACCGAGCCGCCGTTCAAGCTGCAAGGCAGCTACCGCAACATGAACAAGATGGCGGAGAAGATCTCGGCGGTGATGAACGATGCCGAACTCCTGCAACTGATCGCCGACCACTACCAGGGCGAATCCCAGCTGCTGACTACCGGCGCCGAGGAGAACCTGCTCAAGCTCGCCGAACTGCGTGGCAACCAGACCCCCGAGCAGGGCGAGCGCTGGACGCAGATCAAGCGCGACTTCGTGCGCAACCGCTCCATGGGCGGCAGCGACAGCGATGTCGGCACCCGCGTGGTGGCCCAGCTCAACGACCTGGTGGATGGGGTTCGTGGCCTGGCCCGGCCCACGGAGCAGCACAGTGTGCGCGAGGTGCTGGAGAATCTCTCCGAGCAGTTGCAGAGCAGCTTCCTGCCGCTGGTCCAGGTGATGCACAAGAAGATCGATGTCGACCTGCATAGCCACCAGCGCATCGGCGATATCGCCCAGCGCCTCGATGAGCTGAGCCGCATGCTCAGCAATGGTGAAGTACCGACGCTCAAGGACCCTCAACCCTAGCCTGCCCAGCCACCGGCTCGCTGGTGGCGGCCCAAGGAAAACGACATGGATTTCGCCCATCTGGACCGGCAACTGCGCGACAGCCTGCTGGACTTGAAACTGAGCAACGAGGAGCGCGATGAGCTGCGCCAACTGGGCAGCGAGCTCAGCGCCGACCAGGTGCGCTATCTGCGCAATCGCGCCTTCGACCTGGTGCGCGAGCTGAGCCTGGCGGACAGCGCCAACGTGCTGCCGGCCCTGAAATGGCTGGAGCAGGTGGTCAAGACCCTGGATATCAGCGTCGCGCCGGTACGTGACATGGCCAGCGCCCACTTCAGCCCCGGCGAGGATTGCCGGCGCAAGATCCGCGAGCTGTGTCGCCAGGCCCGCAGCTCGGTGGATATCTGCGTGTTCACCATTTCCGATGACCAACTGAGCGACGAGATTCGCGCCTGCCACCAGCGCGGCGTGGCGGTGCGGGTGATCAGCGACAGTGAAAAGCAGTTCGATGTCGGCAGCGATATCGCCGCGCTACGGGAGGCCGGAGTGCCGGTGCGAATCGACGATACGCCGTTCCACATGCACCACAAGTTCGCCCTGTTCGATGGCCGCACCTTGCTCAATGGCAGCTTCAACTGGACCCGCAGCGCCACCACCGGCAATGAGGAAAACCTGCTGGTGATCGACCACCCGCACCTGGTGGCCAGCTACCTCAAGGAGTTCAACGAGCTCTGGGAGCGCTACGCGCCTCGTTGAAGGCGCGCAGCGGGGCGGGGGCGGTCAGGCGGGTCGGGAGGCGCGCATGGCTTCGCCGCTGATCAGCCGGTCCAGCAGTTGCTGCTGAAACTCGGCGGCGCGCTCGGGGGCACGCTGATGCATCTCCTCCAGGGCTTGATACAGGCGTGACAGCGGCTTCTTTTCGCTGAGCAGGGTGCTCAGGTTCAGCGCCTCGATGGCCTGGGCAAAGCGCTGGTGCTGGATGTGGTGCAGCAGCAGGTCCTCTTCCAGGATGTGACTGCCGGCTTCCAGGGCGTGCAACTGAGCCTGCAGCGCCTGGGCCGTTTCTGCCTCGTCGAGGTGCAGGTAGGCGCTGGCGATGTCCTCCAGGTAGAGGGTTTTCAGGTCTTCTTCGATCTCTGTCTCTGCGGCGCTGTCCAGCAATTCAATCGCCTGCTCCAGCAGCGTCTTGGCCTGGGCGGTCTGGTCCAGATCATGCAATAGCCGCGCTTGCTGGCAGAGGTACAGCAGTTGCTGCTCGGTATCTTGCTGCTGGCGCAGGTTGTGCATTTCTTCAAGGCTGCTACGCACCAGCCAGCTGTCCCGGCGATGGGCAGGCAGGCGGCTCTGGACTTGCAACTGGACCTTCAGAGCGTGCAGGCGCATGCCACTCCAGAGTTCCGACTCGTGCTTGTAGCCGTCGATCAGTCGCAGGGCCTGAGCCAGCAGCGCGGCAGTCCATTGCGGCTGCGCCTGGTGGTGCTCTTCGCAGAGGCTGAGCATCAGGCTCGGACGCTGGGACGGCTCGCTTACCCGCTCCTGCAGCAGGGCCTCGGCTTCAGCGGTGCGGCCTTGTGTCGCCAGGTGGTTCAGCAGGTGCAGGAGCATGCCGTGCTGATGCAGGTCGGGGATTTGCTCCAGCAGGCGCAGGGCAAGATCAAGTTGCTGGCGCTTCAGTGCCGCGTCCATCAGGTCGCTGTAGGTCGAGTAATAGAGGGTGTTGTTGTCTGCCATCAGGTTAAAGGCCGGCTCCGTTTGGCCGGCCTCGAACAGGGCGAGGATGGCCTGGACCTGTTCTTCGGCAGCCAGTGCCGGCATCCGGGCGAGGACCCGTTCAAACCGGCCCTGGGCCGCGCACTCATCGAACAGGCTGCGCCACTCCGTCAGATAGCGCCCCGCGGCGGGGTCCTGGAATTGCGCCCAGGCCCGTTCCAGGCTGAGCAGCGCCTGGTCTTCCATTCCCGCCTGAAATTGCAGGCGAGAGAGGATCAGGCAATTGCTGATGCTTTGCTCTTCCTGGGCTGCGGGGTTTTCGGGGTCGCTCAGCTCGCCCAGCACGGCCAGGGCCCGATCCTGCTCGCCGCGGGCCTGGAGAATGCGCACCTGCAGCAGTGGCCAGCTGGGCAGTGGTTCGCCCCATTGCTCCAGCAGTTCCAGGCAGGTCTGGGTGTCGTTGGTGTCGAGCAGCGACTCGATCAGCGTGTTGAGGACATAGTCCCGAGCCATGGGCGGCAATTGCCTGCCCATTTCCAGGGCCTTGGCCTTGTGCCCCGCGAGGTAGAGTTCGGCGGTCACCAATTGCAGCGCCAGTTCCCGAAGCTCGCCGCTCAACCGCTCGGCCAGTTTCAGCGCCAGCAGCGGCTCGGATTTGCTCAGTAGCAGGGTCTGGTTGATCTGCGAGGTAACGTCGCTGGCCGTTGGCAGGTCCTCGTTCTGTTCAGCCATTTTCTGGCGGGAGTACAGAATCAGTGCGATGAACAGCAGCATGATGACAAGCAGGGTGACAAAGAGGGTCATGGACGTCCTTTTCTTCTATTGAACTGCGGCGTTGGCGCGGTGCGCGCCGGCCGATTCGCGCGGGGGTTATAAAACCCTGATGGCAGGCTGGCAATCGACTTTACCCAGGCAATGCGTTGCAGTGGATTTCAACGCGAGGGCCGCTGACCGGCCAGCGGTCGGGCAGGGCGGCGGGTTTCGGGTTAGACTTGCCGCCTTTTCGCATACTCAAGAAGCCCGCACATGGCCCAGCCGTCCACCACCTACAAATTCGAACTGAACCTGACCGACCTCGACCGCGGGGTCTACGAAAGCGTCAAGCAGACCATCGCCCGCCACCCTTCGGAAACCGAAGAGCGCATGACCGTGCGCCTGCTGGCCTATGCCTTCTGGTACAACGAGCAGCTGTCGTTCGGGCGCGGCCTGTCGGATGTGGATGAGCCGGCGCTGTGGGAAAAGAGCCTGGATGACCGCGTGCTGCACTGGATCGAAGTCGGCCAGCCGGACGCCGAGCGCCTGACCTGGTGCTCGCGTCGTACCGAGCGCACCAGCCTCCTGGCCTACGGCAGCCTGCGGGTCTGGCAGACCCGGGTGGTGGACGCGGTGAAGAACCTGAAGAACCTCAACATCGCCGGTGTGCCCCAGGACGTGCTGGAGACCCTGGCCAAGGACATGCCACGGGTGATCAAGTGGGACGTGATGATCAGCGAAGGCACCCTCTTCGTCACCGACGATCGCGGCCAGCATGAAGTGCAGTTGGAGTGGCTATTGGGCGATCGCGGCTAACAGACCGTTGAAAAACTATCTGCGTTGCCATCGCTGCGTTAAAAACAAGCTGGTGCGCCAGCCTGGTCAAAATGCTCATTTACCACTCGTGAACTGCGCTTTTTCGCCTGTTTTTGCCTTGCGCTGGCTGCCTCGCCTACGTTTTTCAACGGCCTGCTAAGCCTGCGTCCCCGTTCCTGATCGATCCACCGTATCCAAGAGAAGCTGTCGTTAGCCCATGCGTATCGAACCCCGTGAGTTGCCCGCCGTCCTGCCCTTTCTCGGCGACCTGCCGCCGTTGCTGACCCGTCTCTACGCCGCCCGAGGCGTGCAGACGGTGGATGAGCTGGACAAGAGCCTGGCGCGGCTGATCCCGTTCCAGCAGCTCAAGGGCATCGACGCCGCGGTGGACCTGCTGGTGACCGCCCTGGACCTGCGCCAGCGCATCCTCATCGTCGGCGACTTCGACGCCGACGGCGCTACCGCCAGTACCGTCGGCTTGCTGGGCCTGCGCCTGCTGGGCGCGGCCCATGTCGACTACCTGGTGCCCAACCGCTTCGAGTACGGCTACGGCCTGACCCCGGAAATCGTCGCGGTGGCCCTGCAGCGCCAGCCGCAGTTGCTGATCACCGTGGACAACGGCATCTCCAGCGTCGACGGCGTGGCTGCGGCCAAGGCCGCGGGCTTGCAGGTATTGGTCACCGACCACCACTTGCCGGGCCCGGAGTTGCCGGCGGCGGACGCCATCGTCAACCCCAACCAGCCGGGCTGCGAGTTTCCCAGCAAGGCCCTGGCCGGGGTCGGGGTGATCTTCTATGTGCTGATGGCGCTGCGTGCGCGCCTGCGCAGCCTGGGCCGCTACGAGAGCCGGCCGCAGCCGAATATCGGCGAGCTGCTGGACCTGGTGGCCCTGGGCAGCGTGGCGGACGTGGTGCCGCTGGATGCCAACAACCGCATCCTGGTGCACCAGGGCCTGGAGCGGATTCGCGCCGGTCGCGCCCGGCCGGGGCTCAAGGCGATCCTGGAAGTGGCCAAGCGCGACCATTCGCGCATCACCTCCACCGACCTGGGGTTCATCCTCGGGCCTCGGCTGAACGCCGCCGGGCGCTTGGACGACATGAGCCTGGGTATCGAGTGCCTGCTCAGCGACGATGCGTCGGCGGCGCGGGCCATGGCCGCCCAGCTCGATGAGCTGAACCAGGACCGCAAGTCCATCGAGCAGGGCATGCAGCGCGAAGCCCTGGCCCAGCTCAAGGAGCTGCCGGTGGAATCGATGCCGTTCGGCCTGTGCCTGTTCGATGCCGACTGGCACCAGGGGGTGATCGGGATCCTCGCCTCGCGCCTGAAGGAGCGTTACCACCGGCCGACCATCGCTTTTGCCGACGCTGGCGACGGCATGCTCAAGGGCTCTGCGCGTTCGGTGCCGGGCTTCCATATCCGTGACGCCCTGGACGCGGTGGCCGCCCGTCATCCACAACTGATCAGCAAGTTCGGTGGCCACGCCATGGCCGCCGGCCTGTCGCTGCCGGAGCAGAACTTCCCGGCCTTCGCCGAGGCTTTCGATGATGAGGTGCGGCGCCAGCTCAACGAGGAAGACCTCACCGGGCGCCTGCTCTCGGACGGCACCCTGGCCGTGGAGGAATTCCACCTGGAACTGGCCCGCGCCCTGCGCCACGCCGGACCCTGGGGCCAGCACTTCCCCGAGCCGATGTTCCATGGGGTGTTCGAGCTGGTGGAGCAGCGTATCGTCGGCGAACGCCACCTGAAGGTGGTGCTGCGCAGTGAATGCGGTTCGCTGAAGCTGGACGGCATCGCCTTCGGCATCGATCGCGAAGTCTGGCCCAACCCGACCATCCGCTGGGTGGAGCTGGCCTACAAGCTCGACCTCAACGAGTTCCGTGGCCAGGAAACCGTGCAACTGATGATCGCCCACATCGAGCCCCGCTGACGCACCTGTAGCCGCTGCTGTCGAACCTGCGAGGCTGCGACCGGTCGCGCAGCGGTCGCAGATAGCCCCGCTGCACGGTGATGCGCAGCCTGCGGCAGGGGCTAGATGGAGCGCTGCCTGGGGTTTTCGCTCGGCGAGTGATCAGGAACCCTGCTTCGGCCAATGTTGTCGACTAGTCTGTTAGGACTGTCTGATTGGCCTTGTGACGTTTTGTCCTTTTCTCTTCCCGCGGGGGCGGGCGCTTCAACTTCGCAGTCACTCGTCGACCGTTCAAACAGATCCCTGGAGCCTGACCACTGACCGAGAGGTGCCCCATGAGTCTGCTGCTTGAACCCTATACCCTGCGTCAACTGACCTTGATCAACCGCATTGCCGTGTCGCCCATGTGCCAGTACTCGTCGGTGGACGGGCTGGCCAATGACTGGCATCTGGTGCACCTGGGCAGCCGTGCCGTGGGCGGCGCCGGGCTGATCTTCACCGAGGCCACGGCGGTCACCGCCGACGGCCGGATCACCGCCCAGGACCTGGGGCTGTGGAACGACGACCAGATCGAACCCTTGCGCCGCATCACTCGTTTCATCAGTGCCCAGGGCGCCGTCGCCGGCATCCAGCTGGCCCATGCCGGGCGCAAGGCCAGCACTCACCGGCCCTGGCTCGGCAAGTCCGGCAGCGTCAAGCCCGAAGACGGGGGCTGGGTGCCGGTAGGGCCGTCGCGGATCGCCTTCGACCCGCAGCACACGCCACCGGCGCCACTGGACGAGCACCAGATCGCCGACGTCGTCCAGGCCTTCGTCGCCGCTGCCAAGCGGGCCCTGGAGGCCGGCTTCAAGGTGGTGGAAGTGCACGCCGCCCACGGCTATCTGCTGCACCAGTTTCTTTCGCCCCTGAGCAACCAGCGCCAGGACCGCTATGGTGGTTCGTTCGAGAACCGCATCCGCCTGGTACTGGAGGTGACCGAAGCGGTGCGCCAGGTCTGGCCGCAGGAGCTGCCGCTGTTCGTGCGGGTCTCGGCCACCGATTGGGTGGAAGACGGCTGGAACCCCGACGAAACCGTGGAACTGGCCAGGCGCCTCAAGGACCTGGGGGTGGACCTGATCGACGTGTCGTCCGGCGGTACGGCGGCCAATGCCGAGATCCCCACCGGCCCCGGCTACCAGACGCGCTTCGCCGAGCGGGTGCGCAAGGAGTCGGGAATCGCCACCGGCACCGTGGGCATGATCACCGAGCCGGCCCAGGCCGAGCACATCCTGCGTACCTGCCAGGCGGACATCATCCTGCTGGCCCGGGAGCTGCTGCGCGATCCCTACTGGCCGCTGCATGCCGACGACGACTTGGGCGGGCGCAACGCCACCTGGCCGGCGCAGTACCAGCGGGCGACCCACAGGGACCAGCCGATCCATGAATCGGACCTGCGGGACTGACCGTTTGCAGGCAAGAAAAACCGGCCAGTCAAGGAAGTGGTACGGGGTCGCCTCACCGGTAGGGCATCAAGGGTACTTGCGTTTCTCCGGGGCCGGCGGGAAGTACTGGTACAGCCAGGTCTCGCTCAGGGTGCGGTCGTTGGTGCGGATGAACAGCCGCAGTTCCACCGGGTCCACGCTGTCGTTGGTGGGGTACCAGTCGAAGAGGATGCGGTAGCCCTTGATCTCGTCCAGCACCAGTACGCTGAAGTCCTTGACCTGGCCGTTGGAGGCGGTGACCACCGGCTCGATGCCGGTGCCCGCCGGCAGGCGATCGAGGCCGCCGCCGGTGAAGTCCACGGCGAAGCGCCGCGCCCAGACAGGCGGATAGTGTTCGCCCGGAGCCCAACCCTCGACGAAGCCGCCCATACCCGAACGGGTGGCGTGGACCCGCGCCAGGGGCGTGCCCACCGGCGGTAGGGCGCTCCAGTAGAGCTTGTAGCCGTAGTTCAGCGAGTCGCCGGCGGCCACCGGTTTCTTCGGCGTCCAGAAGGCCACGATGTTGTCCATGGTCTCGCCGGTGGTGGGGATCTCCAAGAGGTCGACGCTGCCCTCGCCCCAGGCGGTGGTGGGTTCGACCCACAGGCTCGGGCGACGGCTGTACCAGTCCACGGTGTCCTGGTAGCTGGCAAAGTCATGGTCGGTCTGCACCAGGCCGAAGCCTTTCGGGTCCTTGTCGGCGAAGGCGTTGAATTGCAGGGTCGCCGGGTTGTTCAGCGGCCGGCAGATCCATTCGCCGTTGCCGCGCCACATGGCCAGGCGGTCGGAGTCGTGGATCTGCGGGTGGATGGTGTCGCACATGCGCCGCTCGTGGGTGCCGCAGCTGAACATGCTGGTCATCGGTGCGATGCCCAGTTGCTCGATGGCGGTACGCGCATTGATGTGGGCATCGACTTCCATCACCACGCGCTCGGCCTGGCAGTCGATGTCGAAGCGATAGGCGCCGGTGGCGCTCGGCGAGTCCAGCAGGGCATAGACCACGAAGCGGGTGCTGTCCTTGTCCGGGGTCTCGAACCAGAACTGGGTGAAGTCGGGGAATTCCTCGCGATGCTTGGCGTAGGTATCGATGGCCAGGCCCCGGGCCGAGAGGCCGTACTGGCCGGTGGCGTCCACTGCGCGGAAGTAGCTGGCGCCGAGGAACGACACCACGTCGTGTTTATCCAGCTCCGGCGCCTTGAACAGCTTGAACCCGGCGAAACCCAGGTCGCCCTTGAGCTGCGCGGTGTCGACGCGGGTGTTCTGGTAGTTGAACAGCGGCGGACGGAAATGCACCTCCCGCGACAGGCGGGTCTTGGGGTCGACGCTGTGCATGCGCACCGGCTGGCGAAAGCCCATGCCTACATGGAAGAACTGCACATCCAGCTGGCCGTTCAGGTCATTCCACAGCGAATGCTTGGCGTCGTACTGGATAGCGTTGAAGTCCTGCGGGGTCATCTGCGCCAAGGTCGGCGGCAGCACCTGCTTGGTGTCCACGTACTGCTTGGCGGCCAGTTGCCTGGCCTGGGCCTTGAGGCGCTCGAAGTCGAATGCCTGTGCCTCGCCATCGGCGGCACCGGTACCGGCCCAGGCTCGGGCGGCCAGCAGGCCGCTGGCCGAAAGGCCGGTATAGGCCGCCAGGGCCATGGACGCTTTGAGGAGATTCCTACGATGCATGGTTAAGCCTTGTACAGGGAAAGATCCGCAGCCGTTCTTGGCCGCTCGGGGGATCGCGTGGATGAGGTCCGGCCAAGCCGTTGGCCGAACCCGTATGACCTTAAACAGATGCTGCGTAGAATAATCGGTTCGCCCGGGGCAGAAAAATGATTAGCTTGTGTCCATAGGTAACGACTTAACCAGCCCTAGGAAATTGCCCCATGCTGCGCCTGCGACCACTTGTCGAAGACGAAATCGCCTTGCTCAAGACCATCGACCGTGCCGAGATCATCGAATCGTTCTACCGCCTGCAGGATGGAGAGCTGGTGCGTTATGCCCAGCATGAAGTGGTGACCGGTTGGCCGGCCGGGGAAGCCGAGCATGACGAGGTGATTTTGCAGCAGTGTCATCAGCGCGGCGGCTGGCTGCACGGGGCCTTCGACGACACGCGGCTGGTGGCGGCGGCGGTGGTGGATTGCCTGCCGATCGCCAACGCCGGACTGGACCTGCGCCAGCTCAAGTTCCTGCATGTGAGCCAGGGCTGGCGCGGTCGTGGCCTGGGCCGGCAGTTGTTCGCCCTGGCCCGGGAGCAGGCCCTGGCCATGGGCGGCCAGGGCCTGTACGTGTCGGCCACGCCGTCGCGGCATACGGTGGATTTCTACCAGGGCCTGGGTTGCCAGTTGCTGGACGTCCCGGACCCGGAGCTGTTGCGCCTGGAGCCCGAGGACATTCACCTGTACCTGCGCCTGGCCTAGGCCTGGCGGGGTTTGCTCCAGTTCGGCCAGGCGCCGATGGTCACCGCGCGCAGCAGCCATTCGCAAGGGCCGTACTGGTGGTGGCGCAGCCACAGGGCACTGAGTTGCATCTGCGCCAGGTAGATGGCGATCACCACCAGCGGCAAGGCCAGCGGTGGCAAATGGTTGACCAGCCCCAGCCCGTAACCGGTGAACAGCAGGCAGAGGATCACTGATTGCAGCAGGTAGTTGCTCAGGGACATGCGCCCCAGGGGCGCCAGGCGCCGGCACAGGCGCTGGCCCAGGGGTGAGTCGAAGGCCTTGAGCAGCAGCATGGCGTAGCTGGCCGAGAGCAGCGGCGCGGTCAACTGGCTGAGGCCATAGCCGATCAATTCCAGGCCACCACCGGGGGCATAGGCGGCCCAGTAGCCATAGAGCATGGCGCCGCCCAGGCCCAGGGGCAGGGTGCACGCCAGCAGCCATGGCAGCCGGGACGCAAAGCGATAGGGCGCCACCAGCAGTTCCTTGCGCCCGGCCACGTAGCCCAGCAGGAACATCGCCAGGGTGCTGGGCCCTTGCAGCAGCCACAGGGCCGAGGCGGTTTCCAGCAGGTGCGAAGCGTTGTAGGCCAGGGTCTCCAGCGCAGTGCCGCCCAAGGCCATGTCCTTGAGCAGCGATTCGCCGTCGGCCTTGCCGGTGTAGAGGCCGATTTCCAGCAGTTCGGCCCCCAGCAGCAGGAACATCAGCGTGCTGGCGATGACCAGCAGCAGCGCCAGTACCGCCGCCCACCTGGCCGATAGCCCGCGCAGCGCCAGCAGGATCAACCCGAGCAAGGCATACAGCGAAAGGATCTCGCCATAGAACAGCAGCGCACCGTGCACCAGGCCGATGACCAGCAGGGCCAGTTGCCGGCGCAACATGCGTGGCACGAAGGACGCCCCAGAACGTTCGGCGGAGCTCATCTGCAAGGTGAAGCTGTAGCCGAACAGGAAGGAGAACAGCAGGTAGAACTTGGCCTCGAAGAGGACCGACACCAGCCAGCGCACCAGGTGATCAAGGGCGCTGGAGTAGGCCGGGTTGCTGGTCGGCGAAGCGTAGTAGGGGTCGGCGAAGGACCAGATGTTCACCGCCAGGATGCCCAGCAGGGCGAATCCACGCAGGGCGTCCACATGTTGCAGGCGGGTCGGTGCCAGGCTCTGGGGTTGGGCCATGTTCAATCTCCCTGCAACAGGTGTAGGGCCAGTTGCCTCAAGACCGGAGCCTGGGCCTGGGGCGAGAACTGCGGGTCGACGGCAATGCGGGTGAACAGCCCGTCGATCAGCGCGGCCAGCCAGGTGGCGGCCTGCTCGGGGCACAGTTGAGGCCGGGTCAGGCCTTGTGCGCTGGCCTGGCGTACCAGCGCCGCCAGGCCGTCGCGCAGCACCAGGTCGTTTTGCCGTGCGTGCCATGCGATGTCCAGGTCGCGATGGCTGAGGGCGGCGATTTCCAGGGCCAGGCCGGTGTAGTGCGGATCTTCGGCCAGCTGGCAGACATGCTGGAGAAACCCCAGCAGGGCCGAGAGCGGTGCCTGTTCCAGCAGCAGCTGGTCCATGGCCTGCTGGATTTCCTGGCCTTCACGGGTGATCAACGCCAATAGCAGCGCTTGCTTGCTGGGGAAGTAGTGAAACAGGTTGCCGGCACTCATATCGGCCCGCAGGCAGATGTCCGCGGTGCGGGTGGCGGCATAGCCGCTTTCGGCGAAACAGCGGGCGGCGGCATCGAGCAGGGCGTTGCACCGGGCTTCGCGTTGCGCAAGGTTGGCAGGACGCATCCAATGGCCTTTTTAGTTAATTGAGCAGTCACTCAATTAACTCAGGCACGCAGGATCCGGGCAATGCAATTCTTGTTAAAAAGCGTCAATGAGGGTCGACACCGGCATCGGCCTGATCCCGGTTTCGAAGTCGTTCAGCCTTGCTGCCGGGCCGGTTCCGGCAGGCACTGGACCGGCTGCTTGGGCAGTTGGCCCTGGCTGGTGCTCCAAGTCAGGGGGGAGAGGCTGGGCAGGTAGTCGCGTTGCAGCGCTTGCTGGTAGCAGGCCACGGCCCGGTCCGGGTCCCTGGTGCCCCAGCGTCCGCTGGCCAGTGCGCTGGCGAGGGTGTTGTAGAGCACGCCTGCATCCAGCTTGCGCAGTGCCTGCATGACCACCGCTTCGGCCTTGACCGGGTCCTGGCAGCCTTCTTCCGGGCCATTGGCGTGCGGGTCGCAGTAGTACATGGACAGCATCAAGGCGGCCTCGGCGTCGCTCTGGGCGTAGGGCAGCAGCAACTTCTCCGGCTCCCCTGGCTTGAGTTCCGGGGCCATGCCCGAATATCCCAGGCTTACAGCTTGTACTGCGGCATTGGCCGAACCGTGGCGGGCGGCATCCAGCAAGATGCGCTGGCCCAGTTCGAAGAAATAAGTGGTCAGCGGATACTGCTCGCGGGCACCGTAGTCCAGGAACAGCTCGGCCTTGCGTACCTGGCGCTGGACCTCGGTCTCGCCGGGCGTTGCCTTCTGGTCCAGCAGGTCGCCCATGGACCATTGCTCCACCCGGACCAGTTGCCAGCAGCTGTCCTTCTCGAACACGAAGGCCTGGACCACATCGCCCTGGGCGTCATGCACGACCAGGGTCTCGCCCTCCCAGAAGGTTTGCAGGCCGCTCCAGGCCTGGGCCTGGGGGGCGAGCAGGGTCAGTTGCGGACGCTCGGCGCCTTCGCGCTTGTGTCGGATGGTGATTGCCCGGCCCCGTTCGTCATAGACCACGCGTTGCTCGACCATGGGCGAGCGGCTGAACGCTTGCTGCAGCTCGGGGCTGCTGGCAAAGGCCTGGGCGAAAGTCGGCAGGTCCGCGGATGGGCACGCCACCGGTTCGGCGCGAAGGCCTTGGGCAGCGCAGGCGAGCACCAGGCCCAAGGCGGCCAGGCTGTATTTGTGCTCAAGCATGGGCCAGCTCCAGGCGCTCGAAGCGTTGGCACAACCTTTGGGTCAGCCAGATGGCCAGCAGCGGTGGCACTGAGCTCAGGAAGCAGTAGACGTAGCCGCGTACCGGGTTGTCGGGAAACATCGCCCAGATATTGAACAGCACCAGGGCGGCCACCAGGCCCAGCTTGAACTTCCGGCTGGGCAGCAGGGCCAGCAGGGCGCTGACCAGGATCAGCAGGAAGAACGAGAATTGCGCCATCGGCTCCACCACCGCCGGATTGACCAGCTTGCGGTACAACGGGATGCCCCAGGCATGGGCCAGGTAGAACAACAGTACCGGCAGCGAGTGGACCGCCAGGCCGAGGCCGATGCGTACGACCTGGTCGCGGTTGCCCTGGTCGTGGTTCAGGCGACGGGCTCGCTGGCGGTCCAGCGAGGCCTTGATGGGGGTGTGACGAGACATGGCACGTCCTTACTGCCGGAGGTGTCTGGGAGGGCCGCTCAAGGGCACCAAAGGTTCATGGCGGCGGATAGTGCCGTAACTCCAGGCGCTAATCCAGCGCGGCAAAGCGCTGCTGGCAAGACCTGGCGCACGCAACATCCAGAAGCATTATCGCCCCCTGGGTCCGGGCACTTCTCTCTAGGCTTGCAACCTTAGGTGTCGACGTGCACTCGTTTTTCTTGGGAGGTGGCAGATGAATACCCGCGGCTTGCTCGACCAACTCTTGAAGTCGGGCCAGGAGCTTTTGCAGAACAAGGCGGGGGCGAGCCCGCAGGCCAAGCCCCAGGGCGATCCGGTGGGCCTGGGCGCCTTGCTTGGCGGCAAGACCGGCAACCTGGGCGGCCTGCTTTCCGGGGCTGGTGGCGGTGCGCTGGCCGCTGGGGCCATGGGCTTGTTGCTAGGCAACAAGAAGGCCCGCCACTTCGGCGGCAAGGCGCTGGCCTATGGTGGCCTGGCCGCGCTCGGGGTGCTGGCCTATAGGGCCTACGGCAATTGGCAGGCACAACAGGCTGGCGCGCCGGGCAATGAGCCGCAGACCCTCGATCGCTTGCCGGCGCAGCAGGCCGAACAGCATAGCCAGGCGATCCTCAAGGCCCTGGTGGCGGCGGCCAAGGCCGATGGCCATGTGGATGAGCGCGAGCGGTCGCTGATCGAAGGCGAGTTCAGCAAGCTGGACGACGATCCGCAGTTGCAGCGCTGGCTGCATGCTGAACTGAACAAGCCGCTGGACCCGGCGGATGTGGCTCGGGCTGCCAGCACTCCGGAAATGGCCGCCGAGATGTACCTGGCCAGCCTGCTGCTGGTGGATGACCAGCACTTCATGGAAAAGGCCTACCTGGAGGAGCTGGCGCGCCAACTGCAGTTGGCACCTGGGCTCAAGGCCGAGCTGGAGCGACAGGCACGCCAAGGCATGGCCTGAGGCAGCGAGCGGCCATGGATGGCGGTTCTGCCTGGGGAATTTGCCAAAATGCCCGGTCAGGGTGGATGGGGCTGCGCAATGCCGCTATCCAGAGCGGCTGAACCCATTGAGCAAAAGTCCTGCCTGTGTCGTTAAACCACCCATAAAACCCGGATCGTCCTCGGCTATACTCCCCCCATTTTTGAATGGGTTCGAGGGCTGGCTGTGAAGAACTGGACGTTGCGCCAACGCATTTTGGCGAGCTTTGCGGTGATCATCACCATCATGCTGCTGATGGTCGTCGTCTCGTACTCGCGGCTATTGAAAATCGAGGCCGGAGAGGAGCGCATGCGTTCCGATGCCATCCCGGGGGTCTATTTCAGTTCGATGATCCGTGGCTCGTGGGTCGACAGCTACTTGCGTACCCAGGCCATTCTCGGCCTGGACGAGGGCAAGGAAGTTACGGCGCAGGACGAGGCCGACTTCCAGGGTTTCGAACAGCGCCTGCAGAAGTACATGGCCAGCTACAAGGAAACCCTTCGTGGAGAGAGCGACCTGAGGGAGTTCAACGATTTCGAGAACTATCACCAGAGCCTGCTCAAGACCCTGGCCACGATCCTGGACCTGCATCGGCATAACCAGAATGCCGAAGCCATTCGCCTGTTCAATGAACAAATGACCCCCACCTGGGTCGCCGGTCGGATGAAGCTCAACGACATCATCGAAGAGAACAAGGGCGTGGCCGATTCGGCCGCTGCGCAGATCGACGACGCGGTGCTCGCCGCCAAGATCAGCATGGGCGTTTCGCTGCTGGTGGCGATCCTGGTGGCCGGCCTGTGCGGCCTGTTGCTGATGCGCGCGATATTGTCGCCGATGAACCGTATCGTCGATATCCTGGAAATCATGCGCACCGGCGACTTGAGCAGGCGTTTGAACCTGGAGCGCAAGGACGAATTCGGCGTGGTGGAAACCGGCTTCAACGACATGATGAGCGAACTTGCGACCCTGGTATCCCAGGCCCAGCGTTCGTCGGTGCAGGTCACCACCTCGGTGACCGAGATCGCCGCCACGTCCAAGCAGCAACAAGCCACGGCCACCGAGACCGCGGCAACTACCACCGAGATTGGCGCCACCTCGAGGGAAATCGCCGCCACCTCGCGGGACCTGGTGCGCACCATGACCGAAGTCTCCAGCGCCGCCGACCAGGCCTCGGTGCTCGCCGGCTCGGGCCAGCAGGGGTTGGCGCGGATGGAAGACACCATGCACTCGGTGATGGGCGCGGCGGACCTGGTGAATGCCAAGCTGGCGATCCTCAACGAGAAGGCCGGCAACATCAACCAGGTGGTGGTGACCATCGTCAAGGTCGCCGACCAGACCAACTTGCTCTCGCTCAACGCCGCGATCGAAGCGGAGAAGGCCGGCGAGTACGGGCGCGGTTTTGCCGTGGTGGCCACCGAAGTGCGGCGCCTGGCGGACCAGACGGCGGTCGCGACCTATGACATCGAGCAGATGGTCCGCGAGATCCAGTCGGCGGTGTCGGCGGGTGTCATGGGCATGGACAAGTTCTCCGAAGAGGTCCGGCGCGGCATGGCCGAAGTGCAGCAGGTGGGCGAGCAACTGTCGCAGATCATCCACCAGGTCCAGGCCCTGGCGCCGCGGGTGCTGATGGTCAACGAGGGCATGCAGGCCCAGGCCACCGGCGCCGAGCAGATCAACCACGCGCTGGTGCAGTTGGGCGATGCCAGCAGCCAGACCGTCGAGTCCCTGCGCCAGGCCAGCTTCGCCATCGATGAGCTGAGCCAGGTGGCCGTGGGCCTGCGTGGCGGCGTGTCGCGTTTCAAAGTCTGATGGACGAACTCGCGCACAAGCGCCATGGCGCTGCCGGGGCCAAGAGCGTCTTGTTCCTGGTCTTTCGCATCGGCGACGAGCGTTATGCGCTGCGTGCCGTGGACGTGGTGGAGGTATTGCCGCGCCTGCAGCTCAAGCCCATTGCCCAGGCCCCGGCCTGGGTGGCGGGTGTCTTCGCCTATCGTGGCGTGGTGGTCCCGGTCGTCGATTTATGCCAGCTGACCTTCGGCCGTCCGGCGCAGCAGCGCACCAGCACGCGGTTGGTGCTGGTGCACTATCACGGCGATGCCGGGCAGCCGGCCCGGGTGCTGGGGCTGTTGCTGGAGCAGGCCAACGACACCCTGCGCTGCGACCCGGCGCGGTTCCAGCCCTATGGCCTGGACAACTCCCAGGCGCCCTACCTGGGGCCGGTGCTGGAGGATGAGCAGGGCCTGTTGCAGTGGGTACGAGTCGACGACCTGCTGGGAGCGCCGGTCCGCGACTTGCTGTTTCCCGATCCGCCGCCGGACCCGGCCGCACTCGAGGAGCTTCGATGAGCGGCGAACAACGGTTCTTCGATTTCCTCAAGGAACGTATCGGCCTGGATGTCGCCTCCGTGGGGCCGGCGATCATCGAGCGGGCGTTGCGCCAGCGCTGCAACGCCTTGCATATCCATGGCAGCGACGAGTACTGGCAGCGGTTGCAGGGCTCGCGGGAAGAACAGCAGGCCCTGATCGAGGCGGTTATCGTTCCCGAGACCTGGTTCTTCCGTTACCCGGAATCCTTCTCCACCCTGGTCAAGCTGGCCACCGCGCGCCTGGCGCAGCTCAAGGGCATGCGTGCCCTGCGCCTGTTGAGCCTGCCCTGTTCCACCGGCGAGGAGCCCTATTCGATCGCCATGGCCCTGCTGGACGGCGGCCTGGCGCCCCATCAGTTCAAGGTCGATGGCCTGGACGTCAGTCCGTTGTCGGTGGAGCGCGCCAGGAACGCGGTCTACGGCAAGAACTCCTTCCGTGGCCAGGACATCGGCTTTCGTGAGCGGCATTTCGTCGCCGAGGACGAGCGCTATCGCCTGAGCGAGCGGGTGCGCGAGCAGGTGCGCCTGCAAGTGGGCAACGTGATGGAGCCAGGGTTGCTGGCCGCCGAGCCGGCCTTCGACTTCGTCTTTTGCCGCAACCTGCTGATCTATTTCGACCAGCCGACCCAGCGCCAGGTGTTCGAGGTGCTCAAGCGCCTCACCCACGAGGAGGGCGTGCTGTTCATCGGACCGGCCGAGGGCAGCCTGCTGGGGCGCCTGGGCATGCGCTCGATCGGCATTCCCCAGTCCTTCGCCTTCCGGCGCCACAACGAGCCCGAGCCGGTGCTGGCGCAACCCATGCCGCCGCCACTGCCGATTCCGTCTCGCAATGTCGTGCCGCCGGCGCCGCGCCACCGTCCTTTCGCCAGCCGCCTGGCGTCCTTGCCGGCGGTGGAGCCCGCGCCGCCCGCCAGCGATGCCGCCAGCCTGCTGGCCAGCATCGCCACGCTGGCCAACGAGGGCAAGAGCGCCGAGGCCCGCGCCGCTTGCGAGCGCTATCTGCGCGAGCATGAGCCGGCGGCCCAGGTGTTCTACTGGCTGGGCCTGCTCAGCGATGTTTCCGGCAACGCCATGGAGGCCCAGGGTTTCTATCGCAAGGCCTTGTACCTGGAGCCGCAGCATCCCGAGGCCCTGGCCCACCTGGCGGCGTTGCTGGCCTCCCAGGGCGATGCGGCTGGCGCCCAACGCTTGCAGGAACGCGCGGCCCGTAGTTCGCGCACCGCCGACAGTGAGTTGAAACGATGAGCCATCCCTATTCATTGGACGTGACCCGTGAAGATGCGCAGGTCATCGATGACTGCTGGAACCGCATCGGTATCCATGGCGACAAGTCCTGTCCTCTGTTGGCCGAGCACATCCATTGCCGCAACTGTTCGGTGTATTCGGCTGCCGCCACGCGCCTGCTGGACCGTTATTCGTTGCGCCAGCAGGACCGTGAGCGCTCGGTGGCCGAGGAAACCGACAGCGATGTGGCCAGCCGCTCGCTGCTGATGTTCCGTCTTGGCGAGGAATGGCTGGGGTTGCCTACCCGCTGTCTGTTGGAAGTGGCGCCGCAACAGGCGATCCATTCCCTGCCGCACCAGCGTTCACGAGCCTTGCTGGGGGTGGCCAATGTCCGCGGGGCGTTGGTGGCCTGCCTGTCGTTGACCGAGTTGCTGGGGCTCGACAGCTCACCGGCGATAGCCTCCAGTGCCCGGGTGATGCCGCGGATGCTGATCATCGGTGCCGAAGGCGGCCCGGTGGTGGTTCCGGTGGACGAGGTGCATGGCATCCATGCCATCGAGGAACGCATCCTCGACAACGCTTCGGCGTCCGGCGACCAGGCCAATGCCAAATACACCCGTGGCGTGTTGCAATGGCAAGGACGCAGCTTGCGCTTGCTGGATGAAGAGCAATTGCTCTCGGCCGTGACCCGGAGCCTGACATGACCCCCGATCAAATGCGCGACGCCTCGCTGCTGGAGCTGTTCAGCCTGGAAGCCGAGGCCCAGACCCAAGTGCTCAGCGCCGGGTTGCTGGCCCTGGAGCGTAACCCGACCCAGGCCGACCAGCTGGAGGCTTGCATGCGTGCGGCCCACTCCCTCAAGGGCGCGGCCCGGATCGTCGGGATCGATGCCGGTGTCAGCGTCGCCCATGTCATGGAGGATTGCCTGGTCAGTGCCCAGGAAGGGCGCCTTTATCTGCAACCCGAGCACATCGACGCCTTGCTCCAGGGCACCGACCTGCTGATGCGCGTCGCCACTCCAGGCGGTGCCGAACTGGTGGCCCCGGATATCCAGGCCTATGTGGCGCTGATGGAGCGCTTGTTGACCCAGGGGCCTGGCGCGCCGCAGCTGGCAGCGCCAGGCGTGCCGGCGCCTGTTGCGGTGGGCCTGCCGGAATTGTTGCTCGAGCCCAGGCTGCAGATGCCGGAGCCTGCGCCGACGCTGGCCGACCTCGAGCCTGAAGCGCAGGCACCTGACGAGCCAGCCCAGGAACCGGTCCCGGGCCTGCGCCGTGGCCGGCGGGTCACCGATGGCGGTGAGCGGGTGCTGCGGGTCACCGCCGAACGGCTCAACAGCTTGCTGGATCTGTCCAGCAAGTCCCTGGTGGAAACCCAGCGGCTCAAGCCCTACCTGGCCACCCTGCAGCGTCTCAAGCGGATCCAGAACAACAGCCTGGCGGCCCTGGAGAACCTCAACCTGCATCTGAAGGAGCATGCCCTGGGCCTTGAGGCCCAGGAGGCGCTGGCGGATGCGCGGCGGTTGCTGGCCGAGTCCCAGCAGCTGCTGGCGGAAAAGACCGCCGAGCTCGATGAGTTCGGCTGGCAGGCGAGCCAGCGCGCCCAGGTGCTCTACGACACGGCCCTGGCCTGCCGGATGCGGCCCTTCGCCGATGTGCTGGGCGGCCAGGTCCGCATGGTCCGGGACCTGGGGCGCAGCCTGGGCAAGCAGGTGCGCCTGGAGATCGAGGGTGAAAAGACCCAGGTCGACCGCGACGTGCTGGAAAAGCTCGAGGCACCGCTGACCCATTTGTTGCGCAATGCCGTCGACCACGGCATCGAACTGCCCGAGCAGCGCTTGCTGGCGGGTAAACCGGCCGAGGGGGTGATTCGCCTGCGGGCCTCGCACCAGGCCGGGTTGCTCGTGCTGGAGTTGAGCGACGACGGACATGGCGTGGACCTGGAGCGCTTGCGCCTGAGCATCGTCGAGCGTCATCTATCGCCGGCCGAAACTGCCGCCCAGCTCAGCGAGGAGGAGTTGCTGACGTTCCTGTTCCTGCCGGGTTTCAGCCTGCGGGACAAGGTCACGGAGGTTTCCGGCCGGGGCGTCGGCCTGGATGCGGTGCAGCACATGGTGCGCCAGCTGCGTGGGGCGGTGGTGCTGGAGCAGGTCAGCGGCCAAGGCAGTCGCTTCCACCTAGAGGTGCCGTTGACCCTGTCGGTGGTGCGCAGCCTGGTGGTGGAGGTGGGGGGCGAAGCCTATGCCTTCCCGCTGGCCCATATCGAGCGCATGCGCGACCTGGAGCCGGAGGACATCGTCCAGGTGGAAGGGCGCCAGCATTTCTGGCACGAGGGCCGGCATGTCGGCCTGGTGGCCGCCAGCCAACTGTTGCAGCGGCCGGCGACCCAGGATGGCGCGGCTACCTTGAAGGTGGTGGTGATCCGCGAGCGCGAGGCGGTGTACGGCATCGCCGTGGAGCGCTTCATCGGCGAGCGGACCCTGGTGGTGCTGCCGCTGGACGAGCGCCTGGGCAAGATCCAGGACATTTCCGCCGGTGCCCTGCTGGATGACGGCCGGGTGGCGTTGATCGTCGATGTCGAGGACATGCTGCGCTCGGTGGACAAGCTGCTCGACACCGGTCGCCTGGAGCGCATCGCCCGGCATCACCAGCAACATGCCCAGGCTGCGCGCAAGCGGATCCTGGTGGTCGACGACTCGCTGACGGTGCGCGAACTGCAGCGCAAGCTGCTGATCAATCGCGGCTACGACGTGGCCGTGGCCGTGGACGGCATGGACGGCTGGAATGCCCTGCGTTCGGAAAGCTTCGACCTGCTGATCACCGACATCGATATGCCGCGCATGGATGGGATCGAACTGGTCACGCTGCTGCGTCGTGACAATCGCCTGCAGTCGTTGCCGGTGATGGTGGTGTCCTACAAGGATCGTGAGGAAGACCGGCGTCGTGGACTGGATGCCGGTGCCGACTATTATCTAGCCAAGGCCAGTTTCCATGACGACGCCCTGCTGGATGCGGTGGTGGAACTGATTGGAGGAGCGCGGGCGTGAAGATAGCGATAGTCAATGACATGCCCATGGCGGTGGAGGCGCTGCGCCGGGCGCTGGCCTTCGACCCCAGCCATGAGGTGGTCTGGGTCGCCACCAACGGGGCGGAAGCGGTGCAGTACTGCGCCGAGCTGACCCCGGACCTGATCCTGATGGACCTGATCATGCCGGTGATGGACGGGGTCGAGGCCACGCGGCGGATCATGGCCGAGTCGCCCTGCGCCATCGTCATTGTCACCGTCGACCGCCAGCAGAACGTGCACCGGGTGTTCGAGGCCATGGGCCACGGCGCCCTGGATGTGGTCGATACGCCGGCGGTGGGGGCGGGCAACGCCCAGGAGGCGGCGGCGCCGTTGCTGCGCAAGATCCTCAATATCGGCTGGCTGATCGGCCAGAGTGGCAGTCGCGTGCGTTCCGCGCCGCAACCCCTGCGCAACGGTGTGGCACGCCGCAGCCTGGTGGCCATCGGTTCCTCGGCCGGCGGGCCGGCAGCCCTGGAAGTGTTGCTCAAGGGCTTGCCAAAGGACTTTCCCGCCGCCATCGTGCTGGTCCAGCATGTCGACCAGGTGTTCGCCGCGGGCATGGCCGAGTGGCTCAGCAGTGCATCGGGGTTGCCAGTGCGCCTGGCCCGGGAAGGGGAACCGCCACAAAGCGGCACGGTGCTGCTGGCGGGCACCAACCATCACATCCGCCTGTTGAAGAACGGCACGCTGGCCTATACCGCCGAGCCGGTGAACGAGATATACCGACCCTCCATCGACGTATTTTTTGAAAGTGTCGCCAGTTACTGGAATGGCGATGCGGTGGGCGTGTTGCTGACGGGCATGGGCCGAGATGGCGCCCAGGGCTTGAAGCTGATGCGCGATCAGGGTTATCTGACCATCGCTCAGGACCAGAACAGCAGCGCGGTGTATGGCATGCCCAAGGCGGCCGCTGCCATCGGCGCCGCCGCAGAGATTCGCCCACTGGACAAGATCGCTCCACGTTTGCTGGAGATATTCGCCAAATGACTGATAAACGCAGCTGTCCTGGCCAGGTAGCACTTCAGGTGACAACCCATGAATGATTTACAGCTCGACGAATTCAAGACCGACGAAAACGCCGCCATGGTGTTGCTGGTGGACGACCAGGCCATGATCGGCGAGGCGGTTCGGCGTGGGTTGGCGAACGAGGAAAACATCGACTTCCACTTCTGCGCCGATCCGCACCAGGCCATTGCCCAGGCCATTCGCATCAAGCCCACGGTGATTCTCCAGGACCTGGTGATGCCGGGCCTGGACGGCCTGACCCTGGTGCGCGAGTACCGCAACCATCCGGCGACCCAGAACATCCCGATCATCGTCCTGTCCACCAAGGAAGACCCGCTGATCAAGAGCGCGGCCTTCGCCGCCGGGGCCAACGACTACCTGGTCAAGCTGCCGGACAACATCGAGCTGGTGGCACGCATCCGCTATCACTCGCGTTCCTACATGACCCTGTTGCAGCGGGACGCCGCCTACCGGGCGCTGCGGGTCAGCCAGCAACAGCTGCTGGACACCAACCTGGTGCTGCAGCGGCTGATGAACTCCGACGGCCTGACCGGGCTGTCCAACCGCCGGCACTTCGACGAGTACCTGGAGCTGGAATGGCGCCGGGCCATGCGTGAGCAGACCCAGCTGTCGCTGCTGATGATCGACGTCGACTACTTCAAGACCTACAACGATACCTTCGGCCACCTGGAGGGCGACGAAGCCCTGCGCAAGGTGGCCGCGGCGATCCGCGAGGCCAGCAGCCGGCCATCCGACCTGCCGGCGCGCTACGGCGGCGAGGAGTTCGTGCTGGTGCTGCCCAATACCTCGCCGGGTGGTGCGCGCCTGGTGGCCGAGAAGCTGCGCCAGACCGTCGAGGCCCTGAAAATCCCCCATATCGCGCCGGTGGAAGGGGCTAGCCTGACCATCAGCATCGGCCTGTCGACCATCACCCCGCAGCCCAACAGCCATTGCCGGCAATTGATTTCAGCGGCGGACAAGGGCCTCTATCTGGCCAAGAACAATGGGCGCAATCAGGTGGGGATCGAATAACCGCTTCAGTTGCCGGGCTGTTGGTCCCTGGGTACTTCGATAAAGGTATCGGGGAACAGGTAATAGCAATGGCTCGAGGTTTGCGAGCAGGTCAGCAGCACGGCTTCGACTCTGTACTGGACATGGGTGTTGAGTTTTCCAGCGCTGAACAGATTGCCGATCAGGTTGCTTGCGGCGATGGGATAGTCACCGAAGGCGTAGCGCCAGTGGCCATTTCTGTGGGCGTTGACCCAGGTGGCGCTGAACTGCGCCTGCAGCCATCGGGTTCGCGGGCCCACGGTGTTTTCCATGGCGCGGGTGCGGTAGTAGATCCACCACCAGAGAAACACCGCCAGAAGCACGGCCAGGGCCCAGGCCAGCAGCGGGTGGAGGAACAGGCCGAGGCCCAGCAGCGGTATGGCGGCGAACAGGCTGAGGATGAAGTACACCACTGCCCGCGAGCCCCTCAGGTTGCGCCTTTCCCGGGCAAGGATGTAGCGGATCTCTGCATCAGTGAGGGTTCTTTCCATGAGGGGCGCTTGCGGTTTCTGCTGGTAGTGGGAAATAGGCAATGAAGCCTGAGCCGGATTATAGAGCTCCCGATATGCCGGTTGGCGTGGCTATTCGTTGTTAAAGCCGCCAAGCGGGCTGCCGCCATTCGGTGATTCCGTTATAATCGCCGGCTTTCAAAAGTTCGCCAACGAGTGCTGCCATCCATGGAAATCAACCCGATCCTGAATACCATCAAGGACCTGACCGAGCGTTCCCAGTCCATTCGGGGGTATCTTTGACTACGATCAAAAGCATGACCGCCTGATCGAAGTCAACCGCGAGCTGGAAGACCCCAACGTCTGGAACAAGCCCGAGTACGCCCAGGCACTGGGGCGTGAGCGCTCCATGCTGGCACAGGTCGTCGAGACCCTGGACAAGCTGTCCGGTGGCCTCGCGGACTGCAAGGACTTGCTCGACATGGCCGTCGAAGAGAATGACGAAGGCGCCGTGAGCGACGTCGAGACCGAGCTGCAGGGCCTGGAAGAAGCCCTGGCCCAGCTTGAGTTCCGTCGCATGTTCAGTGGCGAGATGGACATGAACAACGCCTACCTGGACATCCAGGCCGGCTCCGGTGGCACCGAGGCCCAGGACTGGGCCAACATCCTGCTGCGCATGTACCTGCGCTGGGCCGACAAGCGCGGTTTCGACGCCACCATCATGGAACTGTCCGAGGGTGACGTCGCCGGCATCAAGGGCGCCACCGTGCATATCAAGGGCGAGTACGCCTTCGGCTGGCTGCGTACCGAAATCGGCGTGCACCGCCTGGTGCGCAAGAGCCCGTTCGACTCCGGCGCCCGTCGCCACACTTCGTTCTCGGCGGTATTCGTCTCGCCCGAGATCGACGACAAGGTCGAGATCGAGATCAACCCGTCCGACCTGCGCATCGATACCTACCGCTCCTCCGGCGCCGGCGGCCAGCACGTGAACACCACCGACTCGGCGGTGCGGATCACCCACGTGCCGACCAACACCGTGGTCAGCTGCCAGAACGAACGTTCCCAGCACGCCAACAAGGACACCGCCATGAAGATGCTGCGGGCCAAGTTGTACGAGCAGGAAATGCAGAAGCGCAACGCCGCTTCGCAGGCCTTGGAAGACACCAAGTCGGACATCGGCTGGGGCCACCAGATCCGTTCCTACGTACTGGATGACTCGCGCATCAAGGACCTGCGCACCGGCGTCGAGCGCAGCGACTGCCAGAAGGTCCTGGACGGCGACCTCGACCAATACCTGGAAGCGAGCCTCAAGCAGGGGCTGTAAACCGCACACCACCGCCGCGATACCGGCCATTGCCGGTATCGCGTGCCCTGCCCGACAGGGGCAATGAACACCTGATGGAAAGAATGACGACATGAGCGACCTCAAGACCGAAGCGCAAGACCTGCAACAGGAAGAAAACGCCCTGATCGCCCTGCGCAAGGAAAAACTTGCCGCAGAGCGTGCCAAAGGCAATGCCTTCCCCAACGACTTCCGTCGCGACAGCTACTGCAACGACCTGCAGAAACAGTACGCGGACAAGACCAAGGAAGAGCTGGAAGCAGCGGCGATCCCGGTCAAGGTGGCAGGTCGCATCATGCTCAACCGTGGCTCGTTCATGGTGATCCAGGACATGACCGGCCGCATCCAGGTCTACGTCAACCGCAAGACCCTGGCGGAAGAAACCCTGGCCGCGGTGAAAACCTGGGACCTGGGCGACATCATCAGCGCCGAAGGCACCCTGGCCCGTTCCGGCAAGGGCGACCTGTACGTCGAGATGACCAACGTGCGCCTGCTGACCAAGTCGCTGCGCCCGCTGCCGGACAAGCACCATGGCCTGACCGACACCGAGCAGCGCTACCGCCAGCGCTACGTCGACCTGATGGTCAACGAGGAAACGCGCCACACCTTCCGCGTGCGCTCCCAGGTCATCGCCCACATCCGTAGCTTCCTGGCCAAGCGCGACTTCCTCGAAGTCGAGACGCCGATGCTGCAGACCATCCCTGGCGGCGCGGCGGCCAAGCCGTTCGAAACCCACCACAATGCCCTGGACATGGCCATGTTCCTGCGTATCGCGCCGGAGCTGTACCTCAAGCGCCTGGTTGTCGGCGGGTTTGAGAAAGTGTTCGAGATCAACCGCAACTTCCGTAACGAAGGCGTCTCGACTCGTCACAACCCTGAATTCACCATGCTCGAGTTCTACCAGGCCTACGCCGACTACAACGACAACATGGACCTCACCGAGGAACTGTTCCGCGAGCTGGCGCAGCTGGTCCTGGGCAGCACCGACGTGCCGTACGGCGACAAGGTGTTCCACTTCGGCGAGCCGTTCGTGCGCCTGTCGGTGTTCGACTCGATCCTCAAGTACAACCCGGAGCTGACCGCCGCCGACCTGCAGGATGTCGACCGCGCCCGCGAGATCGCCAAGAAGGCTGGCGCCAAGGTGCTGGGCCACGAAGGCCTGGGCAAGCTGCAGGTGATGATTTTCGAGGAGTTGGTGGAGCACAAGCTTGAGCAGCCGCACTTCATCACCGAGTACCCGTTCGAAGTTTCGCCACTGGCCCGTCGCAACGACGACAACCCGGCCGTGACCGACCGCTTCGAGCTGTTCATCGGTGGCCGCGAGATCGCCAACGCCTATTCCGAGCTCAACGATGCCGAGGACCAGGCCGAGCGCTTCCTGGCCCAGGTGGCCGAGAAGGACGCTGGTGACGACGAAGCCATGCACTACGACGCCGACTTCGTGCGGGCCCTGGAATACGGCATGCCGCCCACCGCCGGTGAAGGCATCGGCATCGACCGCCTGGTGATGCTGCTGACCAACTCGCCGTCGATCCGCGACGTGATCCTGTTCCCGCACATGCGGCCCCAGGCCTGACATGTCGTGAATGAGAAGCCGCCTTCACCAGGCGGCTTTTTATTGTCTGGGTGGAACTGACGTACCGCTTCTGATTCCGTGTGACTGATAAGAGGAATACCTGTCGTGAACCGCGCAATTGCTCAAGAGGGTGCAGCTGGCATCGCCACCGCGGTGGCTGAAAGCGTTCAGTACCAAGGCCGCAAGGCCAGTCGCCAGGGCAGTGAACAACGCCGACAGGAGATTCTCGATGCCGCCATGCGCATCGTCGTACGTGATGGCGTGCGGGCCGTGCGCCATCGGGCGGTAGCCGCCGAGGCCGGTGTGCCGCTATCGGCCACCACCTACTATTTCAAGGATATCGATGACCTGCTCACCGATACCTTCGCCCAATACGTCGAACGCAGCGCGGCGTTCATGGCCAAGCTGTGGACCAGCAATGAAGGGCTGCTGCGAGAGATGGTCGCCTATGGCGACGGCAGCCCGGCATGTCGTTCGCAACTGGCCGACGATATCGCGCGGATGACCGCCGACTACGTGCGGCGCCAGCTCAGCACCCGGCGCGAGCACCTGATGGCCGAGCAGGCGTTCCGCCAGGAGGCGCTGCTCAATCCGCGCCTGGCGCAGTTGGTGCGCTCGCACCAGCAGATCCTGCTGCAGGGCACTTGCCAGTTCTTCCAGGTCCTGGGATCGCGGGAGCCACAGCAGGATGCCAAGGTGTTGACGTCTATAATCGGCCGAATGGAGTATCAGGGCCTGCTCAACGATGCCGAGCCTCTGGCCGACGAGGAAATGCTCGGCATCCTGACCCGCTACATGCACCTGGTGCTGGCCTCCGTATGAGGTAGCGGCCCGGCCGGGAACGGATCAACCGAGCACCAGGTCAATTCAGGAGCGACGAGCTCTTCGCCGCAGCGGTACGCGTCCAGCGGGCCGCCCAGTAACAGGTTCGAGCGATTCAACAGAGGGAATTTCCGGTGGACGATTACCAGCAGACGATACGCACCTTGTCCGATCGCATAGTGCTGGCGCAGACACCGATCCGCGTGCTGGATGCGGTGAAGTGGGACGAGAGCATCCGCAAGGGTTTTCTCAAGGCCAAGGGCAAGGAAATGCCGGCGGTGGACCGCGCCTACTACGAAGGTCGCCCGCTGTCCTTCGACTCCGGCGCGGTGAAGCTGGAATTCCAGAACATCGAGCGCGACATCACTCGCCAGCTGGGCCAGTTCAACCCGGTGGGGCAGATCATGCGCCGCATGTGCAAGGAATACCGCATGGTGGTGCGCATGCTCGAGGCCCGCGGCACCGGCGACTTCGGCCTGATTTCCCAGGAGCTGTACGGCGCCGCTTCGGATGCCTTCCATGCCGGCGACCCGACCCTGGCCGACCTCGGGCTGATGATGTCCGATTACCTGAACAACATCGACGGTCGTGGCGACCTCAAGGACGAGCCCAAGACCCTGAGCGCCAAGGATGCGGTGAGCCTGCTGCAGGGCCGGCTGAACAAGGTCTTCGGCGAGGCCGAGGAGACCATCCGGGTCTTCGAGTCCGACGGTATCGTCGCCGATGCGGCGGCGGGTGCCGACTACATCAAGATCCGCAGCGATGCGATGTTCAACGACCGTGATGTAAGGGCCCTGGAAGTCCACGAAGGGCTGGTGCATGTAGGCACCACCCTGAATGGCCTGAACCAGCCGATCTGCACCTTCCTGGCCAAGGGCCCCCCCTCGTCGACGGTGACCCAGGAAGGCCTGGCGATCCTCATGGAGATCATCACCTTCGCCTCCTACCCCAGCCGCCTGCGCAAGCTGACCAACCGGACCCGGGCCATCCACATGGTGGAGGAGGGAGCGGATTTCCTGCAGGTGTTCGAGTTCTTCCGAGAACAGGGTTTCGAGATGGCCGAGAGCTATGGCAACGCCAGCCGGGTGTTCCGCGGTTCGGTGCCCACGGGGCTGCCTTTTACCAAGGACTTGTCCTACCTCAAGGGCTTCATCATGGTTTACAACTACATTCAGCTCGCCGTGCGCAAGGGCAAGCTGGAGCAGGTGCCGCTGCTGTTCTGCGGCAAGACCACCCTGGAAGACATGCGTACCCTGCGCCAACTGGTGGACGAAGGGATGGTGGTAGCGCCCAAGTACCTGCCCGACCAGTTCCGCGACATGAACGCCCTGTCGGCATGGATGTGCTTCTCCAACTTCCTCAACCACCTGAGCCTGGACCGGATCGAGGCCGACTACTCCAACATCCTTTGACTGCAGCCGGGGGGCGCACATGGACGTATCCACAGATATCCGCAGCTGCCACGGGCTGCTTCAGCAGGCGGTGCCATCGACTGCGGACCGCGCCCCGGCGCCATGGCGCGCGGGGAGTTGCAGGTGAGCAAGCTACTCAAGTGTTGCGCGGTTCTTGCCCTGTTGCTGGGCCTGCACGGTTGCAGTTCGCTGCTGTTCTATCCTGAGCCGGGCCTGCCCTTCACCCCGGAGCGGGCCAAGCTCGAATACCGTGACGTCACCCTGACCACCGCCGATGGCCTCAAGCTCCATGCCTGGTGGCTGCCGGCCAAGGCCGGGGTGCCGGTCAAGGGTACGGTGCTGCACCTGCATGGCAACGGCGGCAACCTGGCCTGGCACCTGGGCGGCAGTTGGTGGCTGCCGGAGCAGGGCTACCAGGTGTTGTTGCTGGACTATCGCGGCTACGGCTTGTCCGAGGGCGAACCGTCCCTGCCGGCGATCTACCAGGACCTGGACAGCGCCTTCGCCTGGCTGGACCGGGCCCCCGAGGTCCAGGGCAAGCCATTGGTGGTCCTCGGCCAGAGCCTGGGCGGTGCCCTGGCCATCCACTACCTGGTGGAGCATCCCGAACGCCAGGCCCGGCTCAAGGCCATCGTTTTCGATGGCGTGCCGGCCAGTTATCGCGATGTCGGGCGCTACGCCCTGAGCACTTCCTGGCTGACCTGGCCCTTGCAAGTGCCGCTGTCCTGGCTGGTGCCGGATGGCGACAGCGCGATCCATTCCATGGCGCGCCTGACCGGGGTGCCGAAGCTGATCTACCACAGCCTCGACGACCAGCTCGTCCCCTTGTCCAATGGCATCCGCCTGTATCAAGCTGCGCCGCCGCCGCGGGTCCTGCAACTGACCCGCGGCGACCATGTGCAGACCTTCGCCGATCCGACCTGGCGCAGCGTGATGCTGCGCTACCTCGACGACCCACGGCATTTCGACGGGTTGCGCCGCCTGGGGGAAATCCCCAACTACCCGACGACCCCCAATTCAGCAGTTGAACCTCCAGAGAGCCCGCAATGAGTGAAGAACGTAACGTCCTGCCAATGATCATCACCGGTATCTGCAGCATCATCGGTACCGTGGCCTGCCTGTGGTACTACGGCTACCTGCATTTCGCCAAGCCGGAGGATGCGTTGCTGCTCAACGACTTCACCATGCTCAAGACCATTCCCGGGGAGGACTACAAGATCTCCCTCAAGCCGGCAGCCCAGGTGGCCCAGTGCGTCGATGGCGTGCTGGTGCTGTTCGATACCGAGCAGAAGGGCCTGACCGGGGTGCTGGTCGACAACAAGAAGCAGGCGGTGCGCTGCATGGGCCAGGAAACCCCGCAACTGGTGCAGTAGGTTCCCCAGGCTTCGGGGCTGTTTCAGCCAGGCATGAAAAAACGCCGCGGACCCAGTTCCGCGGCGTTTTGTTTTCCCGGCCGGTCAAGGCCGGGGACCGGCATCAGCGGATCGTGGAGCGAGGAGCCACTGGCTGGTTGTCGTTGGAAATGGTCACTTCCACGCGACGGTTCATGGCCCGGCCGGAAACGCTGCCGTTATCGGCTACCGGGTATTCCTTGCCATAACCCTGGGAGACGATGCGCGCCGGGTCGATACCCATGCGGATCAGGGCCATCTGTACCGAGCCGGCACGGCGCTCGGACAGCGACTGGTTGTAGGAGTCGCTACCGGTGCTGTCGGTGTAGCCCTCGACGATCACCTTGCGGTCCGGGTTCTGCTGGAGGAATTGCGCCAGCTTGTTGATGTTGGCCAGGCCGGCGGGCTTGAGGTCGGACTTGTTGAGGGCAAACAACACATCGCCGAAGGTCACCAGGGTGCCGCGGTCGGTCTGCTTGGCGTTGAGGCTGGCCTGCAGTTGCTTGATCTGCGCATCGCGGGCATCGAGGATGGCGCGGGCACGCTGGTCGCCGGCGTCCTTGAGCTTGATCTCGGCGGTACGCAGGGCGATGGTTTCCTTGGCTACTTCAACCCGCTGGTTGGTCAGGTAGGCCAACTGGTCGACCTTCTTCTCGTTCTCCTTGTCCAGGTAGGCCTGGTCGGCCTTGTTCATCCAGTCGGAGGCGTCCTTGGTTTCCAGGGCGGCGAGCTTGCTGGCCTGCGGGTTGGCTTGCAGGGCCGAGAAGTTGGTCCGGGCGTTTTCCAGGTTGGCGTTAGGCGGGGTGGAGCAGGCCGCCAGGGCTACGCTCATGGCCAACAGGGCAGGGATCATCAGTTGTTTGCGCATAGTGTTCGTCCTTTCAATCGATTACGAGTACGTGGGAATCGGCGGCGGCTTACTGCACGCTGCGCATACCTTCCTGACGCAGTTCCTGAACGCCTTTCTGGGAGTCCTTCAGCGCCTGCTCGGCCTTGGCGGCCTGTGCCTTGCGCTCGGCTACCCGGGCGTCCCACTCGGCCTGTTCAGCCAGGCGCCGAGCCTCGTCGTAGTTCTTGTCGTGCATGGCGATTTCCGCTTGCTTGAGCTTGTCCTGTGCAGCCTTCATTTCCACTGCGGCGAATTCGGTGCCGCCTGCGGTCACTGCGCTATTGACCGCAGATTGGGTAACCGCGTACTGCTCGGAAGGCGGATTCCCGGCACAACCGGCCAGTACCATGCTGCTACCGAGGGCCAGCGCGGCCAGTTTCAGTCCGCGCAGAGAGGTGAACGAGGATTTGGCAGTGCTGATCTTCATGGTCTTCAACTCCATTGGGTAACTCCTGGGAAACATCAAAATCCACCCCGGTCCTGGCGCCGTGACGCTGAGTGACTACAAGCGCTGATGGCAAAATTTGAAACGGCCGTTCCAGTGATGGCTAATGGGTGTGACCTGAGGCGTTTTTGAATAGTTCAGCGAAAGCTGGCGATTGGCCAAAAAAAATTCGGCGCCCCGAAAACCCCCGGAAACCGGGAACTTTTGCCGCTTGCAGAGGTAATCCCGGCCGCTTGCGCAGCCGGGAACGGGGGGCGACTCAGTGCTTGGGTTTGTCCACCTGGCTCGACATCAGGTGCAGATGCTGGCGCGACAGCGCCAGGAAGCGCGGAGTAGGGCCGACGTCCTCATACAGTGGATCGCCTTCCTCGTCGGTGGCTACCACATGTTGGCCCTGGACATAGGGGAAGCTCGCCTCGAGCTCTTCCAGGGCGGCGCCGATCAGTTCGCCCAAAAGCTCCTCGGTCTGGCGCTTGGGGTACATCTCGGACAGGGCGGCCAGGCGCGCGGCGGCCTCCATGTCCAGGTGGATCCGGTAGCTGGTGCGGGTCAGGCGACCCTTGGCGTTCTCTTCCCAGTGTTGCGCGAGTTCACGGATTTTCATGCTGGCCTCGATGACACCTGCTCGTGGCAGGGCAGTGGGTTGACCGGACGATGCCGGTGAGCGGCCGTTGTGCGGCCTATCCTTGAGACTAGCTTCATCGCCGAAGGACGGTGCCCGGTTCGTCCCATGCTTGCTAAGGAGCGCATGCAGGCGGCACTCTTGAGCCTTCCGTGCTGCCTCATAGCCTGCTGGAGAACACCTCGATGACCGATATTGATGCGCGCCTGCGCGAAGACGTCCACCTCCTGGGGGAGCTGCTGGGCAACACCATCCGCGATCAGTACGGGGAGGGGTTTCTCGACAAGATCGAGCAGATTCGCAAGGCGGCCAAGGCCGATCGCCGCAGTTCCACCGGAGCCGAGCTGAGCGCCAGCCTCGATCCGCTGGCCGAGGATGAACTGCTGCCGGTGGCCCGGGCCTTCAACCAGTTCCTCAACCTGGCCAACATCGCCGAGCAGTACCAGTTGATCCACCGACGCGACGAGGCACAGCCGGCGCCGTTCGAGGCCCGGGTCTTGCCGCAGTTGCTGGAGCGCCTGCGGGCCGAGGGGCATTCGGCCGATGCCCTGGCCCGGCAGTTGGGGCGCCTGGAAATCGAACTGGTACTGACCGCGCATCCCACGGAAGTGGCGCGCCGCACCTTGATCCAGAAATACGATGCCATCGCCGGGCAACTGGCCGCCCAGGACCACCGCGACCTGACCAGCGCCGAGCGCGCGCAGATCCAGGAGCGCTTGCAGCGCCTGATCGCCGAGGCCTGGCACACCGAGGAAATCCGCCGTACCCGCCCGACCCCGGTGGACGAGGCCAAGTGGGGGTTCGCGGTGATCGAGCATTCGCTGTGGCAGGCCATTCCCAACTACCTGCGCAAGGCCGACAAGGCTTTGTTCGACGCCACCGGGCTGCGCCTGCCGCTGGAGTCGGCGCCGATCCGCTTCGCCTCCTGGATGGGCGGCGACCGCGATGGCAACCCCAATGTCACGGCTACGGTGACCCGTGAGGTGCTGTTGCTGGCGCGCTGGATGGCCGCCGACCTGTACCTGCGGGACGTCGATCACCTGGCCGCCGAGCTGTCCATGCAGCAGGCCAGCGCCGCTTTGCTGGCCAAGGCCGGAGATAGCGCCGAGCCTTACCGGGCCTTGCTCAAGCAACTGCGCGAGCGTTTGCGGGCGACTCGCAACTGGGCCCATGCGGCACTCGGGGCGGCGGTGCCGGCCGGTCCCGAGGTGTTGCAGCACAACCGCGAGCTGCTGGAGCCGCTGCAACTGTGCTACCAGTCGCTGCACGAGTGCGGCATGGGCGTGATCGCCGATGGGCCGCTGCTCGATTGCCTGCGCCGGGCGGTGACCTTCGGCCTGTTCCTGGTACGGCTGGACGTGCGCCAGGATTCTGCCCGGCACACCGCGGCCATGACCGAGATCACCGATTACCTGGGCCTGGGCCGCTATGAGGACTGGAGCGAGGAAGACCGCATCACCTTCCTGATGCGCGAGCTGGGCAGCCGGCGCCCGCTGTTGCCAGGCTACTTCAAGCCCTCGGCGGACACCGCCGAGGTGCTGGCTACTTGTCGCGAGATCGCCGTGGCCCCGGCGGCGTCGCTTGGGTCCTATGTAATCTCCATGGCTGGCGCCGCCTCCGACGTGCTGGCGGTACAGCTTTTGCTCAAGGAGTCCGGGGTATTGCGGCCGATGCGCGTGGTGCCGCTGTTCGAAACCCTGGCGGACCTGGACAACGCCGGCCCGGTGATGGAGAAGCTGCTGCACCTGCCGGGCTATCGCGCACGCTTGCAGGGCCCGCAGGAAGTGATGATCGGTTACTCCGACTCGGCCAAGGACGCCGGCACCACGGCTGCGGCCTGGGCCCAGTACCGGGCCCAGGAGCGGCTGGTGGATATCTGCCGTGAACAGCAGGTGGAACTGCTGTTGTTCCACGGCCGTGGCGGCACCGTGGGGCGTGGCGGCGGTCCGGCCCACGCGGCGATCCTGTCGCAGCCGCCGGGCTCGGTGGCGGGGCGTTTCCGTACCACCGAGCAGGGCGAGATGATTCGCTTCAAGTTCGGCCTGCCGGATATCGCCGAGCAGAACCTCAACCTCTACCTGGCAGCGGTCCTGGAGGCCACTGTGCTGCCGCCGCCACCGCCCGAGCCGGCCTGGCGCCATCTGATGGACGAGTTGGCCAGCGACGGGGTCCAGGCTTATCGGGCGGTGGTGCGGGACAACCCGCAGTTCGTCGAGTATTTCCGCCAGTCCACCCCGGAGCAGGAACTGGGGCGCCTGCCCCTGGGCAGCCGGCCGGCCAAGCGCCGGGCCGGGGGCATCGAAAGCCTGCGGGCGATCCCGTGGATCTTCGGCTGGACCCAGACCCGCCTGATGCTGCCGGCCTGGCTGGGCTGGGAGGCGGCGCTGAGCAAGGCGCTGGCTCGGGGCGAGGGCGAACTGCTGGGACAGATGCGGGAGCAATGGCCATTCTTCCGCACCCGTATCGACATGCTGGAGATGGTCCTGGCCAAGGCCGATGCCGAGATCGCCCGGTCTTATGACGAGCGCCTGGTGGAGCCGGAGCTGCTGCCATTGGGTGCGCATTTACGCGACCTATTGTCGCAGGCCTGCGCGGTGGTCCTGGGGCTGACCGGGCAGTCGCAACTGCTGGCCCACAGTCCCGAGACCCTGGAGTTCATTCGCTTGCGCAACACCTATCTCGACCCGCTGCACTTGTTGCAGGCCGAACTGCTGGCTCGTTCGCGCAAGCAGGAGGCGCCCCAAGGAAGCCCCGTGGAACAGGCGTTGCTGGTCTCCGTGGCGGGTATCGCCGCTGGCCTGCGCAATACGGGTTGAGGTCGGCGGGTAGCGTCGGACGGAATTGGCGCAGCCCTGATTGAGACAAATCCTGAGTGTCGCTCAGATCTATCTGGCGACACTTTGTTACGGGGTTGCGACTTGTCATACCTCGCCAACAGGGCACGAAAAGGCCGGGTTCCTCCGACTTTCGACTGCTTGTGTGCGCTGTGTCGGCTGTGTATCTTGATCAGCCTTTGGCCGTTTGGGCGGCTTTAACCTGATTTTTGAGATTGGCCCGACGAGGCGAATCCGAGCGTTTCTAAATAAAAAATTGAGGAGCACATCGATGCGCGTAATTCTGCTGGGAGCTCCCGGGGCCGGTAAAGGTACTCAGGCAAAGTTCATCACCGAGAAGTTCGGCATTCCACAGATCTCCACCGGCGACATGCTGCGTGCTGCGGTCAAGGCGGGCACCGAGCTGGGCCTGAAGGCCAAGAGCGTGATGGACAGCGGCGGCCTGGTTTCCGATGACCTGATCATCAACCTGGTCAAGGAACGCATCAGCCAGCCTGATTGCGCCAACGGCTTCCTGTTCGATGGCTTCCCGCGCACCATTCCCCAGGCCGAGGCGCTGGTGAAGGCTGGCGTCGAACTGGACCACGTGGTGGAAATCGCCGTCGACGATGAAGAGATCGTCCAGCGCATCGCCGGTCGTCGTGTGCACGAGGCTTCGGGTCGTGTGTACCACACCGTCTACAACCCGCCGAAGATCGCCGGCAAGGACGACATCACCGGTGAAGACCTGGTGCAGCGCAAGGACGACACCGAGGAAACCGTGCGCCATCGCCTGTCGGTCTACCACTCCCAGACCAAGCCGCTGGTTGAGTTCTACCAGCACTTGGCCGCGTCCCAGGGCAAGCCGAAATACAGCCATATCCCTGGCGTGGGCTCGGTGGAAGTGATCACCGCCAAGGTGCTCGAAGCCCTGAGCTGAATAACCTGATCGTTTGATCGCACAACGGCCCGCTTGCGGGCCGTTGCTGTTTATAATGCGCCACTTTTTTCAATGCTATGGAACCCCCGATGAGCACCTTGCTGGCCCTGGACACCGCGACTGAAGCCTGCTCCGTTGCTTTGCTGCATGACGGCAAGGTCACGAGCCATTACGAGGTGATCCCGCGCCTGCATGCGCAGAAGCTCTTGCCGATGATCAAGGAGCTGCTGGCCAACGCCGGGACTACCTTGCAGGCGGTGGACGCCATTGCCTTCGGTCGTGGCCCGGGCGCCTTCACTGGGGTGCGGATCGCGATCGGCGTGGTGCAGGGCCTGGCCTTTGCCCTGGACCGCCCGGTGCTGCCGGTGTCCAACCTGGCGGTCCTGGCTCAGCGGGCCCTGCGCGAGCACGGTGCGACCCAGGTCGCGGCGGCCATCGATGCGCGGATGGATGAAGTCTATTGGGGCTGCTATCGGGAAGTCGCCGGCGAGATGCGCCTGGTGGGCAAGGAGGCGGTCCTGCCCCCCGAGGTTGCCGCGTTGCCCGAGGGCAGCAGCGGCGACTGGTTCGGTGCCGGCACCGGATGGGGTTACGGCGAGCGCATTGCGCTCAGCCTCAGCGGCCAGGACGCGGGCATGCTGCCCCATGCCGAAGACCTGCTGGCGCTTGCGCGGTTCGCCTGGGAGCGCGGCGAATCGATCCGTGCCGACGATGCCCAGCCGGTCTACCTGCGGGACAAGGTAGCCACGCCCAAGGCTCGTTGAATAATCCCGTGCCGATTGGCGGATGGAATGGGCAACCTCCAAGACTGACGCCAATCGTCCGGTTTTTGACGCGAATCCTGCCCGGATTCAAACCTTTTGGCTTTTCTGTGTTCTAGTTATCACTCGGGCATTTGCTAAGTCGAAGCGGTGCCGCTAAATTGCCATCATCGACCCCGGGCTTTTCAGTATGCGTATAGACGGCATCTCCTCGCACTCCTACCCCATCAAGCGCAAGCCTCGCAAAGGCCGGGCGCAGGTAGATGAGTCCCTGGACGATATCGAGGTGGTCGATGTCCAACCCGAGCCCGCATCCCAGGGCCGTTCCCAGTCAGCCTCCCGTACCAGCAATCTTCCCGCCCGTCCCCAGGACATGATCTTCCAGCGCGCAATGAAAAGAAGCGTGGCCAATGCCCTGGCCAGCTACCTGACCACCGCTGGTTTCGTCGATTGGGATATGGAAGTGGTGGGGCTCGACCTGCACATCTGATGCTGCCCTATTTTCTCGGCTGTCCTTCCTGGAGCGAAAACGCCTGGCGCGAGTACCTGTACCCGGAGGATGCGCGACCCAACGATTTCCTCGGCCTGTACTGCCAGGTGTTCAACGCCGTCGAGGGCAATACCACCTTCTATGCCCGGCCCGCGCCAGCCACGGTGGAGCGTTGGGCACAGATCATGCCCGGGCATTTTCGCTTCACCGCCAAGTTCCCGGGCGATATCAGCCATGGCGGCGACCTGCGCGAACAACTGCCGGCTGCCGAGAGTTTCATCCAGTTGCTCAGCCCACTGGGTGAGCGGGTGTCGCCGTTGTGGCTGCAGTTGCCGGCCACTTTCGCGCCACAGCGCCTGGGCGAACTGATGGAATTCATCGATGGCCTGCAGCGACCGCTGGCGGTGGAGGTCCGGCATCCGGAGTTCTTCGCCAAGGGCGACGCCGAGCGGATGCTCAACCGCTTGCTGCGCGAACGCGGTGTGGAGCGTATCTGCCTCGACCCACGAGCCCTGTTCAGCTGCACTTCGACGGCGCCAGCGGTGCTGCATGCGCAGTCGAAGAAACCCAAGGTGCCGCCGCGCCCTGCGGCATTCACCCAGTTTCCCCAGGTGCGTTTCATCGGCCATCCCGAGCTTGCGGCCAACGATCCGTTCCTGGTGCCCTGGCTCGACAAGGTTGCCGGCTGGATCGAAGAGGGGCGTACGCCCTATGTTTTCCTGCACACCTCCGACAACCGCATGGCCGCTGAACTGGCCCGGCGTTTTCATGCGCGCCTGATGCAACGTTTGCCTGGTTTGCCCGCCTTGCCTGAGTTATACAGGGAGCCCGCCGCGGAGCAGCTTGGTTTGCTCTGAGGTGCTTTTGCAGCCTTCGAGGAGCGAGTAATGGATCACGCGCAAACCCTTCGTGCCAATGCCTTCAGGGCCCTGCATGAACGTGCCGGGGCTTTTGTCATTCCCAATCCCTGGGATGCCGGCTCCGCCAGGATGCTGGCCGGCCTGGGCTTCGAGGCCCTGGCCACCACCAGTGCCGGCTATGCGTTTTCCCTTGCGCGCCCGGATGCCGAAGGCGCCTTGAGCCTGGCCGATACCCTGGCCAATGTGCGCGGCATCGTCGGCGCCAGCGAGCTGCCGGTGGCCGTCGACCTGGAGAACGGTTTTGCCGACAGCCCAGGGGAGTGCGTCCAGGCCCTGTTGCAAGCGGCTGCCTGCGGCGCGGTGGGTGGCTCGATCGAGGACGCCAGCGGCCGCGCCGAGGACCCCATCTACGATTTCCAGCTGGCGGTGGAGCGCATCGAGGCTTGCGTCGCGGCGGTGCGTAGCCTGCCGTTCTCCTTCACTCTGACTGCCCGGGCGGAGAACCAGCTGCACGGCTGCAATGATCTGGCGGACACCATCCGCCGCTTGCAGGCCTATGCCGAGGCCGGCGCCGACGTGCTCTACGCCCCGGCGCTGCGCAGTGCGCAGGAGATCAGCCAAGTGGTGCGGGCGGTGGCGCCCAAACCGGTGAACGTGCTGATGTCCGGCGGCCTGGACCTGAGCGTGGCGCAACTGGCGGAACTGGGCGTCAAGCGCATCAGTGTCGGTTCGGCCCTGGCCCGGGCGGCCTATGGCGCGTTCTACCAGGCGGCGCAGGAGATCCGTGACCAGGGCCGCTTCGATTTCGCCGAGCGGGCGATTCCCTTCGGGCAGATCAATCAATTGTTCAAGCAGTCGTAAAAAGGAATCGGCGTGAGGGCGAGGACGGTTGTGGGTGCCCTGGTATTGCTGGGCGCCCTGTTGTTGATTGGTGTGCGGTTGGGCTGGCTGCCGCTGGCCGATGCCTGGAATCCCTGGGCGCCGCTGGATGTGCGGGCCAAGCCCAATCTGTTGACCCGCTTCAAGCTGTCACGACTGCAGGATGACCCGCAGCTGTGCGACCAGGCCCTGGCGACCTCGGGCTTGCGCACCAGTCGCCAACCCGACAGCCGTGCCGATGTGGACTGTCCCTTGAGCAATACGGTGCGGGTGCAGGGCGGCGATATCGCCCTGAGCAGCAGCTTTCTCGCCAGTTGTCCGCTGGCCGTGGCCTTTGCCCTGTACCAGCGCCATGGCTTGCAGCCGGCGGCGCAGCAGGTGTTTGGCCAGCGGGTGGCGCGCGTCGATCACCTGGGCAGTTTTGCCTGTCGCAACATGTATCACCGCAAGATTGGCTGGCGCAGCGAGCATGCCAGCGCCAACGCCCTGGATATCGCCGGCTTTCGCCTGAGTGACGGACGCAATATCAGCGTGCTCAAGGATTGGCCGAAGGACAGTGCCGAGGGACGGTTTCTGCGCCTGGCCCGGGATGGTGCCTGCGACGCATTCAACGTGGTGCTGGGGCCGGACTTCAACAGCGCCCATCGCAACCATTTCCACCTGGACCTGGGGCCGCTCTGGCGTTGTCGCTGAGGGACAGGGTCAGGCGGCGATGCGCAGGTTCTGCAGGATCAGCGGACGGGCCCAGCCCATGTCGAAGTCCATCTGCCGCTGTTGCTCGATAAGCTCTTGTGGCGGGAACGGTTCGGCCGGCTTGTCCAGCAGATCCATCTCGAATTCGGCGATCGGCAGGTGCAGCGGGCGCGGGGCCGGGGCCGGGCCGGGCTCTGGCAGGGGCTGGCCGGCATTGAGCACGATCGGGCGTACCCAGCCGTTCTCGAAATCTTGCTGGCGTTGCTGGGCGATGATTTCTTCCGGCGGGAAGGGCGGGGCTGGCTTGTCCAGCAGTTCCATCTCGAACTCGGCGATGGGCAGGAACAGTGGCTCGGGCGGACGGACTTCGGTGTCCTGGACCTCGCAACCGCGCTGGTTGACGATCTGCGCCAGTATCTCGCTGCCACCGGCAGGTTCCACCGGGCCATCGACGGCCACCTTGGGCATGGTTTCAACGCCGGCGCCATCACCTCTTTGCTCGGCCAGGGCCTGGGCAAAGAAGTCCTGCCACAGGTGGCTGACGCCACTGAGTGCCTGGGAGTTGCGCAGGCCATAGTCGCCATGGGGCGAGATATAACCTATCGATGTGCGTTGAATGTCTGACATTGCTCTCGGTCGACGCTGAGCTCTGGCAAAATGGCCGATAGTCCTGTTATCGGCAGTTTTTGCCGATCATTAATTTTTTGAGTGTGTTTTCAGATGAGTGAGCAACCTGCGGCCTGCCGCATCAACGTCGAGGCCCTGGATGCCGGGTTCGAGTCCGAGGCCCGGCAGTGGGCCGAGCGCCTGGGCCTGCCGTTGCAGATCGAGGACGCCGAGTTCGCCCTGCAGGTGGGCGAGCAGGGGTTGCAGCTGCAGCAACTGGGGCCTGACGCCCCGGGGCCGGTACGGGTGGACTTCGTCGAAGGCGGCGCGGCCCATCGGCGCTTGTACGGCGGGGGCAGCGGCCAGATGATCGCCAAGGCCGTGGGCGTGGCCCAGGGCGTGCGGCCACGGGTGCTGGATGCCACGGCGGGCCTGGGCAAGGATGGCTTCGTGCTGGCGACCCTGGGTTGCCAGATGAGCCTGATCGAGCGCCAGCCGCTGATCGGCGCCTTGCTGGAGGATGGCCTGGCCCGTGCGGCACAGGATGCCGAGGTGGCGCCCATCGTTGCGCGGATGCAACTGCTCAAGGGCAACTCCATCGAGCTGATGCGCAACTGGCAAGGCGAACCGCCCCAGGTGATCTACCTCGACCCGATGTTCCCCCACCGGGAGAAAAGCGCCCTGGTAAAGAAGGAAATGCGCCTGTTCCGGCCTCTGGTGGGCGACGACAACGACGCTCCGGCATTGTTGGAAGCGGCCCTGGCCCTGGCCAGCCACCGGGTGGTGGTCAAGCGTCCGCGCAAGGCGCCGTGCATCGACGGGCCCAAGCCCAGCCATGGCCTGGAAGGCAAGTCCAGCCGCTACGACATCTACCCCAAGAAGGCGCTCAAGGCCTGAACCCTGGCCGGCGCGTTCAGTCCGGCTCCGGACGATAGGCGCGCATGAACAGCCCCACCACTTCCCGCACGTGCTCCTCTGCGGCGGCCCCGGCCAGGGGCTTGCCGCAGCCGTAGAGCAAGCGGAAATTCGCCCCGCCCTTGAGCATGCAGAAGAAGTGTTCGGCGGCGTTGCGCGGCTTGTCGATGCTCAGGGTGCCCTGCTGGTGGATCTTGCCCAGGAGCCGTTCCATGCCCTGCAGGACACGTTCGGGACCGGCTTCGAAGAACACCTGCGAGAGCTTGGGGTCCTGGCTGCCCAGGGTCATGATCAGGCGGTGCAGGTTGACCGACTCGTCGCTGTTGACCAGGTGATGAAACCCCCGGCCGATGGCCAGCAGCAGGCTTTCCACCGACGTGCCGGGCGTCAGCTCGTAGATCAGCGTAGGCAGTTGTTCCTCGCACTTGGCCACCACGGCGGCGGAGAACAGCGTCTCCTTGTCGTTGAAGTGGCTGTACACCGTGAGCTTGGAAACCCCGGCTTCGGCGGCGACCGCATCCATGCTGGTATTGGCGTAGCCATTGCTCAAGAACAGGCTCTTGGCTGCGTCGAGAATGGCTTGGCGTTTTGCCAGATCCTTGGGCCTGCCTGGCCCAACGTGTGCGGCGTGATTGTCGGACATTTTTTCGTTGTTAATACTGGACTGGTGAGTTTGCTATTAATAACATACTGGCCAGTATAATTATTCCAAGCCCCATTAGCGAAAGGTCGCCGCCATGTTCCGCTATGCCCTGCCAGTCAGCCTGGCTTTTTTTCTGTCTGCTTGTGGGCACGAAGAGCCCGTCCAGATCGGCGTCCGGCCGGCCATGGTGGTACAGCCAGAGCCTTCGGCACGGGCTTCGGACAGCTACCCCGGCGAAGTACGGGCCCGCTACGAACCGGACCTGGCGTTCCGCATCGGCGGCAAGGTCAGCCGACGGCTGGTAGAGGAGGGCGAGCGAGTCAAGGCCGACCAGCCGCTGGCCGAGCTCGACCCCCAGGACGTGCGTCTGCAACTGGAGGCCACCCGGGCCCAGGTCACCGCCGCCAGCGCCAACCTCAACCTGGTGCGTGCCGAGCGCGATCGCTACAAGGCCCTGCTGGACCGGCAGATGGTCAGCCATTCGCAATACGACAACGCCGAGAACCTCTATCGTTCCGGCGAAGCGCGGCTGAAGCAGATCAAGGCTGAGTTCGATGTCGCCAATAACCAGGCCGGCTACGCCGTGCTGCGAGCGCCCCAGAATGGCGTGGTGGCCAAGCGGGCAGTGGAAGTGGGGCAGGTCGTGGCCGCCGGGCAGACGGTCTTCACCCTGGCTACCGATGGCGAGCGGGAGGTACTGATCAGCGTCCCGGAACAGAATTTCGGTCGCTTCAAGGTCGGCCAGCCGGTATCGGTGGAGCTCTGGACCCAGCCGGGCCAGCGCTTTGCCGGACATATCCGTGAGCTGTCGCCAGCCGCCGATCCACGTTCGCGGACCTTCGCCGCGCGCATCGCCTTCAACGCTGGCAAGGTCCCGGCGGAACTGGGCCAGAGTGCCCGGGTGTTCGTCCAGAACGGCGAGCAAGTGGCGCTGTCGGTACCGCTATCGGCCTTGACCGCCGAAGGCGGGGCCACCTACGTCTGGCGGATCGACGCCAATAACACCCTGCACAAGACCCCGGTACGGGTCGGTGCCTTCAATGAAAAGACCGTGCCGGTGCTCGAAGGCCTGAGCCCATCCGACTGGGTGGTGGCGGCAGGCGTGCATGTGCTCCATGAGGGCTTGCAAGTGCGCCCGGTGGATCGCTCCAACCGTGTGGTCAACCTGGCGGCCAAGGAGTAATCCCCGATGGGTTTCAACCTTTCCGCCTGGGCGTTGCGCAATCGCCAGATCGTCCTGTTCCTGATGTTGTTGCTGGCCATTGTCGGGGCGCTGTCCTACACCAAGCTGGGTCAGAGCGAAGATCCCCCCTTCACGTTCAAGGCCATGGTGATCCGCACCAACTGGCCGGGAGCCACGGCCCAGGAAGTGTCGCGCCAGGTCACCGAGCGCATCGAGAAGAAGCTGATGGAGACCGGCGAGTACGACCGTATCGTGTCCTTCTCGCGGCCCGGTGAGTCCCAGGTGACCTTCATCGCCCGGGACTCGATGCACTCCAACCAGATTCCCGAGCTCTGGTACCAGGTTCGCAAGAAGCTCAGCGATATCCGCCACACCCTGCCGCCAGGCATCCAGGGGCCGTTCTTCAACGACGAGTTCGGCACCACCTTCGGCAACATCTATGCATTGACCGGGCAAGGTTTCGACTACGCGGTGCTCAAGGACTACGCCGACCGCATCCAGATCCAGCTGCAACGGGTCAAGGACGTGGGCAAGGTCGAGCTGCTGGGCCTGCAGGACGAAAAGATCTGGATCGAACTGTCCAACGTCAAGCTGGCGACCCTGGACCTGCCTCTGGCGGCAGTGCAACAGGCCCTGGAGGAGCAGAACGCGGTATCCACCGCAGGGTTCTTCGAGACTTCCAGCGAGCGGGTGCAATTGCGCGTGTCCGGTAATTTCCAGACTGTGGAGCAGATCCGCAGCTTCCCGATCCGCGTCGCCGGGCGCACCTTCCGTATCGGCGATGTCGCCGATGTGCGCCGCGGCTTCAACGATCCGCCCGCGCCACGCATGCGCTTCATGGGCGAGGACGCCATCGGCCTGGCCGTGGCCATGAAGGAAGGCGGTGACATCCTGGTGCTGGGCAAGGCCCTGGAGGGCGAGTTCGCGCGGCTGCAGAAAACCCTGCCGGCGGGCATGGAGCTGCGCAAGGTCTCCGACCAGCCGGCGGCGGTGAAGACCGGGGTCGGCGAGTTCGTCCGGGTACTGGCCGAGGCGCTGATCATCGTACTGCTGGTGAGCTTCTTTTCCCTGGGTATCCGCACCGGGATGGTGGTGGCCCTGGCCATTCCCCTGGTGCTGGCGATGACCTTCGCCACCATGTATTACCTGGGCATCGGCTTGCACAAGATTTCCCTCGGCGCCCTGGTCCTGGCCCTCGGCCTGCTGGTGGACGACGCGATCATCGCGGTGGAGATGATGGCGATCAAGATGGAACAGGGGTTCGACCGGATCAAGGCCGCCAGCTATGCCTGGACCAGCACCGCGTTCCCGATGCTGACCGGCACCCTGATCACGGCGGCCGGCTTCCTGCCGATCGCCACGGCCCAGTCGGGCACGGGTGAGTACACCCGTTCGATCTTCCAGGTAGTGACCATCGCCCTGGTGACCTCCTGGATCGCCGCAGTGGTGTTCGTGCCGTACCTGGGCGAGAAGTTGCTGCCAGACCTGGCCAAGCTCCATGCCGCCAAGCACGGCGCCGAGTCCAATCCCCACGGTACGCCGTTCTACCAGCGGGTACGCCGGGTGGTGGGCTGGTGCGTGGAGCGGCGCAAGACGGTGATCGTCCTGACCATCCTGGCGTTCGTCGGCTCGGTGCTGTTGTTCCGCTTCGTCCCGCAGCAGTTCTTCCCGGCTTCGGGCCGCCTGGAACTGATGGTCGACCTGAAACTGGCCGAAGGCGCCTCCCTGAGCAACACCGCCGAGGAGGTCAAGCGCCTGGAAGCGATGCTCAAGGATCACCCGGGCATCGACAACTACGTGGCCTACGTCGGCACCGGTTCACCGCGTTTCTACCTGCCCCTGGACCAGCAGCTGCCGGCCACCAGCTTTGCCCAGTTCGTGGTCCTGGCCAAAAGCATCGAGGATCGCGAGGGCCTGCGCAGCTGGTTGCTCGATACCCTCAACCAGCAGTTCCCGGCCTTGCGTTCGCGGGTCACGCGCCTGGAGAACGGCCCGCCGGTAGGTTATCCGGTGCAGTTCCGGGTCACTGGCGAGCACATCGAGGAGGTGCGTGCCCTGGCCCGCAAGGTGGCGACCAAGGTGCGTGAAAACCCCCATGTGGCCAACGTCCACCTGGACTGGGAAGAGCCGAGCAAGGTGGTCTACCTGAACATCGACCAGGATCGTGCCAGGGCCCTGGGCGTGAGCACCGCCAACCTGTCGAAGTTCCTCCAGAGCTCGTTGATCGGTTCCACCGTCAGCCAGTATCGCGAGGACAACGAGCTGATCGAGATCCTCCTGCGTGGCACCCGCGAGGAACGCACCGAGCTATCGCTGTTGCCGAGTCTTGCGGTACCCACCGACAACGGCCAGAGCGTGTCGCTGTCCCAGGTGGCGACCGTGGAGTACGGCTTCGAGGAAGGGGTGATCTGGCATCGCAATCGCCTGCCTACGGTGACCGTGCGGGGCGATATCTATGGCAAGGAGCAGCCGGCGACCCTGGTCCAGCAGATCCTCCCGACCCTGGAACCGGTGCGTGCCGAGTTGCCCGATGGCTACCTGCTGGAAGTCGGTGGCACCGTCGAGGACTCGGCCCGTGGCCAGAACTCGGTGAAGGCCGGCGTGCCGCTGTTCATCGTGGTGGTGCTGACCTTGCTGATGGTCCAGCTGCGCAGCTTCTCGCGCACGGCCATGGTGTTCCTCACCGCGCCCCTGGGGCTGATCGGCGTGACGCTGTTCCTCCTGGTGTTCCGCCAGCCTTTCGGCTTCGTGGCGATGTTGGGGACCATCGCCCTGTCGGGGATGATCATGCGCAACTCGGTGATCCTGGTGGACCAGATCGAGCAGGACATCAGGGCCGGGCAGAAACCCTGGGATGCGATCATCGAGGCCACGGTACGGCGCTTCCGGCCTATCGTGCTGACCGCCCTGGCGGCGGTGCTGGCGATGATCCCGCTGTCGCGCAGCGTGTTCTTCGGGCCGATGGCGGTGGCGATCATGGGCGGGCTGATTGTCGCTACGGTGCTGACCCTCTTGTTCCTGCCGGCACTGTATGCGGCATGGTTCAGGGTCAAGAAGGACTGAGGCGATTGCGCGAAGCAGGAGCCGGGCGACCGGCTCCTGTGGGTGAGGGCAGGGCTTACAGGGTGCCGAAGACTTTCTTGGCCAGGCTGGTGGCTGCGGCGCCCGGGTTCTGGCGAATGGTTTCTTCCTGCTTGCCGATCATCTCGAACAGGCCGTTGAGCGCCTGCTCGGTCACGTAACCCTCGATATTGGCGCTCTTGGCATCCAGCACGCCGAGGGTCGCAGCCTGTCCGGCGAAGGAGTTGTATTGCTTGGCCAGGCCGACCTGGTCGGTGGCCTGCTTGACGATCGGCAGGAACTTGGCGCGGATCTGCTCACGGCTGCTCTTGTCCAGGTACTGGGTGGCCGAATCCTTGCCGCCGGCCAGGATGCCCTTGGCATCGGCCACGGTCATCTTCTTCACTGCATCCACCAGCAGCGCCTGGGCCTGCGGGACTGCCGCCTCGGCGGCCTTGTTCATGCTGGTTTCCAGCTGTTCGACCTGCTCGCCCATGCCGAACTGCTTCATCTTCTTGGCGACCTTGCCCAGGTTGCCCGGCAGCTCGATGCGTACGTCCGGGTTGTTGCTGAAGCCGCCGGGGGTGCCCAGCTGCTTGACGGCTATTTGCGCCCCCTGGGTCAGGGCATCCTTGAGACCGCCGCTGGCATCACCCTGGGACAGGTCGCTCAGGGACAGGGCCAGGGCGCTGGCGGAGATCATCAGGCCAGCGCACAGGCTGGTGAAACGAAGCGAGGTACGGAGCATGGCGGCTTCCTTGTGCAGTGGGGATTAACGGACAGCGTCGACACGGAGCTTGAACGGCCGCGGATCGCTGCCGTCGAGTTTGACCCCGTTGTGTTCGGTGGTGATGAAGATCAGCCGGCCATCGACTTCGATGCGCGCGCTGAGCGAATAGGTGTGGCCAGGCTTGACCTGGGCCGGATCGTAATCGAGATGGAAGGGCAGCGGCACCTGGCCCTTGACGGGCCCGCGCTGCTCGGCCAGGACCACCGCCGGCGCATCGGCCAGGGATACGTCCTGCAGGCTCACGCTCAAGGTGGCGGTCGCTGGCAGGGCGATGCGTTGCAGATAGAAGACTTCACCTTCGAGGCTGGCCTTGGCCGCAGGCGCGGTGGATTGGCAAGCCCCGAGCAGCGCGGCGGCGGCCAGCAGGATGAACTTCTTCATGGCGGATCTCCGTATCTGGGGGCGCCGCACGAGCCGCGGCGCCCATGAGAATCTACTCGCTTTGCGCCGCAGTCGCGACTTGCTCGGCGGCGTCTTCGCTGCGATGCAGGGCGACCTGGCGGATCGACAGGCGAATCTCCGCCGGGAGTACGCGCTTGGCGGCGCCCTCGGCCAGTTCCCCGAGCAACTCGTGGTAGCTCAACTTGCCGGCGTCGTCGCGCCGCAGCACGCCCTGGTCCAGCAAGGTCTGGATGAAATGGCGGAACAGGCTCTTGTCGAAGAACTCCGGGGCATTGAGGCCATGCAGGATCGACAGGCGCTGGGCCATGACCGTGCAGAGGTCTTCCAGCTCTTCGGCGCTGATGCTGTTCTGGCCGCTGTTGAGCAACAGCGAAATGGCCATGTAGAAGCGCTGCAGGGTCTGGGCGATGCTCTTGGACAGCAGGGTCAGCAGGACGAAGTGCCGCGAGCTGGGCGCCGGGCGCTGGTACATCTCTTTCTCGAAGCGCAGCAGGCCTTGCTCGACGAAGGCTTGCAGCCACTGGTCCACCACGGCGTCCAGTTCCTCCAGGGGCCAGCGGATGAACAGCTCGGCTTGCAGGTACGGATACAGGGCCCGGGTGTAGCGCAGGATCTGCTCGCGGCTCATGCGCGAGGAGCTCTGGAAGAAGCTCGCCAGCAGTGCCGGCAAGGCAAAGATGTGCAGCACGTTGTTGCGGTAGTAGGTCATCAGGACGGCGTTCTGCTCGTCCAGGTAGAGGATCTTGCCCAGGGCGTCGCTCTGCTCGGCCAGCAGGTCCATGTCCTTGACGTGCTGGATCAGCGCCTGGCCATCGCCTTCCGGCAAGGTGGTGTGGGGCGAATAGGGCACGCTGCGCAGCAGGGCCAGGTACAGATCCAGTACCCGGGCCATGGCGCGGTCGTCCAGGGCCAGGCGGCTGGTGGAGAGCAGGGCCAGGGCCACCAGGTTCACCGGGTTGATCGCCGCGGCTTCATTGAGGTGCTGGGCCACCCGCTCGCCCAGGCGATTGGTGGTTTCGTTGAGCCAGGCCGGACGGTACTGCGGGCCCAGTTCCTGGGTGCGCCAGTCCGGTTGTTCCTGGTCGAGGAATTCCGCCAGCTTGATGGGCTCGCCGAAGTTCACCGCCACTTGGCCGAAACGCTGCTTGAGGGCGCCGATGACCTTGAAGATGTCGAAGATCGACTCCTTCTTCTTGCTCGCACCACGCAGTTCGCCCAGGTAGGTGCGGCCTTCCAGTACCCGCTCGTAGCCGATGTACACCGGTACGAAGACGATGGGCATGCGCGAGGAGCGCAGGAAGCTGCGCAAGGTGATGGCCAGCATGCCGGTCTTGGGTTGCAGCATGCGCCCGGTGCGCGAGCGCCCGCCCTCGACGAAGTACTCCACGGGGAAGCCCTTGGTGAATAGGGTGTGCAGGTACTCGTTGAACACCGAAGTGTAGAGCGGGTTGCCCTTGAAGGTGCGGCGCATGAAGAAGGCCCCGCCGCGTCGCAGCAGGCCGCCGATCAGCGGCATGTTGAGGTTGATCCCGGCGGCGATGTGGGGTGGGGTCAGGCCGTTGCGAAACAGCAGGTAGGACAGCAGCAGGTAGTCGATATGGCTGCGATGGCAGGGCACGTAGATGACTTCGTGGCCCTGGGCGATCTTCTGCACGCCCTCGAGGTGGTTGACCTTGATCCCGTCGTAGATCTTGTTCCAGAACCAGCTCAGCACCACTTCCAGGAAGCGGATCGCGGTGTAGGTGTAGTCCGAGGCGATCTCGTTGCCATAGCGCAGGGCCTGGGCCTTGGCCTTTTCCGGGGAGATCTTCTCGCGTTCGGCTTCATCCAGGATCGCCTGCTTGACCAGGGGCTGGTTGAGCAGGCCCTTGACCAGGTTGCGCCGGTGGGAGATGTCCGGGCCGATGACGGCGGCCTTGAGGTTGCGAAAGTGCACCCGCAGGATGCGCTGGGCCATGCGCACGGTGCGCTCGTGGCCCTTGTTGTGCTCGATCAGCTCGCGCAGGTGGATCGGCGCCGAGAACTGCACCCGGGTCTTGCGTCCCAGGATCATGATGCTCAACAGGCGACGCAGGCGCCCGGTGACCGCCCAGCTGTCGGCGAACAACAGTTTCCAGGGGCTGGACTCGCTGTCCGGGGACTGGCCCCAGAACACGCTGACCGGGATGATCTGCGCATCTTCGGCGGCGTTCTGGGTCAGGGCGCTGACCAGGCGGGTCAAGGTCGGCGGTGCGCCGCGCTTGTCCTGGCGGCCGAGCCAGTCCGGCTCCGGGGTCAGGTAGAAGAACGCCGCAGGCTCCAGCAGGTTGCCCACCGACACCGGCAGCACCGGGCGTGGCAGGCCGGCCTTGGTGCACTCGGTGTCCACCACCGCCAGGTCGCTCAAGGATGGGTTTTGCAGGACGTAGAACACCGGTCGGCTGCGGTCCAGGTCAAGAGTGAAGGACGACTGGTTGATGGTTTCCGAGCGCACCCAGAGATACAGCAGGCGGCGCAAGGTGCCAAACACGAGACGGCGGATCGGGGAGCGGGTCATACGGTTTCTACGTGAGTGAATAAAAAACCAAGCGCAAGCCTGGGGGGAGGAGCCGTGGTCGCTGGGACAGGTCGCGACGGCAGCTCGCTTGTTGCGGAAAAAGGCGCAAGAAGTGCGGTTTGCTCGCTCCAGCCCGGTAGTCGGCAACGTCTCCGGCAACGCGGCTCTTTACCTGGCAGTAGTGGGCGCTAGTGTGCCGGATTCGTCGAAAATCGGCAAAAACGCCACTAAACAAGATTGAGTTGAGAGTTTTTCCACCTGTCATATACTCGGCCAACTCTCCCGCAGTCGTATCGCTTCCATTCATAGAGAAGCAGGCCCAGGGAAAGTTCTCCAGGTTTGGCGGCAGAGCGCCGAGCCAATAATAAAAAATTGAGGGATGGATTCATGACTACTCGTGAGACCGGCAGCGTGAAGTGGTTCAACGACGCCAAGGGCTACGGCTTTATCCAACGTGAAGGTGGGGCGGACGTGTTCGTTCACTACCGGGCGATCCGTGGCGAAGGCCACCGTTCCCTGACCGAAGGCCAGCAGGTGGAGTACGCCGTGGTCGAAGGCCAGAAAGGCCTGCAGGCCGAGGACGTCGTCGGCTTGTAAAGGCCCTGCCCGATAGGCGCGAGCCTTGCCCGCGATAACGTGCTACCAGGCACAACGCTATCGCGAGCAAGCCTCGCTCCTACCGCAATTGGAATCAGGTGCAAGCGAAATCAGGCGGTGCGCCAGGTAATCTCTTCTTCACCGTCGGTGCTGATGCGAATCCAGCGATCGGCGGACTCTTCACCTTCCTCCTCGACCCAGCTACCCGGTGCGCAGCGCACCTCGACGTTGAGCGCGGCGAACGCGGCGCGGGCGCAGGCGATGTCGTCATCCCAGGGCGTCTGGTCGCTTTCCAGGTACAGGCTGTTCCATTTGCCCACGGCCTTGGGCAACCACGTCACCGGAACCTCGCCAGCGGTGCATTTGTAGGTCTGGCCTTTCTGTACCCATTGGCTGCAAGGACCCAGCACGGCGCCGAGCCAGGCGGCGATGGCCTTGTGGTCGACGTCGGCGTCTTTCAGGTAAATCTCGATATCGGGCTGGCGCATGGATGTCCTCATTGCCGGTCTGAAAAATCCATTCGCGGATTTATCCGACCCCGGGCCCATGCCCGGGGTCGTGGTTGAAGTGGGGTCACTGCAGTACGAAATAATCGTAGCGCATCGATACGCTGACCTCGAACGGCTGCTCTTGCTCGATCACCGCGGCTCGGCGCTCGGCGCTGGCACGCCAGCCATGGGGCGTCATGGCCAGCAGGTTGGCGCGATCTTCCGGGCGATCCAGTCGCAGCTTGAATTCCAGGACCTCGCTATGGTCCAGGGCCATGCCCTGTGGCACCAGGGCCAGGTGCTTGTCGTCGGTGTATTCCCGGACCTCGTCGTACAGGCGTTCGCGCAGCTCCATCAGGTGGCCGCTGGTAGGCCCGACCTTCATCAGGCCGCCGCCAGGGCTCAACAGGCGCTTGGCTTCCTGCCAGTCCAGAGGACTGAAGACACTGGCCAGGAACTGGCAACTGCCCTCGGCCAGGGGAACACGCGCCATGCTGGCGACCATCCACGTCAGTTGCGGCGCCCGGCGACAGGCGCGCTTGACCGCTTCCCGGGAAATATCCAGGGCGTAGCCATCGGCGTCGGGCAGGGCCTGGGCCAATTGCGCGGTGTAGTAACCCTCGCCGCAGCCGATATCGACCCAGCGCTGTGGTGCCCGCTCGGCTGCAAGCTCGGCCAGGCGCGCGGCCACCGGGGCGTAGTGCCCGGCGTTGAGGAAGTCGCGGCGGGCCTCGACCATGGCCTGGTTGTCGCCCGGGTCGCGGCTGTTCTTGTGTTGCACCGGCAGCAGGTTCAGGTAGCCCTGGCGGGCACGGTCGAAGCGATGCCCGGCCGGGCACACCACGCCGTTGTCCTGGGTGTTCAGCGGGGCGCTGCAAAGAGGACAGGCGAGCATCAGGCGAGCAACCGGACCAGGGTCTGGTAGTAGATCTCGGTCAGCACGTCGAGGTCGCTGGCCAGGATCCGCTCGTTGACCTGGTGGATGGTGGCGTTGACCGGCCCCAACTCCACGACCTGGGTGCCCAGGGTGGCGATGAAGCGACCATCGGATGTACCGCCGCTGGTGGAGGCCTTGGTCTGGCGGCCGGTGACCTGCTTGATGCTGGCCGATACCGCGTCCAGCAGGGCGCCTGGCTCGGTGAGGAACGGCAGGCCGGACAACGCCCATTCCACATGCCAGTCCAGTTCGTGCTTGTCGAGGATCGCCGCGACCCGCTGCTGCAGGCCTTCGACGGTGGACTCGGTGGAGAAGCGGAAGTTGAACAGGGCCACCAGTTCACCGGGGATCACGTTGGTGGCGCCGGTGCCGGAGTTGAGGTTGGAGATCTGGAAACTGGTGGGCGGGAAGAAGGCGTTGCCGTCGTCCCAGTGCTCGGCCGCCAGTTCCGCCAGGGCCGCAGCGGCCAGGTGGATCGGGTTCTTGGCCAGGTGCGGATAGGCCACGTGGCCCTGGACCCCACGGACCGTGAGCTTGGCGCCCAGGGAGCCGCGACGGCCGTTCTTGACCACATCGCCCACCAGGCTGGTGCTCGACGGCTCGCCGACGATGCACCAGTCCAGGCGCTCCTTGCGTGCCGCCAGGCGTTCGACCACGGCCTTGGTACCATGGTGCGCCGGACCTTCTTCATCGCTGGTGATCAGGAACGCCACCGAACCCTTGTGGTCCGGGTAATCGCCGACGAAGCGCTCGGCGGCCACCAGCATCGCCGCCAGGCTGCCTTTCATGTCCGCCGCGCCACGGCCGCAGAGCATGCCGTGTTCGTCGATCAGGGCCTCGAACGGATCGTTCTGCCAGGCCTGGACCGGACCGGTGGGCACCACGTCGGTGTGGCCGGCGAAGCACAGCACCGGGCCCTCATGCTTGCCATGGGTGGCCCAGAAGTTGTCCACGTCCTCGATGCGCATCGGTTCCAGCTGGAAACCGGCATCGCCCAAGCGCTGCATCATCAGCTTCTGGCAGTCGGCATCGACCGGGGTCACCGAGGGGCGACGGATCAGGTCACAGGCAAGTTGCAGGGTCGGCGAAAGCTCGGCATGGGCCGTCATGGGAAACTCCGGAGACGTTATAGGTAGGAGCGAGGCTGGCCCGCGATGGTCGCTATGCGGTTTGCCCAAAGCACCGCAAAGGTTTCATCGCAGGTAAGCCTGGCTCCTACTGTAATGGGGGGCAAGGCGCGCAAAATGGCGGATATCTTAAAGCAAAACGGCAGCCTCAGGCCGCCGTTTAGTGCTTTGCGTCGATTCAGCCCGCAGCGGCCGGTTCAGGCTCCGGGGCCGGCTTGGGCAACGACGACAGGAAGGCCATGACCAGTGCCGCCATGTAGGGCAGCGACTGCACCAGGAGCATGGTCACCCAGAAGCGCATGTCGTTGCTCGGCAGGCCCTGGACCAGGAAGATCCCCAGCGCCGCGCCCCACAGCAGCAGCATGATGAACAGCTCTTCCCGAGCCTCGGAGATCGCCACCCAGAAACCATGGCTGTTGGCGTTCTTCGGCGTGCGGAAGAACGGAATGCTGCTGGTGAAGAAACCGTACAGCACCGCCTTGGCGATGGTATGGGACAGGGCCAGGCCGGCCAGGGCCGCGCAGAAGGCGTCCTTGAGGTTCACGCCCACCGCACGGCGGTAGAGGAAGATGATCTTGCCGACCTTGAACACGAACAGCGCCAGGGGCGGGATGGCGAAGATCAGCAGCGGCGGGTCCACCTGCCTGGGCACGATGATCATCGCCGCCGACCACAACAGCGCGCCGATGGTGAAGAAAATGTTCATGCCGTCGGCCACCCACGGTAGCCAGCCTGCCAGGAAGTGGTAGCGCTGGCCGCGGGTCAGCTCGGTGTCCTTGCCGCGCAGCAGGCTGGCGGTATGGCGCTTGATGATCTGGATCGCACCGTAGGCCCAGCGGAAACGCTGCTTCTTGAAGTCGATGAAGGTGTCGGGCATCAGGCCCTTGCCGTAGCTTTCGTGGTGGTAGGCGGCCGACAGGCCCTTCTCGAACACCCGCAGGCCCAGCTCGGCGTCCTCGCAGATGCACCAGTCGGCCCAGCCCAGCTCTTCGAGCACCGAGCGCCGGGTCATGGTCATGGTGCCGTGTTGGATGATGGCGTCGCGGTCGTTGCGGGTGACCATGCCGATATGGAAGAAGCCCTTGTACTCCGCGTAGCAGAGCTTCTTGAAGGTGCTTTCGTCCTGGTCGCGGTAATCCTGGGGTGACTGCACGATGGCGATCTTCGGGTCGGCGAAGTGCGGCACCATGTGCTTGAGCCAGTTGCGCTCCACGCAGTAGTCGGAGTCGATGACCGCGATCACCTCGGCGTCCTTGGCGGTGTGCGGGATCAGGTAGTTCAGCGCGCCGCCCTTGAAGCCGGCCAGCGGCGAGACATGGAAGAAGCGAAAGCGCGGGCCCAGGGTCTGGCAATAGGCCTGGACCGGCTCCCAGACGGCCGGGTCCTTGGTGTTGTTGTCGATGATCAGGACTTCGTAGTCCGGGTAATCGAGGTTGGCCAGGGCATCGAGCGTCTGCTTCACCATCTCCGGTGGTTCGTTGTAGCAGGGCACGTGGATCGAGACTTTCGGCCGGTAGCCGGAATCGCCTTCCACCGGCAGGAACTCGCGCCGGCGCTTGCGCACCCACACCGCCTCGGCCAGTTCGTGGGCCTCGGTGAGCAGGACGATGAACACCCCCAGGGCGCCCAGGGCCAGGAGGAAGCCCACGGTCAGGCTGAACCAGGTGCTGTACTGCTGGCTGTAGTCATAGCCGATCCACACCAGCACCGAACCGCAGAGGAAGGCGATGAAGGTCAGGAACGTCCGCCCACGCTGGCGCAGGGCCGAGCCGTCGATCAGCAGGATCGCCAGGGACAGCATCGCCAGGACCACCGAGCCAATGGCCAGTACCCGCCATTGCGGGATCGCCACCACCGGGCCTTCGAAGTTGAATTTCTGCTGGCGCGCAGCGTTGAACACGCCCCAGTAGGCGCCCACCGAGCCTTCGTCGCTGGCCTTCCACGGTTGGTCGAAGGCTTCGATGACGAAGTAGTTGTAGCCCTGGCGGTTGAGCTGGTTGACCAGGGTCCGCAGGTAGATCGCCTGGTCCGCCGGGCTGGCGTCGGCGCCACCGCGCATCCGGCCATTGCTCGGCCAGCCCACTTCGGACAGCAGCAGCGGTTTTTTCGGGAACATCTTCTTCAGGTCGCGAGCCCGGTCGAGGACGAACTGTTCGGCCTTGTCCACCGGGATGAATTCCCAGTAAGGCAGGATGTGCGCGGCGATCAGGTCGACGTGCTGGGCCAGTTCCGGATGTTCTTCCCAGACGTGCCACTGCTCGGAAGTGGTGACCGGCACCTTCACTGCGGCACGTACCCGGTCCAGGACCACGGACAGTTGGTCGGCGCTGATTTCCTTGCGGAAGATCGCCTCGTTACCCACCACCACCCGGACCACGCTGCGAGAGGTGTTGGCCAGTTCGATGGCGCGCATGATCTCGCGCTCGTTGCGCTCCAGGTCCGGGCTGATCCAGATCCCCAAGGTCACGCGCAGGCCGAATTCTTCTGCCAACCGGGGAATGTCTCCCAGGCTGCCATCCACCGAATAGGTACGAATGTTGTCGGTCAGCTTGCTCATGATCTCCAGGTCGCGACGCATTTCATCGTCGGACGGGTACTGGTCCTTTTGCGGGAACTGACCCAGCTGGAAGGGCGAGTAGGAAAAACCGGAGATCTGTTCCGGCCAGTCGGGGGCCGAGACCGGGCGATTGATCAGCGCCCAGAAACCGGTGAACAGTGCGGCGATGGCCAGCACTACCACCAGGTTGAGTCCAAATTTACGCGATGACATGGCTATTTCGGGTTCCAAGAAGTGTGGAACGAGGGAAGGGGCGGCAGGCGCCAAAACGGCGCGCATCCTACACTGGCCCTCAACTGAGCGTACAGCGTACAGCGCACAGGGGACAGCGGGACCTTGGGCACCGTAATTGGGTTTAAGTTCTTTACTTGTAGCTTGCAGCTTAAAACTTGTCGCGGCGAAGCCCTATAATGCGCGCCGGTTTTTTAGGTGATGGTCATGAGTACAGAAGATCCACGGTTTGCCGGCGTCGCCCGCTTGTACGGCATCGAGGGCCTGGAACGGCTGCGGGCGGCCCACGTGGCGATCGTCGGTATCGGCGGGGTCGGTTCCTGGGCGGCGGAAGCCATTGCCCGTTGCGGAGTGGGGGAAATCTCGCTGTTCGACCTCGACGATGTCTGCGTCAGCAACAGCAACCGCCAACTGCACGCCCTGGACAGCACCGTGGGTCGGCCCAAGGTCGAGGTCATGGCCGAGCGCCTGCAAGGCATCAATCCGCACTGCACGGTGCACCCGGTCACGGACTTCGTTACCCGCGATACCATGGCCGAATACATCACTCCCGATATCGACTGCGTGATCGACTGCATCGACAGCGTGAATGCCAAGGCGGCCCTGATCGCCTGGTGCAAGCGCCGCAAGATCCAGATCATCACCACCGGTGGGGCTGGCGGGCAGATCGATCCGACCCAGATCCAGGTCTGCGACCTGAACCGCACCTTCAATGACCCGCTGGCATCCAAGGTGCGTTCGACCTTGCGCCGCGACTACGGGTTCTCGCGCACCATGAACCGGCACTACAGCGTGCCCTGCGTGTTTTCCACCGAGCAACTGCGCTATCCCAAGCCCGACGGCGGTATCTGCCTGCAGAAGAGCTTCGTCGGGGATGGGGTCAAGCTCGATTGTGCCGGCGGTTTCGGTGCGGTGATGATGGTGACCGCGACGTTCGGCATGGTCGCGGCGACCAAGGCGGTGGACAAGCTGGTAGCCGGCGTGCGCCGTCCGTCCGAGCGCAACAAGGCGGTGTAGCCTTGCGGCCTAGGCATTCACGGACTGGCCCGTGTAGCCGCTACCGCAGGCTGCGTACGGGCGCTGGGTCTTGAATCCGCTGAAGGTCCTTTGGCTCTTGTCGCAGCCTCGCGGGCTCGTCAGCGGCTACACGCTGGCCAGTTCGCCCATCCGTTGCAACACGGCATTCAGGCCGTTGGCGCGTGATGGCGAGAGCTGGCGCGACAACCCCAACTGGTTGAACCAGTCCGCCAGGTCCACCTCGCGTAGCTCTTGTGCCGACAAACCGTTGACCCGCGCCAGCAGCAGCGCCACCAGGCCACGGATCAGCCGCGCATCGGTGGCCGCGGCGAATTGCCAGCGGCCTTGATCCAGGCTTGCCACCAGCCACACCTGGCTCTCACAACCGTGCACCCGATTGGCCTCGACCCTGGCGCTGTCGTCCAGGGCCGGCAGGCGCTCGCCCCATTGCATCAACAGGCGCGCCCGCTGCTCCCAGCCTGCGGCTTCCTGGAACACTTGCAGGGCTGTACTGGCGTCTTCCGGCAGGCTCATCGCAGCAGTTCCAGGGCCTGGTCCAGGGCTTCGAAGAAGCGCTCCAGGTCCTCGGAGTCGTTGTATAGCGCCAGGGACACGCGGATCGCTCCGTGCAGGCCGAGGCTCTTGAGCAAGGGCATAGCGCAGTGATGGCCGGCCCGCACGGCGATGCCCTGTTCGGTCAACAGGTGTGCCAGGTCGGCGCTGTGTACGCCGTCGACCACGAAGCTGACCAGCGCCAGCTGCGGCGTGCCTAGCAGGCGGATGCCGTTGCGCGCCTGCAGCCCATGCAGCAGGTAGGCATGCAGTTTTGCTTCATGTTCGGCCACGGCTTGCTGGTCCAGGCCAGCGAGGTAGTCCAGGGTGGCGCCAAGGCCGATGACCCCGGCGATCGCTGGCGTTCCTGCCTCGAAACCCAGGGGCGCGGGACGGAACCTGGCGTGCTGGTAATCGGCGTCCTGGACCATCTCGCCTCCGAATTGCCAATGGCGCAGCTCCTTGAGCGCCCCATGGCGGCCGAAGAGCACGCCGACGCCTTCCGGGCCGTACAGCTTGTGGCTGGAAAACACATAGAAGTCGCAGCCCAGGGCCTGAACGTCATGTCGGCCGTGGACTACCCCCTGGGCGCCGTCGACCACGGTCAGCGCGCCCTGGGCCCTGGCCATGGCCAGCAGCGGGGTCAAGGGTTGCCAGGCGCCGAGCACGTTGGACAGCTGGCTGACTGCCAGCAATCGGGTACGCGGGCCGATCAGGCGGCTCGCGGCGTCGATATCCACCAGCCCGTCGGCATCCAGCGGCAGGACCACCAGGCTCAGCCCGCGGCGCTGGGCCAGTTGCTGCCAAGGCAGCAGGTTGGCGTGATGTTCCAGGGCGCTGACGACGATTTCATCGCCAGCCTCGAATCGATGCTCCAGGCCATAGGCCAGGAGGTTCAGCGCGGAAGTCGCGCCGTGGGTGAAGACGATCTGCCCGCTGTCGCCGACATTCAGCCATTGCCCGACCTTGCTGCGGCTGTCCTCGAAAGCCTGGGTGGCGTGGGCGCCGGGCAGGTGCTGGGCGCGATGCACGTTGGCCGCGCCATTGGCGTAGTAGTGCGCCAGGGCGTCCAGCAGGGCCTGGGGCTTCTGGGTGGTGGCGGCGTTGTCCAGGTAGGTCTGGTCCTGGCGTTGCAGGGCGGCGATGGCCGGGAAGTCGGCGCGCCAGGGGGAGGGTAAAAGCATGATGGCGAAACTCGTTCGAACAGGCCGGGCGCTGATGATAAGCGCCCGGCGGGTTCCGGTGGAACCGCGTGCTGGGCTCGCTTAGTTGTGAGCGTGCAGCGCTTCGTTCAGCTCGATGGCCGACTTGTGGGTCTTGCACTCCACGGCGCCGGTTTCCGAGTTGCGACGGAACAGCAGGTCAGGCTGGCCGGCCAGTTCCCGGGCCTTGAGGATCTTGACCAGTTGGTTGTTCTCGTCCAGCAGCGCCACCTTGGTCCCGGCGGTCACGTACAGGCCCGATTCCACGGTGTTGCGATCGCCCAGCGGGATGCCGATGCCGGCGTTGGCGCCGATCAGGCAGCCTTCGCCGACCTTGATCACGATGTTGCCGCCACCCGACAGGGTACCCATGGTGGAGCAGCCGCCGCCCAGGTCCGAACCCTTGCCGACGAACACGCCAGCCGATACGCGGCCTTCGATCATGCCCGGGCCTTCGGTGCCAGCGTTGAAGTTGACGAAGCCTTCGTGCATCACGGTGGTGCCTTCGCCGATGTAGGCGCCCAGGCGGATCCGTGCGCTGTCAGCGATACGCACGCCGCTCGGCACGACGTAGTCGGTCATTTTCGGGAACTTGTCCACCGAGAACACTTCCAGCAGTTCGCCGCGCAGGCGTGCTTCGAGTTGGCGCTCGGCCAGTTCGGCCAGGTCGATGGCGCCCTGGCTGGTCCAGGCGACGTTCGGCAGCAGCGGGAACACGCCGGCCAGGCTCAGGCCATGGGGCTTGACCAGGCGATGGGACAGCAGGTGCAGCTTGAGGTAGGCCTCTGGGGTGCTGGTCAGTTGGGCGTCTTCGGCCAGCAGGGTGGCGACCAGGGGCTTGTGGCTTTCGGCCAGGCGGGTCAGCAGGGCGGCCTGGGTGGCGTCGATGCCCTTGAGGGCGTCGGCCATCTGCGCGGCCTGGGTGGTGCTGAAGGTGATGGCCTGGTTGCCTTCGCTGTAGCCGAGGATCGGCGCTACGGCGGCGACGATTTCAGCGGCTGGCTTGAGCAGCGGCGCTGCGTAAAACACTTCCAGCCAAGCACCTTGGCGGTTCTGGGTGCCGACACCGAATGCCAGGCTGAACAGGGTAGTGGACATGCAGTTACCTCTTGCGAAATTGATTGAGCAGGCTTACTTGAGCGCCGCTGCGTAAAGGTCTGGCTTGAAGCCAATCAGGGTTCTGTTTCCGAGGTCGAGCACCGGACGCTTGATCATCGACGGTTGCGCGAGCATCAGTTCGACGGCCTTGGCCTGGTCGAGGTCGGCCTTGCTGGCCTCATCGAGCTTGCGGAAGGTAGTACCCGCGCGGTTCAGCACCACTTCCCAGCCGTGCTCGGCGCACCACTGGTTCAGGTGCTCGCGATCGATGCCGGAGGTCTTGTAGTCGTGGAAGTCATAGCTGACAGCGTGTTCATCGAGCCAGGTGCGCGCCTTTTTCATGGTGTCGCAGGCCTTGATGCCGAAAAGGTGCAACGTTTTGCTTGAAGCGGTCAAGGAATTGCCCCCTCTGGAGTGCTGGTAATCAAAGGTCCGGGATTATGCCACGACGGCGTCGCTTAGGCGTCGGCGGCTGCGGGGCTTTGTCGCATTGTGTTGCGCGGACCTGGGCGTTGCGACTTTCGTGCAGCGGCGTGAGCGCAGCTTAAGCGGCTAATATGGCACTTCTGCGGCGAATTGTTGCCGCGTTTGTGTGTCTGTTCTGAAAGTCCGAACCAGGAACCCCGCTTTATGCAAACCGCCTATACCGTCCTCATCATGCTGATGCTGGTGAGCCTCTCGCGTCTTGTCGGGCGGGTGATTCCACTGCCACTGCCCCTGGTGCAGATCAGTGCCGGGGCCCTGCTGGCCTGGCCGACCCTGGGCCTGCACGTGGCCCTGGACCCGGAGCTGTTCCTGTTCCTGTTCCTGCCGCCGCTGTTGTTTTCCGATGGCTGGCGCATGCCCAAGCGCGAATTCTGGCGCTTGCGTGGCCCGATCCTGACCCTGGCCGTGGGGTTGGTGCTGTTCACCGTGGTCGGCGCCGGTTACTTCATCCACTGGCTGCTGCCGACCATCCCTTTGCCGGTGGCCTTCGCCCTGGCGGCGGTGTTGTCGCCTACCGACGCCGTGGCGGTCTCGGCGATTTCCCAGAATCGCCTGCCGACGCCGTTGATGCACATGCTCCAGGGCGAGGCGTTGATGAATGACGCCTCGGGCCTGGTGACCTTCAAGTTCGCCCTGGTGGCGGCGGTCACCGGGGTGTTTTCCCTGGCCAATGCCAGCCTGACCTTCGTCCTGGTGGCGGTGGGTGGCCTGGCGGTGGGCGTGGCGCTGAGCTGGCTAGTGGGACGCCTGCGGGCCTGGATGATCGCCCGTGGCTGGGACGATCCGGCGACCCACGTGGTGTTCATGTTGCTGCTGCCGTTCGCCGCCTATGTGCTGGCCGAGCGCCTGGGAGCCTCGGGCATCCTTTCGGCGGTGGCGGCGGGGATGATGCAGAGCTGGCTCGACCTGCTGCCGCGCCAAACCAGCACCCGCTTGCTCAACCGCAGTGTCTGGTCGTTGCTGGAGTTCGCCTTCAACGGCCTGATCTTCCTGCTGCTGGGCCTGCAGTTGCCGGACATCATCAAGGCGGTGGTCAGCCACGAGGCTTCACTCTGGCCGACCCTGGCCTACCGCTGCCTGGATGTGGTGGCGATCTTCCTGGTGTTGCTGGTGCTGCGCTTCATCTGGGTGCAGAGCATCTGGCGCTTGTCGGGCCTGCTGCGGCGCTGGCGCGGCAAGGGCGAGCTGACCCTGGTGCCCACCGCGCGTTCCTGCTGGCTGCTGACCGTGGGCGGGGTGCGTGGGGCGGTGACCCTGGCCGGTGTGATGTCGGTGCCTCTATTCCTGGGCGCGGGCGAAGCCTTTCCCGAACGTGACCTGCTGATTTTCATTGCCGCCGGGGTGATCCTGCTGTCCCTGATAGCGGCGTGCATCGCCCTGCCGCTGTTGCTGCGGGGCATCGTCAAGAGCCCTGACGACAAGCGCCGGGGCGAAGTGCGCGATGCCTGGCGCAAGACCGCCGAGGCAGCGATCCACGCACTTGAAGCCGAGGAGGTCGCCGAGTCCGGCGAGGCTCCGGATGCTGCCCAGGCCGCCCTGAGCAGCGAGCTCAAGGGCCGGTTGATGGCCGAGTATCGGCACCAGCTGGAGGTCTACAACGATTCTGCCGAGGCCCAGGCCCTGGCCCAGCAGATGGACCTGCTGGAGCGGCGCCTGCGGCTCAAGGCCCTGCGCGCGCAACGGTTGGAGCTGTATCGCCTGAGCCGCCAGCATCAGATCGGCGACGATGTGCTGCGTGAAGTGCTGGCGGAACTGGATTTGAGCGAGGCGAACCTGGGGCAGGTGAAGTGACGCTGGTGTAGGAGCGAGCGGGCGGCGATCCGGCTTGCCCGCGATTCAGACGACGCAGTGCACCTGATGCACTGCGTTGTCGTCCATCGCGAACAAGCTTCGTTGCTGTAGGTTCGCGAGATTATTTACGGCGCAATACGAAATCGCGAATCCGCTCGGCGGCCTCGACGCATTCGGCCAATGGCGCCACCAGGGCCATGCGCACGCGGCCGGCGCCGGGGTTGGTGCCGTCCACATCACGGGAAAGATAGGAGCCCGGGACCACGGTCACGTGTTCCTGCTCGAACAGGTCGCGGCAGAACGCTGCGTCATCACCGGCCACGTTCGGCCACAGGTAGAAACTGCCGTCCGGGCGCTGCACGTCCATGACCGGTGCGAGAATCGCCAATACCGCATCGAATTTCTCGCGGTACAGCGCACGGTTGGCCCGTACATGGACTTCATCGTTCCAGGCGGCGACGCTGGCCAGTTGGGTCTGCACCGGCATGGCGCAGCCGTGGTAGGTGCGGTACAGCAAGAAGCCCTTGAGGATCTCGGCATCGCCGGCGACGAAGCCCGAGCGCAGGCCCGGCAGGTTGGAGCGCTTGGACAGGCTGTGGAACACCACGCAGCGCTTGAAGTCCTTGCGGCCCAGCTCGGCACAGGCACTGAGCAGGCCGGGTGGCGGCGATTGTTCGTCGAAATACAGCTCGCTATAGCATTCGTCGGCGGCGATCACGAAGTCGTGCTCGTCCGCCAGGGCGATCAGCTTCTTCAAGGTCGCCAGCGGAATCAGTGCACCAGTGGGGTTGCCCGGCGAGCACAGGAACAGGATCTGGCAGCGCTGCCAGATCTCGGCCGGTACTGCGTCGAAGTCCGGGTTGAAGCCGTTTTCGTCCAGGCAGGGCAGGTAGTGCGGCTTGGCCCCGGCCAGGAACGCTGCGCCCTCGTAGATCTGGTAGAACGGGTTGGGGCTGACCACCAGGGCGTCCTCGCCGCGATTGACCACGGTCTGGGTGAAGGCGAACAGCGCCTCGCGGGTGCCGTTCACCGGCAACACGTTACGCGCCGGGTCGATCCAGCCTTCCGGCACGCCGAAGCGCCGCTCGCACCAGGCACCGATGGCCTCGCGCAGGGCCGGGATGCCCAGGGTAGTGGGGTACACAGCCATCTGGTCGAGGTTGTTGGCCAGGGCCTCGGCGACGAAGCTCGGTGAACGGTGCTTGGGTTCGCCGATGGACAGGGCAATGGGCCGCTTGTCAGGGTTGGGGGCGACGCCGCCGAGCAAGGCGCGGAGCTTTTCGAACGGGTAGGGCTGCAGCTGGTTCAGAGCGTTGTTCATCGGTGCGGGGTCTCGATCAAAGCGTCGGGTCATGACCTGTCAGATGCTCAGGCGGGTCATTTCGATAGTCGGTTCATGGCTGACGCTCAACTGGCTGACGATCGCATCCTGCAGGCGACTGCACAGCTGGGGGTCGGAAAGGGGCTGGTTGTTCGCGTCGGTTATGAAGAACACGTCTTCCACGCGCTCGCCCAGGGTGGCGATCTTGGCGTTCTGCAGCGACAGGTCGAACTCCAGGAAGATCTTGCCAATGCGCGCCAGCAGGCCCGGGCGGTCGGGAGCGCTGAGCTCCAGCACGGTGACCGGGCGCTGGGCGTCGTTGTGGATGGTCACCTCGGGGGCGAAGGCGAAGTGCTTGAGCTGGCGCGGTACCCGGCGCTGGATGATGGTCGGGTAGTCGTCGGGATTGCGCAGGGCATCGGTCAGGCCCTTGCGGATCTGCTCGACCCGCTCGGGGTTGTTGCCGATGGATTCGCCGTCGTTGTCCAGGACGATATAGGTGTCGAGGGTGAACTGGCTGCTGGAGGTGATGATCCGGGCGTCATGGATGTTCAGGTTGAGCTGGTCCATGGCGGCCACGGTCACGGCGAAGAAATCGTGCTGGTCGGGGGCATAGATGAAGATCTGCGTGCCACCCTCGAATTCGCGCTGGGTGATTTCCTTGATCAGCACCAGCGAGCCGCCATCGACCGGCTGCTGGAGGATGGCGTCGCTGTGCCAGGCCACGTCGCCGGCGGTGTGGCGCAGGAAGTAGTCGTCCCCCAGCTGTGACCAGAGTTGCTCGACCTCGTCCGGATCGGTGCCATTGCGCACCAGAATATCCAGGGCCGCGCTCTGGGTCTGGCGGATCTGCTCCTCGCGATCCACCGGGTTCTCCAGGCCGCGGCGCAGGGCGCGCTTGGTCTCGGTGTAGAGCTGGCGCAGCAGGCTGGCGCGCCAGGAGTTCCACAGGCTGGGGTTGGTGGCATAGATGTCGGCCACGGTCATCACGTAGAGGTAGTCCAGGCGGGTCTGGTCCACCACGACCTGGGCGAAGTCGTGGATCACTTGCGGGTCGGAGAGGTCCTTGCGCTGGGCTGTGGTGGACATCACCAGGTGGTTCTGCACCAGCCAGACGATCAGCCGGGTGTCCCATAGCGGCAGTTGGTGGCGGATGCAGAAGGCCTCGGCGTCCACTGCGCCGATTTCCGAGTGGTCGCCTTGCCGGCCCTTGCCGATGTCGTGGTAGAGGCCGGCCATGTAGATCAGCTCCGGCTTGGGCAGCTTGCCCATGAGCTTGCTGGCCAGCGGGAATTTCTCGGAAATGGGCGTGTACTGCAGTTTGCGCAGGTGCTTGATCAGGTTCAGCGTGTGGGCGTCCACGGTATAGATGTGGAACAGGTCGTGCTGCATCTGTCCGACGATGAAGCCGAACTCGGGCAGGTAGCGTCCGAGAATGCCGTAGCGGTTCATCCGCCGCAGGTTGCGGTGGATGCCGATCTCGCACTTGAACAGCTCGATGAACAGGCTGGTGTTGCGGATGTCGTGGCGGAAATCGTCGTCGATCAGGTGCCGGTGCTCGCGCAACAGGCGGATGGTGTCGGCGCGCACGCCCTTGATCTCAGGGTGCTGGGCCATCAGCACGAAGATCTCCAGCATCGCGAACGGGGTGCGCTTGAACACCTTGTCGTTGATCGCTTCGATATAGCCGTCGTGCAGCTGGAAGCGGGCGTTGATCGGCTGGGGCGGGGCTTCATCCTCGGGCGCGAGGATCACCTCTTCGAAGTGCTGGATGATCAGGTCGCTCAGTTGGGCGATGCTCATCACCACGCGGTAGTACTGCTGCATGAAGCTTTCGATGCTCTGCTTGGCGTCTTCGCCCTCGAAGCCCAGCAGGGTGGCGATGGAGCGCTGGTGGTCGAGCAGCAGGCGGTCTTCGGCGCGTCCGGCGAGCATGTGCAGGGCGTAGCGCACACGCCAGAGGAACTCCTGGGAGGACGCCAGCAAGGCGTTCTCGCTTTCCAGCAGGAACCCTTCGCCGGCCAGGGCCCGCAGGTTCAGGGTGCCGTACTGGCGGCGGGCGACCCAGAGAATGGTCTGGATATCCCGCAGGCCGCCGGGCGAGCCCTTGACGTTGGGCTCCAGGTTGTACTCGGTATCGTTGTACTTGTGGTGGCGAGCCTTTTGTTCGGTGTGCTTGGCCAGGAAGAAGTCCTTGCTCGGCCACATGTGTTCGGTGCTGGTGACTTCCAGCATGCGCTGGCGCAGGTGCTCGGGGCCGGCGATGGTGCGGCTTTCCATTAGGTTGGTGATCACCGTCAGGTCGGCCCGGGCCTGTTCTGCGCACTCATCCACCGAGCGCACGCTTTGCCCCACCTCCAGGCCGATATCCCAGAGCAGGGTGAGGAAGCGTTCGATGGAGTCGCGAAAGATCTCGTGGTCGGCGCTGTCCAGCAGGATCAGCAGGTCGATGTCGGAGTAGGGGTGGAGCTCGCCGCGCCCATAGCCGCCGACCGCCACCAGGGCGATATCGGCTTCGGCGCTCCAGCTGAACTGGTCCCAGGCCTTTTGCAGGATGTTGTCGATGAACCAGGCGCGGTCTTCGATGAGCCGGCGGATCTCCCGTCCGCTGCGAAAGCGGTTGTCGAGCACTTCCCGTGCCTGGCGGATGGCTTTCTTGAAGGCTGCGATGGGGCTGGCCTTCAATGCCAGTTCCGCCTGGAACTGGCCGCGGTCGAAGAGTTCGGGATCCACCTGCGGCATCGATTGCTTTCCTTTCTATCTATAAGGTCGGGGCGCGGCGGTGTGGATCAGGGCGATACCCGGGCGATGGTGTCGTCGCTGCGCAGGGTGAAGATCTCGTAGCCGGTCTCGGTCACCAGCAGGGTATGTTCCCATTGCGCCGACAACTTGCGGTCCTTGGTGATGGCGGTCCAGCCGTCGCCCAGGACCTTGGTGTCGGCCTTGCCCTGGTTGATCATCGGCTCGATGGTGAAGGTCATGCCGGCCTTGAGCTCCATGCCGGTGCCAGCGCGGCCGTAGTGCAGGATCTGCGGTTCTTCGTGGAACACCTTGCCAATGCCATGGCCGCAGAATTCACGGACCACCGAGAAGCCGTTCTTTTCGGCGTGCTTCTGGATCACTTCGCCGATATCGCCCAGGCGGCATCCCGGTTTCACCAGTTCGATGGCCTTGTACATGCATTCCTGGGTGATCTGCGACAGGCGCTCGGCCCAGACCGGCACGGTGCCGACGTGGAACATGCGGCTGGTATCGCCGTGGTAGCCGTCCTTGATGACGGTCACGTCGATGTTCAGGGTGTCGCCATTCTTCAACGGCTTGTCGTTGGGAATGCCGTGGCACACCACGTGGTTGATCGAGGTGCAGATGGACTTGGGGAAGCCCTTGTAGTTCAGCGGGGCCGGGATGGCGCCTTGCACGTTGACGATGTAGTCATGGCAGATGCGATCCAGTTCTTCGGTGGTGACACCGGGTTTGACATGCTCGGCAATCATTTCCAGCACTTCGGCGGCCAGTTTGCCGGCGACACGCATTTTTGCGATGTCCTCGGGGGTTTTGAGGGTGACGGTCATACAGGCTCTCTTGACGCTCAGGGGGAGCGATAAACACGGGATGGCCAGAAAACCGCGCTCGCCAGGCTTGGCCTGCGATAGGGCCGCGAGGTTTTCGGAAGCCGCAAAGGTGCGATTCTAACAGAGGCTCGGCGCAAATCCGCGGTTGTGCCGGTGCTTGCCCTTATCCAAGGGTGCATTCTGGACCGATTCCAGGGGCAGGGCAAAAAACCGCGCAGATCGGCGGATGTGAAACCGGGTTCCGTTTTTGCCCTTGCTGTGATATAAAATGCGCCGCTTTCCGGGGATGTCCCTGAAAAGCCCAAACCCACACACGTGTCGACACGATGACCTGGGTGCCCTCAGCTCAAGCTGTTGGTTGGTCATTGGGATACGTGGAGGCCTAACCCGACTTATTAAGGAACTATCATGTCCCAAGTCAACATGCGCGATATGCTGAAGGCCGGTGTGCACTTCGGTCACCAAACCCGTTACTGGAATCCGAAAATGGGCAAGTACATTTTCGGCGCGCGTAACAAGATTCACATCATCAACCTGGAAAAAACCCTGCCAATGTTCAACGAGGCTCTGACCTTCGTAGAGCGTCTGGCCCAGGGCAAGAACAAGATTCTGTTCGTTGGCACCAAGCGTTCCGCCGGCAAGATCGTTGCTGAAGAAGCAGCACGTTGCGGTTCGCCGTACGTCGATCACCGCTGGTTGGGCGGCATGCTGACCAACTACAAGACCATCCGTGCTTCCATCAAGCGTCTGCGTGACCTCGAAGTCCAGGCTGAAGACGGTACCTTCGCCAAGCTGACCAAGAAAGAGGCGCTGATGCGCACTCGCGATCTGGAAAAGCTGGATCGTTCCCTGGGTGGTATCAAGGACATGGGCGGTCTGCCTGACGCGCTGTTCGTGATCGACGTTGACCACGAGCGCATCGCGATCACCGAAGCCAACAAGCTGGGCATCCCGGTCATCGGCGTTGTCGATACCAACAGCAGCCCGGAAGGCGTTGACTACATCATCCCAGGCAACGATGACGCCATTCGCGCCATCCAGCTGTACATGGGTTCGATGGCTGATGCCGTGATCCGTGGCCGCAACAACGTTGCTGGCGGTACCGAAGTGTTCGAAGAAGCTGCAGCACCGGCGGCTGAAGCCTGAGTAACTGACGCTTAGCGTTTACTCAGTACGCAAAAAGGGGGCTTGGCCCCCTTTTTGCCAACTCGAAAATCATTTCGTAGCGGGCCCCGACAGTTTCTGTAATGCGTGGCTGCTATGAAGTGGGGTCGGGGTAGTGCCCAAGAATTGAGCGCCCGTTCAGTCGGGTGGAATGGTTGATAACCTATCCAAGAGGATTTTGAAAATGGCAGAGATTACTGCAGCGCTGGTCAAAGAACTGCGCGAGCGTACTGGCGAAGGCATGATGGACTGCAAGAAGGCCCTGACCAAGGCCGGCGGCGACATCGAGAAAGCCATTGATGACATGCGTGCCTCCGGCGCGATCAAGGCTGCCAAGAAAGCTGGCAACGTTGCCGCTGAAGGCGCTATCGCCATCAAGGACGACGGTAAAGCCGCCGTTCTGCTGGAAGTGAACTCGCAGACCGACTTCCTGGCTCTGCAGGACGACTTCAAGGCGTTCGTTGCTGCCAGCGTGGAAAAAGCTTTCGCTGACAAGCTGACCGACGCAGCTCCGCTGATCGAAGCTCAAGAAGCTGACCGCCTGATCCTGGTTGGCAAGACTGGCGAAAACGTCAACATCCGTCGTCTGGCTCGCGTTGAAGGTGACGTGGTCGGTACTTACCTGCACGGTAACAAGATCGGTGTTGCGGTTGTCCTGAAAGGCGGTTCCGTAGAACTGGCCAAGGACATCGCCATGCACGTAGCTGCCAGCAACCCTGAGTTCCTGCTGCCATCGCAAGTTTCCGCCGAAGCCATCGAGCGCGAAAAAGGCGTCTTCCTGCAGCTGAACGAAGACAAGATGAAAGGCAAGCCAGCTGACATCGTTGAAAAAATGATCGCTGGTCGTATCAGCAAGTTCCTGGCCGAGGCCAGCCTGGTTGAGCAAGCTTTCGTCAAGGACCCAGAAGTCACCGTTGGTGCTCTGGCCAAGAAAGGCGGCGCTGAAATCGTTTCCTTCACTCGTTTCGCCGTAGGCGAAGGTATCGAGAAGAAAGAAGACAACTTCGCTGAAGAAGTTGCTGCACAACTGGCTGCTGCCAAGCAACAGTAAGACGGTTTTACAACTGTCGCCCGAAAGAGGCTGCCCGCTCACGCGCGCAGCCTCTTTTCAAATGGGTAGGGCAATTTTGTTGTCCGCTCCCGGAACCGGCTTACAAAGCCGTGTTCTGATGGCGCTGTGACAGCGTCAAGCTAGAGTGAACGCAAGCTGCAAACAGCTCGCAAAGAATTTTTAAATACGCCGCAGGAGAGATTCGCAATGGCTCAGCAGGGCAGTGGTTATCAAGCTCGCTATAAACGCATTCTACTCAAGCTTAGCGGCGAGGCCCTGATGGGCTCGGAAGAGTTCGGGATCGATCCCAAGGTGCTGGACCGCATGGCGCTGGAAGTCGGCCAGCTGGTCGGCATCGGTGTCCAGGTGGGCTTGGTGATCGGTGGTGGCAACCTGTTCCGTGGCGCCGCCCTGAGTGCCGCCGGCATGGATCGGGTCACTGGCGACCACATGGGCATGCTGGCCACCGTGATGAACGGCCTGGCGATGCGTGACGCGCTGGAACGTGCCAATATTTCGGCCATCGTGATGTCGGCTATTTCCATGGTCGGCGTGACCGATCACTATGACCGTCGCAAGGCCATGCGCCACCTGAACTCCAAAGAGGTGGTGATCTTCGCGGCCGGTACCGGTAACCCGTTCTTCACTACCGACTCTGCAGCATGCCTGCGGGCCATTGAGATCGACGCTGACGTCGTGCTCAAGGCGACCAAGGTCGATGGTGTTTACACTGCAGATCCGTTCAAGGACCCGCATGCCGAGAAGTTCGATCATCTGACCTACGATGAAGTGCTGGATCGCAAGCTGGGAGTGATGGACCTGACGGCTATCTGCCTGTGCCGCGACCACAAGATGCCGCTGCGGGTATTTAACATGAACAAGCCCGGCGCCCTGCTGAACATCGTGCATGGTGGCGCTGAAGGAACCCTGATCGAGGAAGGCGAACAATGATCAACGAAATCAAGAAAGACGCCCAGGAGCGCATGAAGAAGAGCCTGGAGTCCCTGGCCCATGCGTTCGGCCAGATCCGCACTGGCAAGGCGCACCCCAGCATCCTGGGCAGCGTGATGGTGCCTTACTACGGCGCCGACACTCCGTTGAGCGGCGTCGCCAACGTGACCGTGAAGGATTCCCAGACCCTGCAGGTCGTGCCGTTCGAGCGCAACATGCTGGGGGCCATCGACAAGGCCATCGGCAGCGCCGGCCTGAACCTCAATCCAACCAACCTGGGTGAGTTGCTGCTGATCAAGATGGCGCCGCTGACCGAGGAAACCCGCAAGGGCTTCACCAAGCAAGCACGCGCCGCTGCCGAGGACGCACGGGTTGCGGTACGCAACATTCGTCGTGACGCTCTGGGCGAGCTGAAGAAGCTGTCCAAGGACAAGGCCATCAGTGAAGACGAGGAGCGCCGTGCCGGTGCTGAAATCGACAAGCTGATCAAGGAGTTCGAGGGCCAGATCGCCAAGGCGACCGAGGAAAAAGAAAAAGACCTGATGGCCGTATAAGGATCAGGACGTTTTCATGGAAAAGACCAAACAGCCTGTGCCGTCTTCAGTGCCACGCCATGTCGCGATCATCATGGACGGAAACAACCGCTGGGCAAAAAAACGCTTCATGCCGGGTGTGGCCGGGCATAAGGCGGGCGTTGATGCGGTACGTGCAGTCATCGAGGTGTGCGCCGAGGCCAAGGTCGAGGTTCTGACCCTGTTTGCCTTTTCCAGTGAGAACTGGCAGCGCCCGGCCGATGAGGTCAGCGCCTTGATGGACCTGTTCTTCAAGGCGCTACGTCGTGAGGCCAAGCGCCTCAACGACAACAACATCAGCCTGCGGATCATTGGCGATCGTTCGCGTTTCCATCCCGAATTGCAGGCGGCGATGCGCGAGGCCGAAGCCATTACCGCCGGCAGCGATCGTTTCATCCTGCAGATCGCCGCCAACTACGGCGGCCAGTGGGATATCGCCCAGGCCGCCCAACGCCTGGCGCGTGAGGTGCAGGCCGGCCATTTGCGCCCCGACGACATCACTCCGGACTTGCTGCAGGCTTGCCTTGCCACCGGCGATTTGCCGTTGCCCGACCTGTGCATCCGCACCGGTGGCGAGCATCGCATCAGCAATTTCCTGCTGTGGCAGCTGGCTTATGCCGAGCTGTATTTCTCCGACCTGTTCTGGCCGGACTTCAAACACGATGCCATGCGCCATGCGCTGGCCGATTACGCATCTCGCCAGCGGCGCTTCGGTAAGACGAGCGAGCAGGTCGAGGCTGGAGCCCGGGTTTAATGCTCAAACAACGAATCATTACTGCGTTGATCCTGCTGCCGATCGCCTTGGGTGGTTTTTTCCTGCTCGAAGGCTCGAACTTCGCCCTGTTCATCGGCCTGGTGGTCGCACTGGGTGGTTGGGAGTGGGCGCGGCTGGCAGGTTTCAGTGCGCAGCCGGCGCGAATCGCCTATGCCGTGGCGGTGGCGGCACTGTTGTTCATGATGCACCTGGTTCCAGGTGTCGCTCCATGGGTCTTGGGAGCTGCGGTGCTGTGGTGGGGCTTGGCGACATTCCTGGTGCTCACCTATCCGCGTAGCAGCGAACAATGGTCCGGGGCAGCCCCCAAGCTATTGATCGGCCTGCTGATCCTGCTGCCGGCCTGGCAGGGCTTGGTGTTCATCAAGCAACTGCCGCTGGGCAATTGGCTGATCATGGCGGTAATGGTGTTGGTCTGGGGTGCGGATATCGGCGCCTATTTCTCGGGCCGGGCCTTTGGCAAGCGCAAGCTGGCACCCCAGGTCAGCCCTGGCAAGAGCTGGGAGGGCGTATACGGCGGCCTGGCCCTGAGCCTGGTTATCACCGCGGTGGTGGGGCTGGTTCGTGGGTGGGGCTTTGGCCAGATGGTCGTGGGCCTGCTGGGGGCGGCCATCGTGGTCTTCATCTCGGTGGTGGGCGACCTGACCGAAAGCATGTTCAAGCGCCAGGCCGGCATCAAGGACAGCAGTAACCTGCTGCCAGGTCATGGCGGCGTGCTGGACCGGATCGACAGCCTGACTGCAGCGATTCCGGTGTTCGCAGTGCTGCTGTGGATGACCGCATCGTGAGCGGCGCTCAGCAAATCACGGTCCTGGGAGCTACTGGCTCCATCGGCCTGAGTACCTTGGATGTCATCGCTCGCCACCCGGATCGCTACCAGGTATTCGCTCTCACCGGTTTCAGTCGCCTGGCCGAGTTGTTGGCCTTGTGCGTGCGCCATGTGCCGCGTTTCGCCGTGGTGCCACAAGAGGCGGCCGCCAGGCGCTTGCAGGAAGATCTGCGGGCTGCCGGGTTGTCGACCCGCGTGCTGGTGGGGGAGCAGGGGTTGTGCGAAGTCGCCTCGGCTCCTGAGGTCGATGCGGTGATGGCGGCGATCGTCGGTGCGGCCGGCCTGCGTCCGACTTTGGCGGCGGTGCAGGCCGGCAAGAAGATTCTCCTGGCCAACAAGGAAGCGCTGGTGATGTCCGGTGCGTTGTTCATGGAGGCGGTGGGGCGTAGCGGTTCGGTGTTGCTGCCTATCGATAGCGAGCACAATGCGATTTTCCAGTGCATGCCGAGGGACTTCTCTCGTGGTCTCGGCCAGGTTGGGGTGCGACGCATCCTCTTGACCGCCTCGGGTGGCCCGTTCCGGCAGACACCGCTGGCCGAGCTGGAAGATGTCTCGCCGGAACAGGCTTGCGCTCATCCGAACTGGTCCATGGGGCGCAAGATCTCGGTCGACTCGGCGAGCATGATGAACAAGGGCCTGGAGCTCATCGAAGCTTGCTGGCTGTTCGATGCCAGGCCGGCGCAGGTCGAGGTGGTAGTGCACCCGCAAAGTGTGATCCACTCGCTGGTGGACTACGTCGACGGCTCGGTGCTGGCGCAGCTGGGGAACCCGGATATGCGTACCCCGATCGCCAACGCCCTGGCCTGGCCGGAGCGAATCGACTCCGGTGTGGCGCCACTCGACCTTTTCGCCATTGCCCGCCTGGACTTCCAGGCGCCCGATGAGCAGCGATTCCCATGCCTGCGCCTGGCTCGTCAGGCGGCCGAGGCAGGCGGCAGCGCCCCGGCGATGTTGAATGCGGCCAACGAAGTGGCGGTCTCGGCATTTCTCGAGCGGCGCATCCGCTACCTGGAGATCGCGAGTATCATCGACGAGGTTTTGAATCGTGAGCCGGTGGTTGCGGTCAACGAGCTGGATGCCGTATTCGCAGCGGATGCCCAGGCCCGGTTGCTGGCTGACCAATGGTTGCAGCGTAACGGGCGATAGGATTCGCGACCCGCGCGAGTGACGGCGAATAGGATTGCGGAGAAAGTAGATGAGCGCGCTCTATATGATTGTCGGCACCCTGGTAGCCCTGGGCGTGCTGGTCACCTTTCACGAATTCGGTCATTTCTGGGTCGCCCGCCGCTGTGGCGTCAAGGTGCTGCGCTTCTCGGTGGGTTTCGGCATGCCCCTGGTGCGTTGGCATGATCGCCATGGCACCGAGTTCGTGATCGCCGCCATTCCCCTGGGCGGTTACGTGAAGATGCTCGACGAGCGCGAAGGCGAGGTGGCGCTTGCGGAGCTCGATCAATCCTTCAATCGCAAGTCCGTTCGTCAGCGTATTGCCATCGTCGCGGCGGGCCCGATTGCCAACTTCCTGCTGGCCCTGGTGTTTTTCTGGGCCCTGGCGATGCTGGGCAGTCAGCAGGTGCGACCGGTCATCGGTGAAATCGAGGCCGGTAGCATCGCCGCCAAGGCCGGACTGAGCTCGGGTCAGGAAATCATCGCCATCGACGGCGAGCCGACCACTGGCTGGGCAGCGGTGAACCTGCAGTTGGTGCGCCGCCTTGGTGAAAGCGGCACGTTGCAACTGCTGGTTCGTGAGCAGGGCGCCACGGTCGATTCGCCACGCCAGTTGGTGCTGGATAAATGGCTCAAGGGCGCCGATGAGCCCGATCCTATTCGTTCCCTGGGTATCCGCCCCTGGCGCCCGGCCTTGCCTGCGGTGCTGGCTGAACTCGATCCGAAAGGTCCAGCCCAGGCTGGCGGCCTGAAAACCGGTGATCGCTTGCTGGCTCTCGATGGCCAGGCGGTCGATGACTGGCAGCAGGTGGTCGACTGGGTGCGTGTGCATCCTGCGGCCAGGATCGTCCTGCACGTCGAGCGTGATGGCGCCCGAATCGAGGTTCCCGTGACCCTGGCCAGTCGAGGTGACAGCAAGGCCCCGAGCGGTTACCTGGGGGCCGGTGTGAAGGCCGTCGACTGGCCGCCGCAGATGTTGCGCGAAGTCAGTTATGGCCCGCTGGAGGCGATTGGCGAAGGCGCCCGGCGCACTTGGACGATGAGCGTCCTGACCCTTGAATCACTGAAGAAAATGTTGTTCGGCGAGCTCTCGGTAAAAAACTTGAGCGGACCGATAACCATTGCTAAAGTGGCGGGCGCTTCTGCCCAGTCGGGCATTGCCGATTTCTTGAATTTCCTTGCTTATCTGAGTATTAGCCTGGGGGTTCTGAATTTGTTGCCCATCCCGGTACTGGATGGGGGGCATTTGTTGTTTTATCTGATCGAGTGGGTGCGTGGTCGCCCCTTGTCGGATCGGGTGCAAGGTTGGGGGATACAGATCGGTATCAGCTTGGTGGTCGGAGTCATGCTGCTTGCTCTGGTCAACGATCTGGGTCGTCTGTAACGCTTCGCTGAATTGCGAATCTGCCGCATTTTGCGGCAGTTTGTTTATTGCCAGTTGGAATAAGAAAGGACTTCATGAAACGTCTGCTGCTAACTGCGGTTCTCTCCGTATTGATGATCGCCGAAGTTCACGCCGAGTCCTTCACTATCTCCGATATTCGCGTCAACGGCCTCCAGCGCGTTTCCGCGGGTAGCGTCTTTGGTGCCTTGCCGTTGAACGTCGGCGAGCAGGCGGACGACCGTCGCCTGGTGGAATCCACTCGTGCGCTGTTCAAAACCGGTTTCTTTCAAGACATCCAGCTGGGGCGCGATGGCAACGTCCTGGTCATCACGGTAGTCGAGCGGCCTTCGGTTGCCAGCATCGAGATCGAAGGCAACAAGGCGATCTCCACCGACGACCTGATGAAGGGCCTCAAGCAGTCCGGCCTGGCCGAAGGCGAAATCTTCCAGCGTGCGACCCTCGAAGGGGTGCGTAACGAACTGCAACGTCAATATGTTGCTCAGGGTCGTTACTCGGCCACCGTCGAGACCGAAGTGGTTCCGCAGCCGCGTAACCGTGTCGGCCTGAAGGTGAAGATCAACGAAGGTACCGTCGCGGCCATCCAGCACATCAACGTAGTAGGCAATACGGTCTTCCCCGACGACGACCTGATCGGCCTGTTCGAGCTCAAGACCACCAACTGGCTGTCGTTCTTCAAGAACGATGACAAGTACGCCCGTGAAAAACTCTCCGGTGACCTGGAGCGCCTGCGTTCCTACTACCTGGACCGCGGCTATATCAACATGGATATCGCTTCGACCCAGGTGTCCATCACTCCGGACAAGAAACACGTCTATATCACCGTCAACATCAATGAAGGCGAGAAGTACAGCGTTCGTGACGTCAAGCTCAGCGGCGACCTGAAGGTACCTGAAGACCAGGTCAAGGCATTGCTGCTGGTGGAGAAGGGCCAGGTGTTCTCGCGCAAGCTGATGACCACCACTTCCGAGCTGATAACCCGTCGCCTGGGTAACGATGGCTATACCTTCGCCAACGTCAACGGCGTGCCACAACCCCACGATGACGACCACACCGTCGACATTACCTTCGTGGTGGATCCGGGCAAGCGCGCCTACGTCAACCGCATCAACTTCCGTGGCAACACCAAGTCCGAAGACGAAGTACTACGTCGCGAGATGCGCCAGATGGAAGGCGGCTGGGCTTCGACCTACCTCATCGACCAGTCCAAGACTCGCCTCGAGCGCCTGGGCTTCTTCAAGGAAGTCAACGTCGAGACTCCGGCCGTGCCGGGTGTCGATGACCAGGTCGACGTCAACTACGCCGTGGAAGAGCAGGCTTCGGGTTCGATTACCGCCAGCGTTGGTTTCGCCCAGAGTGCGGGCCTGATCCTCGGTGGTTCGATTACCCAGAACAACTTCCTGGGTACCGGTAACAAGGTCAGCATCGGCCTGACCCGAAGCGAGTACCAGAGCCGCTACAACTTCGGCTACGTGGACCCCTACTGGACCGCCGATGGCGTGAGCCTGGGCTACAACGCTTTCTATCGCACCACTGACTACAAGGACCTCGATGTCGATGTAGCCAGCTATGCGGTGGATAGCCTGGGTGCCGGCGTCAGCGTGGGCTACCCGATCAGCGAGACTTCGCGCTTGACCTTCGGCCTGACGGCCCAGCAGGACAAGATCAAGACCGGACGCTACACCGTCGACGAAATCTTCGACTTCGTGAACAAGCAGGGCAAGAGCTACCTGAACTTCAAGGCCTCTGCCGGCTGGTCCGAGTCGACCCTGAACAAAGGTGTATTGGCGACCCGCGGTCACTCGCAAAGCCTGGTGCTGGAAACCACTACCCCGGGTAGCGACCTGTCCTTCTTCAAGCTCGACTACCGTGGCCAGTTGTTCACGCCGCTGACCGACAACTACACCATGCGTTTCCATACCGAGCTGGGTTATGGCGATGGCTTTGGCGATACCAAGGGCTTGCCGTTCTACGAGAACTACTATGCCGGTGGTTTCAACTCGGTTCGTGGTTTCAAGGACAGCACCCTGGGCCCTCGCAGTACGCCTAGCCGTGGCGTGGGTGTGACCGGTAACGCCGGTACCGTTCGCGATCCGGATCAAGACCCGCTGCCATTCGGCGGTAACGTGTTAATCCAGGGCGGTGCGGAGTTGCTGTTCCCTCTGCCATTCGTCAAGGACCAGCGTTCCCTGCGCACTTCCCTGTTCTGGGATGTGGGTAACGTCTTCAGCTCTCGTTGTGAAAAGACATCCAACACTATCGCGGCGTCGAACGTGAAGCCCGAGTGCAATGATGTCAGCTTCAGCAACCTGGCCAGTTCGGTGGGTGTCGGCGTGACGTGGGTAACTGCTCTGGGTCCATTGAGCTTCGCCCTGGCGATGCCGATCAAGAAACCGGATGACGCTGAAACCCAGGTGTTCCAATTCTCTCTCGGCCAGACTTTCTAACCGTCTGGCCCAAGACAACGACAATGGATTTTGTAGGAGTGCATCGTGCGTAAGTTGACTCAATTGGTTCTCCTGGCCTCCGTTCTGGTCGCGAGCCCGGCATTTGCCGAAATGAAAATCGCCGTCCTGAACTATCAGATGGCTCTGCTGGAGTCGGACGCGGCCAAGAAGTACGCCGTGGACGCCGAGAAAAAGTTCGGCCCGCAGCTGAACAAGCTCAAGACCCTGGAAAGCAGCGCCAAGGGTATCCAGGACCGCCTGGTTGCCGGTGGCGACAAGATGCAGCAAGGCGAGCGTGAGCGTCTGGAGCTCGAGTTCAAGCAGAAAGCTCGCGACTTCCAGTTCCAGTCCAAAGAACTGAACGAAGCCAAGGCCGTGGCCGATCGCGAAATGCTCAAGCAGCTCAAGCCCAAGCTGGACGGCGCAGTTGAAGAAGTCATCAAGAAAGGCGGTTTCGACCTGGTCTTCGAGCGTGGCGCAGTGATCGATGTCAAACCTCAGTACGACATCACGCGCCAGGTTATCGAGCGCATGAATCAGCTGAAGTAAGCCATGACCGCAATTATGAAACTCGGCCAGTTGGCCGAGTTCCTCGGCGCCACCTTGCGTGGCGACGCGGAGAAGGAAATCACTGGGCTGGCCACCTTGCAGGAGGCTGGCCCAACTCAGTTGAGCTTTTTGGCAAATCCCCAATATCGCAAGTACCTGGTCGATAGTCAGGCTGGCGCGGTGTTGTTGAAAGCCGCCGAAGCCGAAGCCTATGCCGGTGACGCACTGGTAGTGGCCGACCCTTACCTATCCTATGCCCGTGTTTCCCACTTCTTCGATCCCAAGCCCAAGGCGCCGGTCGGTATCCATCCGTCCGCGGTAATCGCCGATGATGCCCAGGTCGACCCAACGGCCAGTATCGGCGCCTTTGCCGTGATCGAAAGCGGAGCCCGGATCGACGCCGGCGTAACCGTTGGCGCCCATTGCGTCATCGGTGCCCGTAGCGTGGTGGGCGAGGGTGGCTGGTTGGCACCACGGGTGACCCTGTACCACGATGTGCGCATCGGCAAACGCGTGGTGATCCAGTCGGGTGCGGTGCTGGGCGGCGAAGGTTTCGGTTTCGCCAACTCGAAGGGTATCTGGAACAAGATTGCCCAGGTGGGCGGCGTGACCATCGGCGATGATGTGGAGATCGGTGTCAACACGGCCATCGATCGTGGTGCCCTGGCCGACACCATCATCGGCAACGGTGTGAAGCTCGACAACCAGATCCAGATCGCCCACAACGTCCAGGTCGGTGATCACACCGCGATGGCCGCTTGCGTGGGGATCTCCGGCAGCACCAAGATCGGCAAGCACTGCATGCTCGCCGGCGGTGTCGGCCTGGTGGGGCATATCGAGATTTGTGACAACGTTTTCCTCACCGGGATGACCATGGTGACCCACTCGATCACCGAGCCGGGCGCCTATTCTTCCGGTACTGCCATGCAACCGGCTGCCGAGTGGCGCAAAAGCGCGGCCCGCATCCGCCAGCTCGATGATCTCGCGCGGCGTTTGCGCCAGTTGGAAAAGCGCGTTGGGGACGTGACCCCCGGCGACAATGCTTCATCAGATGGCTGATACCATTTCCACATCAAGTGTGCACAGCCGCTAGACTGCCTGCTTCCTTGATTTGCTAGAGGGGCGTGCGTTGACCGCATGCTCCCAATCTTTACTACAGGCTTCCCCCCGAAATGATGGACATCAACGAGATTCGCGAATACTTGCCTCACCGTTACCCTTTCCTGCTAGTGGATCGGGTGGTGGATCTGGATGTCGAGGGCAAGTGCATTCGTGCCTACAAGAATGTCAGCATCAACGAGCCGTTCTTCAATGGCCACTTCCCTGCGCATCCGATCATGCCAGGCGTGCTGATCATCGAAGCCATGGCCCAGGCTGCGGGCATTCTGGGTTTCAAGATGCTCGACGTGAAGCCTGCCGACGGCACCCTCTACTACTTCGTCGGCTCCGACAAGCTGCGCTTCCGCCAGCCGGTGCTGCCGGGCGACCAACTGATCCTTGAAGCCAAGTTCATCAGTTGCAAGCGCCAGATCTGGAAGTTCGAGTGCCAGGCATCGGTCGACGGCAAGCCAGTGTGCTCCGCCGAGATCATCTGCGCGGAACGCAAACTATGAGTTTGATTGACCCTCGCGCAATCATCGATCCGACGGCCGTCCTGGCCGACGACGTTGAGGTTGGCCCGTGGTCGATCGTCGGCGCTGGTGTGGAAATCGGCGAGGGTACAGTGATCGGGCCCCATGTGATCCTCAAGGGCCCGACCCGGATCGGCAAGCACAACCGCATCTACCAGTTTTCCTCGGTAGGCGAAGACACGCCCGATCTGAAATACAAGGGTGAAGAAACCCGCCTGTTAATCGGTGATCACAATGTGATCCGCGAAGGCGTGACCATTCACCGTGGCACCATCCAGGACCGTTGCGAGACCACCCTGGGCGACCATAACCTGATCATGGCCTATGCCCATATCGGCCACGACAGTGTGATCGGCAACCATTGCATCCTGGTCAACAACACCGCGTTGGCCGGCCACGTGCATGTGGATGACTGGGCGATTCTTTCCGGTTTCACCCTGGTGCATCAGTACTGCCACATCGGTGCCCACAGTTTTTCCGGCATGGGTACCGCCATCGGCAAGGATGTCCCGGCGTTCGTCACCGTGTTCGGCAACCCTGCCGAAGCTCGTAGCATGAACTTCGAAGGCATGCGCCGTCGTGGTTTCAGCGATGATTCGATCCACGCCCTGCGCCGAGCCTACAAGGTGGTCTATCGCCAGGGGCTGACGGTAGACCAGGCCCTGGCCGAATTGGCCGAAGCCGCCGAGCAGTATCCTGAAGTCGCACTGTTTCGCGACTCGATCCAGTCTTCGACCCGCGGCATCACCCGCTAATCATGAACACTCTGCGTATTGCGCTGGTGGCTGGCGAAGCCTCCGGCGACATTCTTGGCGCCGGTCTGATGCGCGCCCTCAAGGCCCAGCATCCGGCGGTGGAGTTCATCGGTGTCGGTGGGCCATTGATGGAGGCCGAGGGCCTGGTCTCCTACTTTCCCATGGAGCGCCTGGCGGTCATGGGGCTGGTCGAGGTTCTCGGGCGCCTGCGTGAGCTGCTGGCCCGACGCAAGAAGCTGGTGCAGACCCTGATCGCCGAGAAGCCGGATGTATTCATCGGTATCGATGCCCCGGACTTCACCCTGAATATCGAGCTCAAGTTGCGCCAGGCCGGGATCAAGACCGTGCACTACGTCAGTCCATCGGTATGGGCCTGGCGCCAGAAGCGTGTGCTGAAGATCCGCGAAGGCTGCGACCTGATGCTGACCCTGTTTCCTTTCGAAGCCAGGTTCTACGAGGAAAAGGGCGTTCCGGTGAAGTTCGTCGGCCACTCCCTGGCCGATGCCATCCCCTTGCAAGCTGATCGAGCAGCGGCTCGCGCCGAGCTCGGTTTGCCCGAGGGCCCGCTGGTGGCGCTGATGCCAGGCAGTCGTGGCGGCGAAGTAGGACGCCTGGGCGGCCTGTTCCTGGATGCCGCCGAGTGCTTGCGGGCCATGCGCCCGGGTGTGCGTTTCATCCTGCCTTGCGCCAATGCGCAGCGGCGAGCCCAGGTGGAAGAGCTGCTGGCCGGTCGCGACCTGCCGCTGACCTTGCTCGATGGCCAGTCGCATAAAGCACTGGCGGCCTGCGACGCGGTATTGATCGCCTCGGGTACGGCGACCCTGGAAGCCCTGTTGTACAAGCGGCCAATGGTGGTGGCCTACCGCCTGGCGCCGCTGACGTTCTGGATTCTCAAGCGCATGGTCAAGAGTCCGTATATTTCCCTGCCCAACCTGTTGGCCCAGCGCTTGCTGGTGCCCGAGTTGCTGCAGGATGCCGCGACTGCCGAGGCCCTGGCCAAGACCCTGTCGCCGCTGATCGAGGGTGGCGAGGAGCAGACCAGCGGTTTCGACCAGATCCATCGCACCTTGCGTCGCGACGCATCCAACCAGGCCGCCCAGGCGGTGCTGGAACTGATAGGTAAAGCCCAATGAGCAACTCCAAGAAGCAGATGGGCCTGGACTTCACCCTGGTGGCCGATGCTGGCGACCTGGTGGCGGGTGTCGACGAGGTCGGCCGTGGCCCCTTGTGCGGTGCGGTGGTCACCGCTGCGGTGATTCTCGATCCGAACCGGCCGATCCTCGGCCTGAACGATTCCAAGAAACTCACCGAGGCCCGTCGCGAACAGCTGTTCGACGAGATCTGCGAGAAGGCCCTGAGCTGGTGCATCGCCCGGGCGGAAGTCCAGGAGATCGACGAGCTGAACATCTTGCACGCCACCATGCTGGCCATGCAGCGGGCGGTGGAAGGCTTGAGCGTGACCCCGAGGCTGGCGATGATCGATGGTAACCGCTGCCCCAAGCTGGCGGTGCCGGCCGAAGCGGTGGTCAAGGGTGATAGCAAGGTTCCGGCGATCGCCGCGGCGTCGATCCTGGCCAAGGTCAGCCGCGACCGCGAGATGGCCGCCTTCGAGCTCATCTATCCCGGTTACGGTATCGGCGGGCACAAGGGGTATCCGACTCCAGTCCACCTGGAAGCCCTGGCGCGCCTGGGCCCGACCCCGATCCACCGGCGCTCTTTCGCGCCGGTACGCCTGGCCTATGAAGCGCGTGAAGCGCTGGGCCTGGTTCAGTCTTGAGGCTGATGTTTTAACCAAGGCCCGGTACAATCCGGCTGCTTTAAAGCTCCACGAACGACGGCAATGGCCTGCCTGCAGTGGCGATGAACCACTATCGATGGTCGCCGCGCGCAGGCCTTGGCTGCCTTGCGCTGTAACGCCGAGTTCGAGTCTTTAAATCGCCCGATGTCCGGGCCTCGTTGTTTTCGCGCTATTTACAGGATCACTATGCCGGCTTCATTCGTTCACCTGCGCCTGCACACTGAATTTTCCCTGGTCGACGGTCTGGTGCGGATCAAACCGCTGGTCAAGGCCCTGACCGGCATGGGCATGCCGGCGGTAGCGGTTACCGACCAGAGCAACATGTGCTCCCTGGTCAAGTTCTACAAGACCAGCATGGGCGCCGGGATCAAGCCGATCTGCGGTGCCGACCTGTGGCTGGCGAACAAGGACGATGCGGACGGCCCCCTGAGTCGCATCAGCCTGCTGGCGATGAATGCCGTGGGCTATCGCAACCTCACCGAGCTGATCTCCCGTGGCTTTACCGAAGGCCAGCGCAACGGGCTGACTATCATCGAGCGCGATTGGGTGGTGCAGGCTGCCGAAGGCCTGATCATGCTCTCGGCGGCCAAGGAGGGGGAGATCGGCATGGCCCTGGTGGCGGGCGATCTTGCGCTGGCCGAGGCCCTGGCCCTGGAGTGGATGGGAGTGTTCCCGGATCGCTTCTACCTGGAAGTCCAGCGTACCAATCGCCCCAACGACGAAGAGCAACTGCATGGTGCGGTGGCCCTGGCCGACAAGATCGGTGCGCCGTTGGTGGCGACCAACGATGTGCGCTTCATCAAGCAGGACGACTTCGAGGCCCACGAGACTCGGGTTTGCATCGGCGAAGGCCGCGCCCTGGACGATCCGCGCCGCTCGAAGAACTACAGCGACCAGCAGTACCTCAAGAGTGCCCAGGAGATGGCCGAGCTGTTCAGCGACCTGCCCGAGGCGCTGGAAAACACCGTGGAGATTGCCAAACGCTGCAATATCACGGTGCAGTTGGGCAAGTACTTCCTCCCTGACTTCCCGACGCCCAACGGCATGGGTATCGATGATTACCTGCGCCATGTGTCCCATGAGGGGCTGGAGGAGCGCCTGGCGGTGCTCTGGCCCAAGGACACCACGCCCAACTATGAAGAGAAGCGCCAGGTCTACCTGGATCGCCTGAAGTTCGAGCTGGATATCATCATCCAGATGGGCTTCCCCGGTTACTTCCTGATCGTTATGGACTTCATCAAGTGGGCCAAGAACAACGGCGTCCCCGTCGGTCCGGGCCGGGGGTCGGGTGCCGGTTCCCTGGTGGCCTATGTGCTGAAGATCACCGACCTCGATCCGCTGGCCTATGACCTGCTGTTCGAACGTTTCCTCAACCCCGAACGTATTTCCATGCCCGACTTCGACGTCGACTTCTGCATGGACGGTCGTGACCGGGTGATCGACTACGTGGCCGAGGCCTACGGGCGTAACGCGGTAAGCCAGATCATCACCTTCGGTACCATGGCCGCCAAGGCGGTGGTGCGCGACGTGGCGCGGGTGCAAGGCAAGTCCTACGGCCTGGCCGACCGCCTGTCGAAGATGATCCCCTTCGAGGTCGGCATGACCCTGGAGAAGGCCTACGAGCAGGAGGAGATGCTGCGCGACTTCCTCAAGACCGATGAGGATGGCCGCGAAATCTGGGACATGGCCTTGAAGCTCGAAGGGGTCACCCGCGGCACTGGCAAGCACGCCGGTGGCGTGGTGATCGCGCCGACCAAGCTCACCGACTTCTCGCCGATCGCCTGTGACGAAGAGGGCGGCGGCCTGGTGACCCAGTTCGACAAGGACGATGTCGAGGCGGCGGGCCTGGTGAAGTTCGACTTCCTGGGCCTGCGGACCCTGACCATCATCAAGTGGGCGATGGAGACCATCAACCGCGAGCAGGCCAAGAACAACCTGCCCGACGTCAACATCGACTTCATCCCGCTGGATGACAAGAAAACCTACGAGCTGTTGCAGAAGGCCGAGACCACGGCCGTGTTCCAGCTCGAATCCCGCGGCATGAAGGAGCTGATCAAGAAGCTCAAGCCCGACTGCCTGGAAGACCTCATCGCACTGGTGGCGCTGTTCCGCCCGGGCCCGCTGCAATCGGGCATGGTGGACGACTTCATCAACCGCAAGCACGGCCGTGCCGAGCTGGCGTATCCGCACTCGGACTATCAGTACGAAGGCCTCAAGCCTGTGCTGGCGCCGACCTACGGCATCATCCTGTACCAGGAACAGGTGATGCAGATCGCCCAGGTCATGGCCGGCTACACCCTGGGTGGTGCGGACATGCTGCGCCGGGCCATGGGTAAGAAGAAACCCGAGGAGATGGCCAAGCAGCGCGGTGGTTTCATCGAGGGTTGCGTTGCCAACAATATCGAAGCGGACCTGGCCGGTAACATCTTCGACCTGGTGGAAAAGTTCGCCGGTTACGGCTTCAACAAATCCCACTCGGCGGCCTATGGGCTAGTGTCCTACCAGACCGCCTGGCTCAAGACCCACTACCCGGCGCCTTTCATGGCTGCGGTACTGTCGGCGGATATGCACAACACCGACAAGGTGGTGGTGCTGATCGAGGAAGTACGCAGCATGAAGCTGCGCCTCGATGCGCCGGACGTGAACAGCTCCGACTTCAAGTTCACGGTCAACGACGATGGCCGCATCGTCTATGGCCTGGGGGCGATCAAGGGCGTGGGCGAAGGCCCGGTGGAAGCGATCGTCGAGGCCCGGGCCGAAGGCGGCCCGTTCAAGGACCTGTTCGACTTCTGCAGCCGGGTCGACCTCAAGCGCATCAACAAGCGCACCCTGGATGCGCTGATCCGCAGTGGCGCCCTGGACCGCCTGGGGCCTTACTTCCATGACGAGCTCAAGGCCTACCAGGCCAATATCGACCGCAACCGCGCCGTATTGCTGTCGGCCCTGGAAGAGGCGATCAAGGCGGCCGAACAGACCGCCCGGACCGCCGATAGCGGCCACGCCGACCTGTTCGGCGGGTTGTTCGTCGAGGAGGATGCGGACGTCTATGGCAACCACCGCAAGGCTCGTGAACTGACGCTCAAGGAACGCCTGCGGGGCGAGAAGGACACCCTGGGCCTGTACCTGACCGGCCACCCCATCGATGAGTACGAGGGCGAGATTCGTCGTTTCGCCCGCCAGCGCATCATCGATCTGAAGCCGGCGCGCGACACCCAGACCGTGGCCGGGATGATCATTGCCCTGCGGGTGATGAAGAACAAGAAGGGCGACAAGATGGGTTTCATCACCCTCGACGACCGCTCCGGGCGGATCGAGGCCTCGTTGTTCGCCGACTCTTTCATGGCTGCCCAGGCCCTGTTGCAGACCGACGCCATGGTGGTGGTGGAGGGCGAGGTCAGCAACGATGACTTCTCCGGCGGCCTGCGCCTGCGGGTCAAGCGAGTGATGAGCATGGAGGATGCGCGGACCAACTTGGCCGAAAGCCTGCGCTTGAAAGTCCACAGCGATGCGCTCAAGGGCGATCAGCTACGCTGGCTGGGCGATCTGCTCAAGCGCCACCGCGGCGCGTGCCCGATTTCCATGGAGTACAGTCGCGACGATGCCAAGACCCTGCTGCAGTTCGGCGAGGCCTGGCGCATCGATCCGGCGGACAGCTTGATTCAGGCCCTGCGTGACCAGTTCGGCAAAGACAACGTCTTCCTGCAATACCGTTGACGGTCAGGCGCCAGCATTACGCCTTGTCGTCACTTGACTTTACTATCGACCTCATCGCGCCCGTCCCTTAAGGTAGGGCGCGAACAGACAACCGGCCGGCCCCAGCTTTCCTGGATGTCGAGCCCAGACGGACGCCTATGAACCCGAATTTTCTTGATTTCGAACAGCCGATCGCCGACCTGCAAGCCAAGATCGAAGAGTTGCGCTTGGTCGGTAATGACAATTCGCTGAATATCGGCGATGAGATCTCCCGCCTGCAGGACAAGAGCAAGACCTTGACCGAGGATATCTTCGGCAAGCTCACCAGCTGGCAGATCGCTCGTCTGGCGCGTCACCCGCGTCGTCCTTACACCCTGGACTACATCCAGCACATCTTCACCGAGTTCGACGAGCTGCATGGCGATCGCCACTTCTCCGATGACGCGGCGATCGTGGGCGGCGTCGCTCGTCTGGACGAGCAACCCGTGATGATCATCGGCCACCAGAAGGGCCGCGAAGTGCGCGAGAAGGTTCGCCGCAACTTCGGCATGCCGCGTCCGGAAGGCTACCGCAAGGCCTGCCGCCTGATGGAAATGGCCGAACGCTTCAAGATGCCGATCCTGACCTTCATCGACACCCCGGGCGCCTACCCGGGCATCGACGCCGAAGAGCGCAACCAGAGCGAAGCCATTGCCTGGAACCTGCGGGTCATGGCACGCCTGAAGACCCCGATCATCGCCACCGTGATCGGTGAGGGTGGTTCGGGCGGCGCCCTGGCCATTGGCGTGTGCGACCAGCTGAACATGCTGCAGTACTCCACCTATGCGGTGATCTCGCCGGAAGGTTGCGCCTCGATCCTGTGGAAAACCGCGGAAAAGGCCGCCGACGCCGCCGAAGCCATGGGTATCACCGCCGAGCGCCTCAAGGGCCTGGGGATCGTCGACAAAGTCATCGCCGAGCCGCTGGGCGGCGCCCACCGCGATCCGGCCGCCGCTTCCGCGCTGATTCGTGCCGAGCTCAGCTCGCAACTGGCGATGCTCAAGGAAATGGATAACGACACCCTGCTGGCCCGTCGTTATGACCGCCTGATGAGCTACGGTCTCTGACCGCCCGCCGCTCCGGCTTACCGGAGCAGGCCAGCTCGCGAACCTGGCGCCGTCGATCGTTCCGATCACGGCGTCTTGTTCATTCTGGGGCAACCGCAAGGCCAGCTGATCGCTGCTGCAGGTCCTGAACGCATGACTCCTCTCGCCGACTCTTTGCTGCAAATCCTGGCTCCCTGGCGCCAGGCCAGCGCGTGGCGCGTGGCCTTCTCCGGGGGGCTGGACTCCACCGTCCTGCTGCACCTGCTTGCCAATCTGGCGCGCCAGCATTGCCTCCCGGCGCTTTCGGCGATTCACGTCCATCATGGCCTGCAACAGGCGGCGGATGCCTGGCCGCAGTACTGTCAGCAAGTCTGCGATGCCCTGGGCGTGCCGCTGCAGGTAGCCAGGGTCCAGGTGCCGGCTGGCGCCAGCCTCGAACGCGCCGCCCGGGATGCGCGCTACAGCATCTTCGAGCAGTCGCTGGCGAGCGACGAGCTGTTGCTGCTGGCCCAGCATCGTGACGACCAGGCGGAAACCCTGCTGTTTCGCCTATTGCGCGGTGCCGGGGTGCGGGGTTTGGCGGCGATGCCCCAGTGCCGTCCCCTGGGGCGTGGGCATTTGCTACGACCCTTGCTTGACGTGCCTCGCGCCGAGCTGGAACGTTATGCCGCCGAGCATCGGCTGGACTGGGTCGATGACCCTTCCAATAGCGATCACCACTATTCGCGTAATTACCTGCGACACCAGGTCATGCCGGTGTTGCAGTCGCGCTGGCCCCAGGCCGCGGCCAGTATCGCTCGCAGTGCCGCGCATCTTGGTGAGGCCCAGGGCTTGCTCGGCGAGCTGGCTTCGATGGATCTGCGCGCCGCCGAACAGGACCGGAACCCGCCCTGGCTGCCCTTGCCAACCCTGGCCTTGGCGCCCCTGCGAGAGTTATCCGCTGCGCGCCAGCGCAACGCCCTCAGCCATTGGTTGGCCAGGTTCACTCGCTTGCCGGACACCGATCACTGGGCGGGTTGGGAAAACCTGCGCGATGCCAAGGATGCAGCCCTGCCGATCTGGCGCCTGGCCGATGGCGAGCTGCATCGTAGGGGGGCGTACCTGTGGTGGTTGTCCGGAGCCTGGCTGCGGCCGGTCGGGCAGGGAGCTGAGTGGCACGATCCGCAGCAACCGCTGTGCTTGCCGGATAACGGCCATGTGGCTTTCAGCGGCTCGGTGCCCGATGGCCCGCTGAGCATCCGATATCGTCTTGGCGGCGAGGTGATGCACCTGGTCGATCGCGGCCATCGCGATCTCAAGCGGCTGTTGAACGAGGCCGGGGTGCCGGCTTTCGTCCGTGGCAGATTGCCGCTGCTATATCGCCAGGAACAACTGTTGGCCGTGGCGAACCTGCCAATGGCCGGCACAAACGCCCGGGGCGCCTGGCAATTGCATTGGCGACCACCGACCAGCGATCAAGGTTTGAGCTGAAAGGGGCTTTCCGGTAGACTACGCTCCCTTCTTGATACAACTTCTGTGGATTCGCCTGAATTGCAGGAGTTGCCGATTACCAAGCAGTCTTTGCTGGGCGATTCCAAAAAATGTGTAGCGAGCAACGTACCGGTGTTTTTGCATCCGGTCTGTCACAACGCGGCGGTTTTTTTGAAACATGCACTGTGATTAATGCAGGTGATCGGGGGCTTCGGCCTTCCTTCGCTTTCCCCGGCGGCACTGACCGCTTTAACGCAGACTTCTAGGGTTTTTCATGACGCGCTACATATTCGTCACGGGCGGTGTTGTTTCTTCATTGGGGAAAGGCATTGCCTCGGCTTCATTGGCGGCCATCCTGGAGGCGCGGGGGCTCAAGGTCACCATGCTCAAGCTGGACCCGTACATCAACGTCGACCCGGGCACCATGAGCCCGTTCCAGCACGGTGAAGTATTCGTCACCCATGATGGCGCCGAGACCGACCTGGACCTGGGCCACTACGAGCGGTTCATCCGCACGACCATGACCCAGAACAACAACTTCACCACCGGTCGTGTCTACGAGCACGTGCTGCGCAAAGAGCGCCGTGGTGACTACCTGGGTGCCACTATCCAGGTGATCCCGCACATCACCGACGAAATCAAGCGCCGTATCATCAAGGGCGCCGGCGATGCCGACGTGGCCCTGGTCGAAATCGGCGGCACCGTGGGTGACATCGAGTCGCAACCGTTCCTCGAGGCCATTCGCCAACTGCGCGTCGAAGTCGGCTCCAAGCGGGCGATGCTGATGCACCTGACCCTGGTTCCTTACATCGCCACCGCTGGCGAGACCAAGACCAAGCCGACCCAGCACTCGGTGAAGGAACTGCGCTCCATCGGCCTGCAGCCTGACGTGCTGATCTGCCGTTCCGACCATCCGGTGGACGCCTCGTCGCGTCGCAAGATCGCCCTGTTCACCAACGTTGAAGAGCGTGCGGTGATCTCCCTGGAAGACGTCGACACCATCTACAAGATCCCGGGTGTGCTGCATGCCCAGGGCCTGGACGATTTCGTCGTCGAGCGTTTCGGCCTGCAGTGCAGCAGCGCCGACCTGTCCGAGTGGGACAAGGTCGTGGACGCCAAGCTGAACCCCGAGAAAGAAGTCACCATCGCCATGGTCGGCAAATACATGGAGCTGCTGGACGCGTACAAGTCGCTGATCGAAGCGATGAGCCACGCCGGCATCCAGAACCGTACCAAGGTCAACCTGCGCTACATCGACTCCGAAGACATCGAGAACCAGGGCACCGGCCTGCTGGAAGGCGCCGACGCCATCCTGGTTCCAGGCGGTTTCGGCCTGCGCGGTGTGGAAGGCAAGATCACCGCGGTGCAATACGCCCGTGAGAACAAGGTCCCGTACCTGGGTATCTGCCTCGGCATGCAAGTGGCGGTCATCGAGTTCGCTCGTAACGTCATGGGCTGGAAAGACGCCAACTCCACCGAGTTCGATCGCACCAGCGGCCATCCGGTCGTGGGCCTGATCACCGAGTGGGCCGATTCCACCGGCGCGGTCGAGACTCGTACCGAAGCTTCGGACCTGGGCGGTACCATGCGCCTGGGCGCCCAGGATTGCCAGATCGTCGCGGGCTCCAAGGTCCACGACTGCTACGGCAGCGACGTGATCACCGAGCGTCACCGTCATCGCTACGAAGTGAACAACAACCTGCTGCCGCAACTGATGGAGGCCGGCCTGCTGGTGTCCGGTCGTTCCGAAGACGGCGCGCTGGTGGAAGTGGTCGAGAGCCAGGATCATCCATGGTTCGTGGCTTGCCAGTTCCACCCCGAGTTCACCTCCACTCCACGTGACGGTCACCCGCTGTTCAGCGGTTTCGTCAAGGCGGCACTGGCTCAACACCAGAAGAAGGCGTGAACCTGATGGCGCAGAAGATCATCCGCGTAGGCAACATCGAAATCGCCAACGACAAGCCGATGGTGCTGTTCGGCGGCATGAACGTGCTGGAAAGCCGCGACATGGCGCTGAAGGTCTGCGAAGAGTACGTACGGGTTACCGAGAAGCTCGGTATCCCCTATGTGTTCAAGGCCAGCTTCGACAAGGCCAACCGTTCGTCGGTGACCTCGTACCGTGGTCCAGGCATGGAGGAAGGGCTGAAGATCTTCGAGGAGATCAAGCGGACCTTCAACGTGCCGGTGATCACCGACGTGCACGAGCCCTACCAGTGCGAACCGGTGGCCAAGGTATGCGACATCATCCAGCTGCCGGCCTTCCTGTCGCGCCAGACCGACCTGGTCGTGGCGATGGCCAAGACCGGCGCAGTGATCAACATCAAGAAAGCCCAGTTCCTCGCGCCCCAGGAAATGAAGCACATCCTGAACAAATGCGTGGAAGCCGGTAATGACCAGTTGATCCTCTGCGAGCGTGGTTCCAGCTTCGGCTACAACAACCTGGTAGTGGACATGCTCGGCTTCGGCATCATGAAGCAGTTCGAGTATCCGGTGTTCTTCGATGTGACCCACGCCCTGCAGATGCCGGGCGGCCGGGCCGACTCGGCCGGTGGTCGCCGCGCCCAGGTCACCGACCTGGCCAAGGCGGGCATGAGCCAGTCCCTGGCCGGCCTGTTCCTGGAAGCCCATCCTGATCCGGACAATGCCAAGTGCGACGGTCCTTGCGCACTGCGCCTGGACAAGCTCGAACCGTTCCTGTCCCAGCTCAAGGCCCTGGACGAACTGGTCAAGAGTTTTCCGACGGTAGAAACCGCGTAAGACCAGTTTCTCCGGTAAAGTACCGCACGATTATTGCTCGGGCCTTCGGGCCTGAGCCTTATCGTCTGCAAGACTGCCTGTTTTCCCCGCCTTGCCGACGGTAGAAGATTTCCTACAGCTGCGTCGTTTTCGTCAACTTTGGAGTGTTTACAACAATGGCAAAAATCGTCGACATCAAAGGTCGTGAAGTCCTCGACTCCCGTGGCAACCCCACTGTCGAAGCGGACGTGCTTCTCGACAACGGCATCATCGGCAGCGCCTGCGCTCCGTCCGGTGCTTCCACCGGTTCCCGTGAAGCACTGGAACTGCGTGATGGCGACAAGACCCGTTACCTGGGCAAGGGTGTGCTCAAGGCGGTAGCCAACATCAACGGTCCGATCCGCGACCTGTTGCTGGGTAAAGACCCAATCGACCAGAAGGCGCTGGATCAGGCGATGATCAAGCTGGACGGTACCGAGAACAAGGCCAACCTGGGCGCCAACGCGATCCTGGCCGTGTCCCTGGCCGCTGCCAAGGCCGCCGCCCAGGACCAGGACCTGCCGCTGTACGCGCACATCGCGAACCTCAATGGCACTCCTGGCGTCTACTCGATGCCGGTGCCGATGATGAACATCATCAACGGTGGCGAGCACGCCGATAACAACGTCGACATCCAGGAATTCATGGTGCAGCCGGTCGGCGCCAAGTCCTTCTCGGAAGGTCTGCGCATGGGTACCGAGATTTTCCATCACCTCAAGGCTGTGCTGAAGGCCCGTGGCCTGAACACCGCAGTGGGTGACGAAGGTGGTTTCGCCCCGAACCTGGCTTCCAACGAAGACGCCCTGAAGGTGATCTCCGAAGCCGTGGCCAACGCCGGCTACACCCTGGGCACCGATGTGACCCTGGCCCTGGACTGCGCAGCCAGCGAGTTCTACGAAGACGGCAAGTACAACCTGGCTGGTGAAGGCCAAGTGTTCACCAACGAAGGTTTCGCTGAGTACCTCAAGGGCCTGACCCAGCGCTACCCGATCATCTCCATCGAAGATGGCCTGGACGAGTCCGACTGGGCTGGCTGGAAGATCCTGACCGACAAGATCGGCGACAAGGTACAACTGGTGGGTGACGACCTGTTCGTGACCAACACCAAGATCCTGAAGGAAGGCATCGACAAGAAGATCGCCAACTCCATCCTGATCAAGTTCAACCAGATCGGCAGCCTGACCGAAACCCTGGAAGCCATCCAGATGGCCAAGGCCGCCGGCTACACCGCGGTGATCTCCCACCGTTCCGGTGAAACCGAAGACTCCACCATCGCCGACCTGGCCGTGGGTACCGCGGCTGGCCAGATCAAGACTGGCTCGCTGTGCCGCTCCGACCGCGTATCCAAGTACAACCAGTTGCTGCGTATCGAAGAGCAACTGAACGGCAAGGCCAAGTACAACGGCCGCAGCGAGTTTCGCGGTTAAGCTGTAGATGGTAAAAAGACACCGGATTGTGTCGGAAAAGTCGCTACAGCGAATTTTTTGCCACTAATCTGATGCCTTAAGAGCACAAGCCTGGTTTTTCCAGGCTTCGTGCTATCAGTAGGTCCGAAGTTGCAGGCATGGCTGTCTTTTTTCACTGGATACCCGATATTCGATGCGCAGTCCCAATTGGTTGTTCCTGGTCTTGCTCTTGCTGCTGGCTGGCTTGCAGTACCGCCTTTGGGTGGGAAATGGCAGCTTGGCCCAGGTCGCCGACCTGACCCAGCAAATTGCCGACCAGCAGGCTGAAAACGAGCGCCTGCTGGAGCGCAATCGCGTACTCGATGCGGAAGTCATGGAATTGAAGAAGGGCATGGAGACCGTCGAAGAACGGGCTCGCCATGAACTGGGCATGGTCAAGGAGGGCGAGACCCTCTACCAGTTGGCCCAATGAGCGATCTGCTGCCGGCCTTCTGGGCCGTGATTCCTGCCGCGGGCGTTGGTGCCCGCATGGCCGCGGACCGTCCCAAGCAGTATCTGCAACTGGGCGGCCGCACTATTCTCGAACACAGCCTTGGCTGTTTCCTCGACCACCCCGGTCTCAAGGGCCTGGTGGTCAGCGTTGCTCCCGACGACCCCTACTGGCCGACCCTGGCCTGTGCCCAGGATGGACGAATCCAGCGGGTCGACGGCGGTGCGGAACGCTCCGACTCAGTGCTCAACGCCTTGCTCCACCTGCATGCCCAAGGCGCTGCGGATGATGATTGGGTGCTGGTGCACGATGCCGCGCGACCTAACCTCGCCCGGGATGACCTGGACAAACTGCTGGCCGAGTTGGCGGACGACCCTGTGGGTGGCCTGCTCGCGGTGCCGGCCCGGGACACCCTCAAGCGTATCGACTCGCGGGGGCGGGTCCTGGAAACCGTGGATCGCAGCCTGATCTGGCAAGCCTATACCCCGCAGATGTTCCGCCTTGGCGCCTTGCACCGGGCCCTGGCCGACAGCCTGGTGGCTGATGTCGCGATCACCGACGAGGCCTCGGCCATGGAATGGGCCGGCCAGGCCCCACGCTTGATCGAAGGGCGTTCCGACAACCTCAAGGTCACCCGCCCGGAAGACCTGGAGTGGTTGCGCCAGCGCTGGGCCAACCGTCGCTGACCCACCGCTGTAGCCGCAGGCTGCGATAAGCCTGCAGCTACCGCTCCTGGTACTCCGGGCGCCGGGCCAGGCCTTCCTTGAGATAGTCCACCAGCTTGCGCACCTTGGGCGACAAGTGTCGTTGTTGCGGGTAAAGCGCCCATACTGCAGTGTTCGGCGGCTGATGGGCTTCGAGCAGTGAGGCCAGCGCGCCGCTCTGCAGATGCTCCAGCACGTAGTAGTCCGGCAGTTGGCACAGGCCCACTCCCTGCAATGCCGCATCCAGCACCGCCTGTCCGCTGTTGCAGCGCCAGTTGCCTTGAACCCGCTGGGCGAACTCACGGCCATCCTGTTCCAGTTGCCAGATATCCGAACTGCCGATCAGGCAGTTGTGGCGGCTCAACTCCGAAAGGCTATGGGGGCGACCGTAGCGCTCCAGGTACGACGGCGATGCACACAGGTACATGCGCCGGGGAGCCAGGCGGGTCGCCACCAGTCGCGAGTCTTGCAGGCGTCCCAGGCGCACGGCCAGGTCCAGCCCCTCGTGCACCAGGTCCAGGGGCCGATTGCTCAATTCGATATCCACCCGCAACTGCGGATACAGGCCCATGAAGCTGGTCACCAGCGGCACGATGAAGCGCTCGCCGTAGGCCACCGCGCAGGTCATGCGCAGCATGCCCTTGGGCTCGCTGGCCAGGTCGCCCACGGCGCGCAACGCCTCTTCCCGGCCATCCTGCAAGCGCTGGCAATGCTGGAGGAAGGTCTGGCCGGCTTCGGTCAGGGTTACTCGGCGGGTACTGCGGTACAGCAAGCGAGTCTGCAGGCGTTCTTCCAGGCGGGCGATCTGCCGGCTGATATGAGAAGAAGAGACACCGAGGCGTTCTGCGGCAGCGGTGAACTGGCTGCATTCGGCCACGGCGACGAACTCGTCGATGCCTTCCCAGCGGTTTTCACTCATGAGTATTATCCCTGTACAGCAATAATGTTTTGCTTTTGATCGAATTATTCATCGTAGTGCGCTGTTTTACACTCCCTGTCTCGTTTTTATTCGCTGGAGACCCAGGATGATCAAGTCGCGCGCTGCCGTAGCCTTCGAGGCCAAGAAACCCCTCGAGATCGTTGAAGTCGATGTCGCCATGCCCAAGGCTGGCGAGGTGTTGTTGCGGGTGGTGGCCTCCGGTGTCTGCCACACCGACGCCTACACCCTGTCGGGCGCCGACCCGGAAGGCATCTTCCCGTCGATTCTCGGCCATGAAGGTGGCGCAGTAGTGGAAGCGGTGGGCGAGGGCGTGACGTCGGTGGCCGTGGGTGACCACGTGATTCCGCTGTACACCCCCGAATGCGGCCAGTGCAAATTCTGCCTGTCGGGCAAGACCAACCTCTGCCAGGCCATCCGTGCCACCCAGGGCAAGGGCCTGATGCCGGACGGCACCACACGCTTCTCCTACAAGGGCCAGCAGCTGTTCCACTACATGGGCACCTCGACCTTCTCCGAGTACACCGTGCTGCCGGAAATCTCCGTGGCCAAGATCCAGAAGGATGCACCGCTGGAGAAGGTCTGCCTGCTGGGCTGCGGCGTGACCACTGGTATTGGCGCGGTGCTCAATACCGCCAAGGTCAAGCCGGGTGACACCGTGGCGATCTTCGGCCTGGGTGGCATTGGCCTGTCCGCGGTGATCGGCGCAGTCAAGGCCAAGGCTTCGCGGATCATCGCCATCGATATCAACCCGGCCAAGTTCGAGATTGCCCGCCAGCTGGGCGCCACCGATTGCATCAACCCCAAAGACTACGATCGCCCGATCCAGGAAGTGATCGTCGATCTCACCGACGGAGGTGTGGACTTCTCCTTCGAGTGCATCGGCAACGTGCAACTGATGCGCGCCGCTCTGGAGTGCTGCCACAAGGGCTGGGGCGAGTCGGTGATCATCGGCGTGGCCGGTGCCGGCCAGGAAATCGCCACCCGTCCGTTCCAGCTGGTGACCGGCCGTGTCTGGCGCGGTTCGGCCTTCGGCGGCGTGCGTGGCCGCAGCGAACTGCCGAGCTATGTGGAGATGTCCGAGAAGGGCGAGATCCCGCTGGACACCTTCATCACCCACACCATGGGATTGGAGGACATCAACAAGGCCTTCGACCTGATGCACGAAGGCAAGAGCATCCGTTCGGTCATTCATTTCTAAGGAGCAGCGACAAACTGCAAGCCACAGGCTGCGAGTAGGGGCAACCGCTCTCGCAGCATGAGGCTTGCTGTATGTGCGCTGGAGGTCCGCCATGAGTCTGGAAAACCTTTCCTGCCAGAAAAGCTTCGGCGGCTGGCATAAACGCTACAAACATCATTCCCAGGTACTGGGCTGCGACATGGTGTTCGCCGTCTACCTGCCGCCCCAGGCCGAGCAGGGCGGCAAGCTGCCGGTGCTGTACTGGTTGTCCGGCCTGACCTGCACCGACGAGAACTTCATGCACAAGGCCGGTGCCCAGCGCATGGCTGCCGAGTTGGGGCTGATCATCATCGCGCCGGACACCAGCCCGCGTGGTGCCGGGGTACCCGGTGACCCGGATGGCGCCTGGGATTTCGGCCTGGGGGCGGGGTTCTACCTCAATGCGACCCAGGAGCCTTGGGCCCAGCACTATCGGATGCACGACTATGTAGTCCATGAGTTGCCGGCGCTGGTGGAGGCGCATTTCCCGGCTTCCGACAAGCGTGGCGTCAGCGGCCATTCCATGGGTGGGCACGGAGCCCTGGTTTGTGCCTTGCGCAATCCCGGGCGCTACCGCTCGGTGTCGGCGTTCGCGCCCATCAACAACCCCATGGATTGCCCCTGGGGGCAGAAGGCGTTTTCCCGTTACCTGGGGGAAGAGCGCTCTCGTTGGCGTGAATGGGATGCCAGTGTCCTGATCGCCGAGGCCAGCGAAAAACTGCCATTGCTGGTGGATCAGGGCGACCGCGATGATTTCCTCGCCACTCAGCTCAAGCCTGAAGCCCTGCAGTTGGCGGCCAGGCAGGCCGGCCATGAATTGACCCTGCGCCTGCAGCCGGGCTACGACCATAGCTATTTCTTCATCGCCAGCTTCATCGATGACCACCTGCGCCATCATGCGCGGGCACTGAACGGCTAGGTCGTACGAGCCTTGGCGTCCGTCCGCGGGGACGCTCGTACCAGCCCTAAGGGCCAGCAAAGCAGGTAGAATCACGCCCTGACTTTTTCGGGGCGTTTTTTTATGCGTATTGGCCACGGCTACGATGTGCACCGTTTCGCTGAGGGCGACTTCATCACCTTGGGTGGTGTGCGTATCGCCCACCACTCCGGGCTGCTGGCCCATTCCGATGGCGACGTGCTGCTGCACGCACTCAGCGATGCCCTGTTGGGGGCCGCGGGGCTGGGTGATATCGGCAAGCATTTCCCTGACACCGATCCGCAATTCAAGGGCGTCGATAGCCGCGTACTGCTGCGTCACGTTGTCGCGTTGATCCATGCCAAGGGCTGGAAGGTCGGTAACGTCGACAACACCATCGTCGCCCAGGCGCCGAAGATGGCGCCGCATATCGCCACCATGCGGGCGCTGATCGCCGAGGACCTGCAGGTCGAGCTCGATCAGGTGAACGTCAAGGCCACCACCACCGAGAAGCTTGGTTTCACCGGACGCGAGGAAGGTATTGCGGTGCATTCCGTAGCCTTGTTGCTGCGCGCATGAACGAACTGCAACTGTTGGGCCCGCGGGCCTATGGCGATGCCTTGGGCAGCGCGGTGCTCAAGGCCACGGCCGAGGATTTCCAGGTCGATGAGGTCCTGGACATTCCTCTGAGCGGCGATGGCGAGCATTTATGGCTGTGGGTGGAAAAGCGCGGCCTGAATACCGAGGAAGCTGCCCGGCGGATCGCCAAGGCCGCCGGGGTCCCGCTGCGTACGGTGAGCTATGCCGGACTCAAGGACCGCCAGGCCCTGACTCGCCAATGGTTCAGCGTGCAACTGCCGGGCAAGGCCGATCCAGACCTGGCGGCAGCCGAAAACCACACCCTGAAGATCCTCAAGGCCAGTCGCCACAGGCGCAAGCTGCAACGCGGCGCCCATGCAGCCAATGGCTTCACCTTGCGCTTGACCGAGCTGCGGGCGGATCACGCGGCGATCGATGCCCGCCTGCAATTGATCGCCCGGCAAGGCATTCCCAATTACTTCGGTGCCCAGCGTTTTGGCCATGACGGCGGCAACCTGGTGGATGCCCGGGACTGGGCGGCACGCCAGGCGTTGCCGGAACAGCGCAACGTGCGTTCGCGCTTGCTGTCCGCCGCCCGTAGCTACTTGTTCAACCAGGTCCTGGGCGCACGGGTGGCCGACGGCAGTTGGCAGCAGGCCCAGGTGGGCGATCTGCTGGCCTTCACCGACAGCCGCAGTTTTTTCATGGCTGGAGCTGAGGAGTGCCACGATCCGCGCCTGGCCATTCTCGACCTGCATCCCACCGGGCCCTTGTGGGGCAAAGGCGACTCGCCTGCCGCCGGTGCTACCCAGATCCTGGAGCAGGGCGTCGCTACCCGTGAACCGGCGCTGTGCGATTGGTTGGTAAAAGCCGGCATGGAGCACGAACGACGCATCCTGCGGCTGCCCATTGGCGGTTTGACGTGGCATTATCCCGTGCCTGACATTCTGCAATTGGAATTCGTCCTGCCGGCCGGATGTTTCGCCACCGCATTGGTGCGCGAACTCGTCGATCTGGTGCCGGTGGGGCAGACGGACAGCCCATGCGTATTCTGATTTCTAACGATGATGGGGTAACCGCACCTGGTATCGCCGCGCTGCATGCTGCGCTGGCCGATCATGCCGAGTGCGTGGTTATCGCGCCGGATCAAGACAAAAGCGGCGCCAGCAGCTCGCTGACGCTCGACCGTCCGTTGCATCCGCATACTCTCGGCAACGGCTATATAAGCATCAACGGCACGCCGACCGATTGTGTGCATCTGGGGCTCAATGGCCTTCTGGAGCACGAACCGGACATGGTGGTCTCGGGCATCAACCTGGGGGCCAACCTCGGGGATGACGTCCTGTATTCCGGGACTGTCGCGGCCGCCCTGGAAGGGCGTTTCCTGCAACGTCCGGCGATTGCCTTCTCGCTGGTCTCGCGGCAGGTGGAGAACCTCGCCACCGCGGCTCATTTCGCGCGCAAGCTGGTCGAGGCGCAAGGCTTGCTGGATCTACCACCACGGACGGTGCTGAACGTGAACATTCCCAACCTGCCGCTCGATCGCGTCCGCGGTATCCAGCTGACCCGCCTGGGCCACCGCGCCCGTGCCGCGGCTCCCATGAAGGTGGTGGACCCCCGCGGCAAGGCCGGCTACTGGATCGCCGCCGCCGGGGACGCCGAGGATGGCGGTCCTGGCACCGATTTCCATGCGGTCATGCAGGGCTACGTATCCGTGACCCCGCTGCAGCTGGATCGCACCTTCAATGATGCGTTCAGGAGCCTGGACGGCTGGCTGGAGGGGCTGCGCTGATGGCCCGTGAGCAAGACGATCTGCTGCGCCGGGGAATCGGCATGACCTCCCAGCGCACCCGTGAACGCCTGATCCAGCGGCTCTACGATGAAGGCTTGTCCAACCCTCAGGTGCTGGAAGTCATCCGGCGCACGCCCCGGCACCTGTTTGTCGATGAAGCACTGGCCCATCGGGCCTATGAAGACACAGCGTTGCCCATCGGCCATAACCAGACCATTTCCCAGCCTTATATGGTGGCCCGCATGAGCGAGCTGCTGCTGGAGGCTGGCCCTCTGGACAAGGTGCTGGAGATCGGTACCGGCTCCGGCTACCAGACCGCGGTGCTGTCGCAGCTGGTTGAGCGGGTGTTCTCGGTGGAGCGGATCAAGGTCCTGCAAGATCGGGCCAAGGAGCGCCTGCAGGAGTTGAACCTGCGTAATGTGGTGTTCCGTTGGGGGGATGGCTGGGAGGGCTGGCCGGCATTGGCGCCTTACAACGGCATCATCGTCACCGCGGTGGCCACCGATATTCCTCAGGCGCTGCTCGACCAGCTGGCACCGGGCGGGCGCATGGTGATTCCGGTTGGCGCCGGTGAGGTGCAACAGCTGATGTTGATCGTCCGCGAAGAACACGGCTTTGCCCGGCATGTCCTGGGAGCGGTGCGGTTTGTACCCCTGCTCAATGGCCCCCTGGCCTGAGCATTTCTGCGAGCTGGGTGAATTCTGTCCGTCAGGCTGTGTCTTAGTGGCGTATCGATCGTCAACCTGTGGGGCGACGACCCGTGACAAACCCTGGTCGTCCCCTGTGCCGTGCCGGCGGTAAAGCGCCGGCGTCCGGTTATACTTGCGTCATTTCATGCCTGAGCCAGGCAATCTATATCGTCAACCATCAGAAAGGGAGCGGCGGGTGAGTCTCACAGTCATTGCGCAGCGTATGGGTACAACAAGCTTTCAGCGACTGATGATTGGCCTTGTCTTGAGTTCCTTGTTGGTTGGTTGCTCCAGCACCAGGTCCAGCAGCGTCGGAGTGGTTGATCGCAACAGCAATGCGGCACCGCAACGCCCGACCGTCACCACCGGCCAGTACGCCGTGCGCCGCGGGGATACGCTGTTCTCCATCGCCTTCCGTTATGGCTGGGATTACAAGGCATTGGCCGCCCGCAACAATATCAGCGAGCCCTATACCATCCATCCGGGGCAAACCATTCGTTTCGATGGCCGCACCGGTACCGCTCCGGCTACCGTGGTGACCAGTACCCAGTCCTCCGGTGCTTCCTCCTCGAGCAAAACCACGGTCATTCGTCGCCCGATGACGACCACTACATCTCCGGCAACAGGTGCCGCAACCAGCCCGGCGAACAAGCCGAGCCCAGCTCCGGCGCCGGTTCCAGCCACTCCGGCAGGCCCTGCGCCGACCGGTTGGGGCTGGCCTTCCAACGGTGTTCTCATTGGAAAATTTTCTTCAAACGGTAGTTTGAATAAAGGCATTGATATCGCCGGGGATTTGGGACAGCCTGTTTTAGCTGCGTCTGATGGGACGGTGGTTTACGCCGGGAGTGGCTTAAGGGGCTACGGCGAATTAGTCATCATCAAACACAGCGAAACCTACGTCAGCGCTTATGGTCACAACCGTAAGCTTCTGGTTCGGGAGGGGCAGCAGGTCAAAGTCGGACAGACAATTGCCGAGATGGGATCAACTGGTACAGACCGGGTGAAACTGCACTTTGAGATTCGCCGACAAGGTAAACCTGTAGATCCGCTGCAATTCCTGCCACGTCGTTGATCCGTTACCAACCTGTTCCACTCGCTCACGTAGAGGGAACAGGTTCCAGTGTTGCCAGGGATATAGGCGACGCTCGAGCCTGAGGTCGAACTCACCAAAGGACTATAACAATGGCTCTCAGTAAAGAAGTGCCGGAGTTTGACATCGACGATGAAGTTCTCCTTATGGAGAGCGGAATCGATATGGATTCGATGTCGAATAATGAGGGGGCAACTCCACCTTCCGTTCGCACCAAATCCAAAAGCTCCGCTGCGATCAAGCAACACAAGTACATTGACTACACTCGCGCGCTCGATGCGACGCAGTTGTACCTCAATGAAATCGGTTTTTCTCCATTGCTCTCTCCCGAAGAGGAAGTGCACTTTGCGCGTCTATCGCAAAGTGGCGACCCGGCTGGGCGTAAACGCATGATTGAAAGCAACTTGCGGCTGGTGGTGAAAATCGCCCGACGCTATGTCAATCGTGGGTTATCGCTGCTGGACCTGATCGAAGAGGGCAACCTCGGCTTGATCCGAGCGGTGGAAAAATTCGATCCCGAACGTGGTTTCCGTTTCTCGACCTACGCTACCTGGTGGATCCGCCAGACCATCGAGCGTGCAATCATGAATCAGACCCGGACCATCCGGTTGCCGATCCATGTGGTCAAGGAACTCAACGTCTACTTGCGCGCTGCCCGCGAACTGACGCAGAAACTCGATCATGAACCCTCTCCCGAGGAAATCGCCAACCTGCTCGAGAAGCCGGTGGCGGAAGTCAAACGCATGCTCGGCCTGAACGAGCGCGTTTCTTCGGTGGATGTCTCGCTGGGCCCGGATTCGGACAAGACTCTGCTGGACACCCTGACCGATGAGCGTCCGACGGATCCTTGTGAACTGTTGCAGGACGACGACCTTTCGCAAAGCATCGATCAATGGCTTTCCGAGCTGACCGAAAAACAGCGTGAGGTGGTCGTACGCCGGTTTGGCCTGCGAGGGCATGAGAGCAGCACCCTGGAAGACGTTGGCCTGGAAATTGGCCTGACCCGTGAGCGGGTGCGGCAGATCCAGGTTGAGGGCCTCAAGCGCCTGCGGGAGATCCTCGAGAAGAATGGCTTGTCCAGTGAGTCGCTGTTTCAGTAGCCGCTGACCTGCCTATAAAAAGCCCCGACTGGTTCGGGGCTTTTTCATGGGGGGACGAAAAGTCTTGATTTGGAGGGGCACGTAGGAGAAGCGGAACTGTTCTTAATTCCCATGTAAGCCAAAGATTACTTTTTCGTAATCTATTGGGGCCCGATGACTTCTGAGTTGCCTAAATCAGCTTAGGTAATTTTTTATCTAACTGATTTAAAAGGTTTTTTATTTATTGCTGGATTAGGTTGGACAGAATTTCCCGCTGATAGTGCGATTGCCGTTATCTGGGAAATCTCTAATATCAACTCTGTGTCGACGGATAGACACAGCCATCAAGGATGATGGTCAGGACATCGCAAGAAGCGATTCATCAGGATGATGACAAGGAACACAGGGACTAGGGAAAAAATGTGGGCGGGTCATACCGCCCCTTTTTTTGCCTGTCGAAAAGTGCAGTCGCAAGTCCCTGAGTCCATAAACGCAAAAAGGCCCGCAAGGGGCCTTTTCAAGGAACGCCGAAGTATCAGCGTTCGAGATCCTTGATCTTGCCTTTGACGCCATCCCACTCTGCGGCATCGGGCAACGAATCTTTCTTTTCAGTGATGTTCGGCCAGATTTCTGCCAGCTCGACGTTCAACTGAATGAATTCTTGCATCTCGTCCGGGACTTCATCCTCGGAGAAAATGGCTACAGCAGGGCATTCAGGCTCGCACAGCGCGCAATCGATGCACTCATCCGGGTGAATTACCAGGAAGTTCGGGCCTTCGTAAAAGCAGTCCACCGGACAGACTTCTACGCAGTCGGTGTACTTGCACTTGATGCAGTTGTCGGTGACGACGAAGGTCATTTCTAATTTTCTCCTCAGGCGGCGGCAGCGGAGCCCCTACAGGATTGGGGTCGCCAGGTTTGGGAGCGATAGTCTGTGGACCAGGCTAATAGTCCACAGCATCCCAAACCGCGCGAGATTCTAACAGCTTGAAGGCGTTCGCGTTAGATGCGTGTCTTCAATGTGTAAAGCATTTCCAGTGCCCGACGAGGGGTCATGTCGTCCAGTTCCAGCTTGGCCAACTCGTCCAGAACCGGGTGTGGCAGGCTGGCGAACAGGTCGCTTTGCTGCGGAACCGAGGTTTTTCCCGGTGCCGGTTTGGCTGCTTCATGGGGCAGGCTGGTGGTTTCCAGGCGGCTCAAATGCTCCCGTGCGCGGACGATCACAGCGCTCGGAACCCCGGCCAGCTGGGCTACGGCCAGGCCATAGCTCTGGCTGGCAGGCCCGGGCAGGACATGGTGCAGGAAGACGATCCGTTCATTGTGCTCGGTGGCATTGAGATGCACGTTGGCCACCAGCGGTTCGCTTTCCGGCAGTACCGTCAGTTCGAAGTAGTGGGTGGCGAACAGGGTATAGGCCCGCAGGTGGGCGAGACGTTCTGCCGCAGCCCAGGCCAGGGAAAGACCGTCGAAAGTGCTGGTGCCACGCCCCACTTCGTCCATCAGTACCAGGCTGCGCTCGGTGGCGTTGTGCAAGATGTTCGCGGTTTCGCTCATTTCCACCATGAAGGTCGAGCGCCCGCCGGCCAGGTCGTCGCTGGAGCCGATCCGGGTGAAGATCCGGTCCACCAGGGACAGCTCGCAGCTTGCCGCCGGCACGAAGCTGCCGATATGGGCCAGCAGCACGATCAGCGCGGTTTGTCGCATGTAGGTGGATTTACCGCCCATGTTCGGCCCCGTGATCACCAGCATCCGGGTGCTGTCGTCCAGGCTCAGGTCGTTGGCCACGAACGGCGTGGTCAGCACTTGTTCCACCACCGGATGACGGCCCTGGCTGATGCGCATGCAAGGCTCGCTGACGAAGCGCGGGCAGTTGAGATCCAGGTTCAGCGCCCGTTCGGCCAGGTTGCTCAGCACATCCAGCTCGGCCAGGGCCCCTGCGGTGTCCTGCAAGGGAGGCAAGTGGCTGATCAGGGTTTCCAGTAGCGCATCGTAGAGCATCTTCTCGCGGGCCAGGGCACGGCTTTTGGCCGACAGTGCCTTGTCTTCGAAAGCCTTGAGCTCAGGAGTGATGAAGCGCTCGGCACCCTTGAGGGTCTGGCGCCGGATGTAGTCCGCAGGGGCCTGTTCGGCCTGCTTGCTAGGCAATTCGATGAAGTAACCGTGGATGCGGTTGTAGCCGACCTTGAGGTTGGACAGTCCGGTCCGGGCTTTTTCCCGCGCTTCCAGGTCGATCAGGAACTGGCCGGCGTTCTCGCTCAGCGATTGCAGCTCGTCGAGTTCGCTGTCGTAGCCGGTCTTGAGCACACCGCCGTCGCGGATCACCGCTGGCGGGTTGTCGATGATGGCTTTCTCCAGCAGCGCCGCCAGTTCCGGATAGGTAGCGGTGGTGATGGCCAGCTGTTTGAGGTGCGGCGCTTCCAGCTCGGTCATCGCCACTTGCAGTTCAGGCAATGCCGCCAGGGCGTCCCGCAGGCGTGCCAGGTCCCGTGGCCGGGCGTTGCGCAAGCCGATCCGCGCGAGGATCCGCTCGATGTCGCCGATTTCCTTCAATTGCGGTTGCAGGCGTTCGAAGCGGTAGCCGTCGAGCAGGCAGGTAATGGAGGACTGGCGTGCCTCCAGGACCTTCAGGTCACGCAGCGGTCGGTTCAGCCAGCGGGTAAGCAAACGGCTGCCCATGGCGGTCTGGCAGCGATCGACCACCGATTGCAGGGTATTGTCGCGACCGCCCGCCAGGTTGGTGTCCAGCTCCAGGTTGCGTCGGCTGGCGCCGTCCAGCACCACGGTATCGTCCAGGCGTTCGTGGCGCAGGCTGCGCAAATGGGGCAAGGCGGTGCGCTGGGTTTCCTTGGCATAGCTGAGCAGGCAGCCGGCGGCGCCGATGGCCAGGGTCAGGGTTTCGCAGCCGAAACCCTTGAGGTCCTGGGTGGAGAATTGCTGGCACAGGCTCTTGTGCGCCGAGTCGCGCTCGAAGTCCCAGGGGGCTCGCCGCCTTGTGCCACGGCGCTTTTCCGCTGGCAGGCCCTGTGGCCAGTCATCCGGGATCAGCAACTCAACCGGATTGATGCGCTCCAGCTCCGCCAGCAGGTTTTCCCAGCCCTTGATCTCCAGGACGCTGAAGTTGCCGCTGGTGATATCCAGCACGGCCAGGCCGAACAGGCGCTCGTCACCCAGTACCGCAGCGATCAGGTTGTCCCGACGCTCGTCCAGCAACGCCTCGTCACTCACGGTCCCAGGCGTGATGATCCGCACGACCTGGCGTTCCACCGGGCCCTTGCTGGTGGCCGGGTCGCCCACCTGTTCGCAGATCACCACCGACTCGCCAAGCTTGACCAGCTTGGCCAGGTAGCCCTCGGCGGCATGGTAGGGGATGCCGCACATGGGAATGGCCTGGCCTGCCGACTGTCCCCGTGCGGTCAGGGTGATGTCCAGCAGCTTGGCGGCCTTCTTCGCGTCTTCGTAGAAGATCTCGTAGAAGTCGCCCATGCGATAGAACATCAGCTGGTCGGGGTGTTGGTTCTTGAGCCGCCAGTACTGCTGCATCATCGGCGTATGGGAAGACAGATCGGAGGTATTTTTACTCATTGATATATAGGCGGATTCGTTGAATGGCTGATGCAAAGGGGCGCACAGGCCCGGCTTCTTGCTGATGGCGGCAAGGTTACCACGGGTTCCCGCGGCCTCGCAGGCGCCAGGGGAAGCTATGCTTGTCGGGCAAATGCATTAAATATGCAAAACAGCATTTGTCATCCCGATAAAGTTCGAGCAATATGCGCTTTATGCAAATACGCAACGTTTCTACCGTCTTAAGAGAGCTGCTGGATCGCGATGGAATCTCCCCCACGGAGCTTCACCGTCGCACCGGTGTGCCTCAATCCACCCTCTCGCGGATCCTCAGCGGGAAGATCGTCGATCCTTCGGACAAGCACATTTCCAAGATCGCCGAGTACTTCCAGGTGAGCACCGACCAACTGCGCGGGCGCGTGGATATCGCCCCGGCCCGCAGTGCCGTGCGCGACGAGATTCATTCGGAACTCAAGGACATAAGCCTGTGGGACGACGATACCCCCGTCGATGACGACGAGGTGTCGGTTCCCTTTCTGCGTGAGGTTGAATTGGCTGCTGGATCAGGAAGATTCGTCATCGAGGAGAGCGAGCGCGCCAGCCTGCGCTTCGGCAAGCGCAGCCTGCGGCATAACGGCGTGCAGTTCGACCAGGCCAAGTGCGTCACGGTGCGCGGCAACAGCATGTTGCCGGTACTGCGTGATGGCGCCACGGTCGGGGTCAATGCCGGCAAGTGCGCCATTGGCGATATCGTCGATGGCGACCTGTACGCCATTAACCACAATGGCCAGTTGCGGGTGAAGCAGTTGTACCGCCTGCCCACCGGTATCCGCCTGCGCAGCTTCAACCGCGATGAGCATCCTGACGAGGACTACAGCTTCCAGGACATCCAGGAAGAGCAGATCAGCATCCTCGGTCACGTCTTCTGGTGGGGCATGTACGCCCGCTAACCCGCCACCCGCAAACCAAGCCCGCCCTGAGCGGGCTTTTTTTGTCCTGCAAAACCCCTTCACCCCCAGCGCCTATGCGGCCTCCATGCACGGGAGCAAAAAATGCGCATAAATAAATGCATTAACGCATTGACTACATATGCATGAATGCATAATATTCGTCTCAAGCCGTTCGAAAACGGCTGCAACACCGCTCTTTAGTGGCACAAGCAAAAGGCAGCGATGAATCGGCCTCGACGGTTCAGAGGGTTGGCAACTGACCCAGGTGTGCAGCGTAAAGCACCAGAAGCAGTTATCCGGCGGACAGGGGTCGCGGTCGGAGGAACAATTTGAATGGGTCCGTACCGCACCAGTAGTGCCGAAAGACCAAGGATTGCATTACTGAAAAGCCCGGGCGACCGGGCTTTTTGGAATGCCTGCCTAACGTGGGCCGCCAATAGACAGGGACCCCTTGAATCATCGTTTCGAGTTTTTCATCAACCGGCCGCTTCTTTGGCCCCAATCCACACGGGAGACCTGAATGACAAACGAGCAACAAGCGTTGCTGGATATGCCGATCTGGATGGTCATCGTCCTGGCGCTGCTGGGCGGCGTGTCCGGTGAAATGTGGCGTGCCGACAAGGAGGGCGCCCGTGGCTGGGCACTGCTGCGACGCCTGGCGCTGCGCTCCGGGGCCTGTGTGGTCTGCGGTGTCTCGGCGATCATGCTGCTGTATGCCGCCGGCGTCTCGATCTGGACCGCCTGCGCCTTCGGTTGCCTGACCGCCATGGCCGGCGCCGACGTCGCCATCGGCCTCTACGAGCGCTGGGCGGCCAAGCGCATCGGTGTGTGCGAGGTGCCCGAGCGTGACTCGCACTCCGATCGATCCTGAACGGCCTTTCATCAACCCCATTTGCACCTGCCGGCAAGGCCGGGCGGGTGCACCTTGCCTGTGCCTGGCCGGTGGAGCGCTGGCCAGCGCTTTTCATGCGTCTTGATCGACAGTGGTACCAGCGCGCCGGCCTGCGGGCCAGGGCCTCGCTGGTATCGCCGCCGACCCGATTCCAGGACTGGACAATGAGCGAACTGACGATATTGCACGACGCTATCGCCGCCACGATCAAGGCGGCGATGCCCGCTGTCCGAGCGGTGGAGGCGTTTCCCGAGACACCCGATGGCCTGGCCAGGCCGGCGATCGTCTTTGCCATCACCGCCATGGATCCAGCTGTCGATCCGGGCGATGGTCGCAGCTGTGTGAGGGCGACGTTCGAGGCCAGCATGCTGGTGGACGCCAACCTGCCAGGGGCAGCTTTGCAAGCGGTCGAACTGGCGGCCCAAATGGCCGACCTGCTGCATTGCCAGCACTGGAAGCTCGATTTCGTCGAGGGCACCAGCAGCGTGCGGGCCAAGCCTGCCGACGCCACCAGCGAGTCGTGGCGCAAGAAGGCCTGGACCGTGCAATGGCAGCAGTTGGTGTACCTCGGCCAGGAACAGTGGCCCTGGGCCAACCAGGGCCCGGGGTCGCTGCTGCTCGGTTTCGCTCCTGATACCGGGGCTGGCCACGAAGACGGCTACTTCTCCCCGGAGCAGCTGGCATGAGCTTTGTCGCCGCTACCCATGACCGCATGCTCGCCGGCCTGATCATTCCCTGCAGCGTGGTCGGGGTCGACCTGGCCGCCGCCATGGTGCGCGTATCCGACGGCGCCGGCTGGACCAGCGCCTGGGTGCGCTGGCACAGCCAGGCCGCCGGCAAGGCCCGGCACTGGCGGGCGCCGAGCCTGGGCGAGCAGGGGGCCTTGATCAGCCCCAGCGGCGAGCCGGCCCAGGGCACCTTCGTCCCGGGGCTGTATGGCAACGCCGGGACCCAGCCGGACAACCGCGACCACGTCGAAGTCTGGCGCTTCGACGATGGTGGCTCGCTGGTCTACGACTGGCAGGCCAAGAGCTACAGCATCAGCCTGCCCAGCGGCACCGTGACCATCCAGGTGGCCGGCAGCTCGGCGGTGATCACCGATAGCGCGATCACGGCCAAGGCCGACACCATCAGCCTGACCGGGCAGATCACCTTGAACGGTGATGTGCAGGTCAACGGCGCCAGCTTGCAGCACAACGGGGTGAACGTCGGTTCCACCCATACCCATCCGGGCGTGATGCCCGGCGGTGGCTCGACTGCCACGCCGCAATGACCACCCGCCCGCCACCGCGGGCTTTTTTATGCCTGGAGCAACCATGAGCAGCAAGAAAAAGAACACCGGCCCGGTCGTGTTCCGCGACACGGTCTACACCTCCCGCGTCCTGGTCCTGCCCGATGAGCGGATGCTGAACGTCGCCAATGGCCAGGTCGCGGTCGAGGCCAGCGACAACCTCGCCCGGGATTACCTGGGCCAGCACCCGGATCTGCAAGCGTAGGAGTGACGCGATGATCGGAATGGATCGCCGCACCGGCCAGTCGTTGTCGGGCATCGCCCATGTGCGCCAGTCCATCGAGGACATCCTGAGCACGCCCCTGGGCAGCCGGCGCATGCGCCCGGAATACGGCAGCAACCTGCGGCGCTTCGTCGACCTGCCAGTGACCGGTGGCTGGAAAAGCGCGGTACAGGCCGAAGTCGCCCGGGCGCTGTTGCGCTGGGAGCCGCGGCTGAAGCTGGAGCACGTGCAGGTGGTTTCGGTGGTGGCGGGCCAGATCACCTTTCAACTGACGGGCCAATACCTGGGCAATAGTGCGATTTTGGAGGTGACGGCATGAGCACCCTGGATTTATCGGCGCTACCGGCGCCACAGGTGCTGGAAGCCCTGGATTTCGAAGCGCTGTACCAAGACAAGCTGGCGACCTTCCGCCAGCACATGGGCGGCAACTGGAGCGCCGCCCTGGAGAGCGACCCGGTGGTCAAGCTGCTGGAACTGGCGGCCTACCGCGACCTGCAATTGCGCGCCCGGGTCAACGATGCGGCCAAGGCCCTGCTGCTGGCCCACGCCCAGGGCAGCGACCTCGACCAGCTGGCGGCCAACGTCAAGCTCAAGCGCCTGGTCATCCGCCCGGCCGACCCGCAGGCGCTGCCGCCCACGCCGGAGGTCAAGGAGACCGACGACGCCCTGCGCGAACGCATCCAGCTGGCCTACGAAGGCCTGACCACCGCCGGCCCGCGCAACAGCTACATCCTGCATGCCCGCAACGCTTCGGCCCTGGTGGCCGATGCCGCGGCCCAGAGCCCGTCGCCGGCCTGCGTCACCGTTACCGTACTGGGGCTGGAGGGCGATGGCAGTGTCGCCCCCGAACTACTGGCGACGGTGGCCACCGCCCTCAATGACGAGGACGTGCGGCCCCTGGGCGATAGGGTCACGGTACAGAGCGCCCAGGTGCTGCCCTACCGCATCGATGCGGTGTTGCACATGAAAGGCCCCGGGCCGGAAAGCGATGCCGCGCTGACCGAGGCCCGGCGCAAGCTGGCGGCCTGGATCAATCCGCGCCGGCGCCTCGGGCTGGAAGTGCCGCGCTCGGCCATCGATGCCCAGTTGCACGTCGCCGGGGTCTCCAGGGTCGACCTGGCCAACTGGCAGGACATCGCCCCGACCCCGGCCCAGGCAGCCTACTGCACCGGCTACAGCATCACGCTGGGAGGCTGACATGAGCAGCCTGCTGCCGATCAACGCCACCCCGCTGGAGCGCGCCCTGGCCGCCGCCAGTACCGGCGACACCGCCGTCGTCCTGCGCACCTTGTACAACCCCGACACCTGCCCGGCGCACCTGCTCTCGCAACTGGCCTGGGCCTGGTCGGTGGATCGCTGGGACCCGAGCTGGTCCGAGACGGTCAAGCGCAACGCCATCAAGGCCTCGTTCTTCATCCATGCCCGCAAAGGCACCATCGGTGCGCTGCGCCGGGTGGTGGAACCTCTGGGTTACCTGATCGAAGTGGTCGAGTGGTGGCAGATGGTGCCCCAAGGCGAGCCGGGCACCTTCGCCCTGAAAATTGGAGTGATGCAGACCGGTATCTCCGACGCGACCTACCAGGAGCTGACTCAACTGATCGACGACGCCAAGCCGGTCAGCCGCCATATGAGTGGCTTGGCCATCAGCCTGGAAACCGCCGGGACTATCGGTTACGGCGTCTTCCTGGAGCAGGGCGAAGAGCTCGACGTGTATCCCCCGGCATCTCGCGATATCGAAGTGATCGGCCGTTTGGCGCCGGTCGTGTGCATTGACGAAATAGACACCCTGGATGTGTACCCATGATCGATTCCAACAGTCAGTTCTTCGCCACCCTCACCGCGGTGGGCGAGGCGAAGCAGGCCAACGCCACCGCCCTGGGCATTCCCTGGACCTTCAAGGAGATGGCGGTGGGGGATGCCAATGGCACCGACCCCGTACCGGACAAGACGCAGACCAAGCTGATCAACGAATGGCGTCGGGCGCCGGTCAACCAAGTGCGAACCGACCCCGCCAACCCGAATGTCATCATCACCGAGCAGGTGATCCCCCCTGATGTCGGTGGGCATTGGATTCGTGAAATCGGCCTGTTCGATGCCGACGGTGACCTGGTGGCGGTGGCCAACTGCGCTCCCACCTTCAAGCCCTTGCTGGCCCAGGGCACCGGCAAGACCCAGATCATCCGCATGAACTTCATCGTGTCGAACACCGCGCAGATCGTACTCAAGATCGATCCGTCGGTGGTGCTGGCCACCCGGCAATATGTGGATGACTCGTTGGCCACAGCGCTGCCAGCGAACAAAGCAGCAGGCACTTATCGGCAGGTCACCATCGATAAACGCGGTGTCGTACTCAGCGGGACCAACCCGACGACAGTGGCCGGTTATGGCATTACCGATGCGTACACCAAGCCGGAAACTACGGCGGCGATTCAGGAGGCGGTGGCTGCGCTGGTTGCGTCCGCTCCTGGCGCTCTCGATACCCTGAAGGAGCTTGCCGACGCGCTGGGCAATGACCCGAATTTTGCTACCACCATGACCAACGCCATCGCGACGAAAGCGAGCAAAGGCGAACTGAACACCGCTGTCAGCAACTTGTTGCCCAAGGCTGGCGGGACGGTCTCAGGCTCAATAGTTCTTAACAATGGGAGTACAGATTCCCCCGAAATTTCATGGCAAACACCGGGATTTGACATCCGTGCTGATGCCGTGGGCAAGGGCTTAAGGTTCTTCGCAGTTAATGATGGAGTAACAACCTTTCCGCTAGTGCTCGATGTACTAAATAGATCTGTTTCTATTTTTGGAAACAATGCTTGGCACGCCGGGAATTTCAATCCCGGCGACAAGGCAGACAAGGCCGAGCTGACAACATGCGTAAAAAAAGGCCAGGTGCTGGAGCCTGGGGGTAGTCCTGTATTCATGAACTCTGATACGGGCTCGATTAGTGCAACACCGAATTACTCTGGCGGGCTTGAGGCTCGTGGAAGCGGAAGCGGCGCGGCGGTACTCGCCCTGCATCGGCCGAGTCGTTTTATAACGTACTTGGGCCTTGATACAGACAACCAGCTCAAAATCGGTGGCGGATCGATGGGGGCTGTTGCTCATACTATTTTTCACTCGGGAAACTTTGACCCGAACACCTACCAAGGTCGGGTCGGTATTCAGGGCGCATCCAAAAACCTGATCGGGAGGGCGAACGGTACAAATACAGTTGCAACTTATACCGCTGATGAACTGATCGTCGGAAACGCGGCCGGCACTTATCGAACGCTCCGCCCGGTAAACGTTTCGCCGTCGCTTGCGGGGGCTGGTGCGAATGGCCTAGACGTTGGCGTATCGGTGCCTAACGCCTGGTACAGCGTCTGGGTAATTTGGAATGGGAGCGGGGCGGCGGGTCTGTTTTCCCTTGATGCCACGGCCCCCACTTTGCCGGGCGGTTATACGCATTTGGCCAGGGTAGGGTGGGTGCGAACTGACGGAAACAGGAACATTGTTAGTTACACTCAAACGGGCAATAGCTGGCGGTATAAGTCGTTCGGGAATAAGGATAACGCAGTCGCTCCAACCCTTGCGGCAGGCGTCGCAGGTGATCCTCATGTACCGACTCTAGTTGCGGTTTCAATTTCTCACGCTGTACCACCGACAGCCAGCCAGATATTCGTTATTGCTAACTCTCTGACAACTGCGGCTTTTTTGATAGCACACCCTAACCCGTACTGTGGCGGTTACGATCATCGAACTAATCCTCCGCAGATTACGCAGTCCGTCAGTGTGTCGGGCGGCGCTTATGCAACTTCGACGCTAATGACGATTGAATCGTCCAATATCTATTGGGCAAATAACACGGCGCGAGCCTTTTTAATATGTCTTGGTTTTGAGGATAATCTGTAATGGGATATGCATTGCGAAAAGATGGCAGTGCCTGGCGAGCAGTTGACGGGCCGAAACCTGACAAGTTGGACCCGAGTAAGAGCTTTCCGGACCCCGACTTTGAAGTCTATTCAGTTGAGCAGCCGCCGCTGCCGATGCCATCAGAAGCCGAGGTGCTGACCCTGGCGAAAGCTACGCGGGATGACCTTCTAAAAATTGCGACCCTGCGCATAGATCCGCTGCAAGACGCGGTAGACCGCAAGAAGGCCACGGCGGCCGAGGTTGATCTGCTCAATCGATGGAAGGATTACCGAATTGATCTGGGTCGCATCGAGCAGCAGAAAGGATTCCCGACATCGATTGAATGGCCGTCAGCCCCCTGAAGTCGATTCAGTCTATTTGGATATTCTGTTGCAGTAGCTGCAAAAAATTCTGAAGCCATTTATCTCACATTACGGTGTCGATTTATCGCGCTCGGCATCATCACTGAGCCAACATCGACCACCGGCCCCCGAGTAGCTATCCGGCCTGCTCGCCTAAACGCCCCGCCATCCGGGGCGTTTTCATATCCGCGCCTTAGCGCACCGTCTTCTCTTCCAGCCCCGCCACCCGGGGCTTTTTCATGTCTGGAGCTTATCCATGAGTGGTTTTTTCCACGGCGTCACCGTCACCAACGTGGACACCGGCGCACGCACCATCGCGCTGCCCACGTCCTCGATCATCGGCCTGGTGGACACCTTCACCGAGGGGCCGGGCGTCAGCGCCAAGGCCAACGACCTGTTGTTGATCACCAGC